>NZ_CP045245.1:3421275-3732300 GCF_009720485.1 Cellulomonas sp. JZ18 | reverse complement strand
ACCGAGATCGACGACAACACCGAGCAGCGCGGCACCGAGGACCTCGGCGTCGCGGCCGAGTACCCCGACGGGCAGATCCCGCTGACGGGCGAGCGGTCCGGGTCGTCGCAGCAGGTCGCCGACGTCATCGCGTTCCTCGCGTCCGACGCGGCGAGCCACGTCAGCGGCACGGAGGTGTTCGTGGACGGCGGGCAGTCCCTCATCGCCTGACGGTGCCCCTCGGCGTCACGCGGCGGGCGCGTCCTGCTCGTCCGCGTGCGCGACGTGGCGCAGCTGGTGCCAGATGAGCACGACGAACACGGCCGAGCCCGCGAACGCGAACCAGAACGGCGCCGTCACGCCGTACCGCTGCGCGAGCGCGCCACCGATCCCCGCGCCGAGCACGAGCCCGCCGAAGACGCCGACGAGGTTCACGCTGCCGACGCGCCCCTGCAGCCGGTGCGGGACGGCGCGCTGGCGCACCGTCACCGACGTCGTGCCCCAGACGAACGCGTGCGCGCCGAAGACGAAGAAGATGCCGAGGGCCAGCCACGCCTGCGTCGTCAGCGCGAGCGCCAGGTGCGTGAGGGTCTCGATGACCAGGCCGACGCGCAGGAGGTTCGCGAGGGAGACGCGCGCCGTCAGCCAGCCGTACGCCGCGATGCCGGCGAGGCCGCCGAGCGCCTGCGTCGTCGTCAGCAGGCCGTAGCCGACCTCGCCGAGGCCGAGGCGCTCCTGCGCGTACAGGACGAGCACCGAGAACGCGGCGCCGAACGTCACGTTGAAGATGAGGATCGTCAGGACCAGCGTGCGCACGGCGGCGTGGTGCCACACCCAGCGGACGCCCTCGGCGACGTCGGCCAGCACGTGGCTGCGCTCGTGGTGGTCGGACGCGCGCTCGGGCAGGCGCACCCGCGCGACGAGCGCGACGCCGGCGGCGACGAGCAGCGCGTCGGCCGCGACCGGCCAGGCGTGCCCGACCGCGAACAGCGCGGCGCCCAGCGGCGGCCCGGCGAGCTGGTTGAGCGCGATGAACGCGGTCTGCATGCGCGCGTTGGCGACCGCGAGGTCGTCGCGCGCGACGAGCGTCGGCACGAGCGCGTTGAAGGTGTTGTCGGCGAACGTCTCAGCCGTCGCGACGAGGAACAGCGCCGCGAGCACCACCGCGATCGGCGCGGCGTCGAGCGCCACCGCGGCCGCGAGCGCCGCGAGCACCCCGACCCGCACGACGTTGACCGTCACCACGAGTCGGCGCCGGTCGAGCCGGTCGGTCAGCACCCCCGCCCACAGGCCGAACAGCAGCGGCGGCAGCCACGTGAGGAGCGCGGCGAGCGCGACGAGGAACGGGTCGTCGGTGCGCGAGGCGACGAGCAGCGGGCCGGCCGCGAGCAGCAGGCCGTCGCCGAGGTTGGTCGACCAGGACGACGCGAGCAGCCACCGGATCCCCGTGCCGAGGCGCGCGGGCAGCAGGCGCTCGACGAGCGGTCCCGCGACGCCGCGCGGCGGAGGAGCCGGCGTCGTCCCGGGCGCGCCGGTCGACGCCTCCGGGTCGGCCGTCACCGCGAGCCCGCGGGCCGGTGCCCGGGCAGGGGAGGCGCGCGGGGACGAGGGGGACATGGGCGTCATCGTCGCAGGGGCGCACGCGGCGGTGCACGCGGATTCGCCCGTGCGTCCGCGGGTGCGGTGGCCGACGTCCGGGGCTCGTCAGCGCATGCGTGCGAACCGGGTGCTGTCCATGGCGCCGATCATGAGGCCGTCGTCCTCGCGCACCCACCGCTGCCCGGTGGCGCGGCGCTCCGCGCGGGTCGCGAACCGGTACCGGTACAGGTGCGCGCGCACCCACCGGGGCCGCTCCCCGTCGAACGGGTCGCGTGCGAGCAGCCGCAGCGTGGGCCGGTCGGCCTCGAGCAGCCGGCCCAGGAACGGCACGAACCAGCGCAGCTGCGACGACGAGCCGAGCGCGAGGAACCACATCCCCCAGTCGAGGCGCAGGTGGTACGGCGCGTACTGGCGGGGCAGGCGGCGCACGTCGGTGGGCTTGCCGCGGAACTCGTACTCGAGCCACGTGGCGGTCGCCGGGTCGGGGTCGCGCGTCCCCTCGACCACGACCTCCGTGCGCCGGCGCGTGATGGAGCCGAACGCCCCGTACGCGTTGACCAGGTGCCAGACGTTGAAGGAGGCGTTCATCGCCTGGTGGCGCGACAGCAGGTTGCGCAGCGGGTGCCGGCTGATCCACACGCACAGCGCGGTGACGGCCAGGACCACGACGACGAACCACAGCGGCGGGTCGGCGGCCGGTGCGGCGGGGGCGACGTCCGCGCCGACGAGGCCGAGGGCCCACCGCCACGACGCGTCGTCGATCGCCGCGCACGCCAGGACGATCGTCAACCAGTTCAGCCACGCGAAGTTGCCGGACAGCACGAGCCACAGCTGCGTGACGACCATGACCGCCGCGGCCGTCGACGCCACAGGCCCGGGCACCAGCAGCCCGAACGGCACGACCAGCTGCGTCACGTGGTTCGCGACCACCTCGACCTTGTGCAGCGGACGCGGCAGCAGGTGGAACAGGCGGCTCAGCGGGCCCGGCATGGGCTGCGTCTCGTGGTGGTAGTACAGCGCCGTCAGGTCCCGCCACGCCGGGTCGCCCCGCCACTTGATGAGCCCCGCGCCGAACTCGAGGCGGAAGACGAGCCACCACAGCAGCGCGAGCACGGTGACCGGCGGCGCGACGTCGTCCGACCCGAGGAACGCCACGAGGAACCCCGCCTCGAGCAGCAACGACTCCCAGCCGAACCCGTAGAACACCTGCCCGACATTGACGACCGACAGGTACAGCGCCCACAGCAGCAGGAACGCGAGCGCCGACAGCCACGGCGGTCCCTGCTGCGGGAGCCCGGCGACGAGCGTCAGCGCGACCACGACGCCGACCCAGCCGACGACCACGACCAGCCGGTCGGAGAACCACCGGTGGAACAGGCTGGGGCTGGCGCGGAACGGCACCCGGGCCGTGAACGCCGGCACCGGCAGCAGCCCGTGCTCGCCGAGCAGCGGCCGGAACTGGCGCAGCACCGCGACGAACCCCAGGACGAAGACCGCCGCGACGCCGCGCTGCACGACCTCGCGCGCGATCGTGTACCCCTCGGCGTCGAACCACTCCACGCCCGACCACCCCCGCCCTGCTCGGCGCGCCCGCCGTCCAGGGTGGTCCACCGGACGCCCCGCCGCCCGCCGACGCCCCCGCCCGGTCCTGCACGGCCCCCGCCGGGTCCCCGCCCCGCCTCGGTCCCCCGCCCGGCCTCCGCCCCCGCCCCGCCCACCGCCGCCGAGATCGGTGGTTGCGTGCCGAGTCCGACGGCTACGAGTGCCGAACTCGACGCACAGGTGCCGGACTCGCGGGGAGGGGGGAGCGGGGGGACGGGCCGGAGGACGGGGCGGGGGCCGGGCCGGGCCGGGACGGGGGCGGGTGGGTCCGCCGGAGGACCGGACGGGGCGGGTGGGTCAGGCGGCGGTGCCGGTGACCGTGGTGCCCGTGCGGGTCACCGTGTAGCTCACCGTGTCGCCGCTCCAGAAGTGGAACGTCAGGTGCACGGGTGCACCGTCGGTGACCTCGGCGAAGAACGCCGGGCGGAGCACGATGCGGCCGTCCTCGGGGGCGAACGTCACGTCGAACTCCTTGAATGACGTCCACCCGTGCGGCCCGGCGTTCGTGCCGTCGGCGTACCGCGCCTCCATCGTGGCGAGGCGGTCGCCGCGGAAGTCCGTCGGGATCGCGAGGTCGTCGACCGTGCCGGCCGCGTCACCGAGCACGGGCGTGTCGGCGGCGACGACCTCGATCCGCCACGGCAGGCCCTTGCTGAACCGGACCTCCACGACCGCGCGCGGGCCGTGGGTGCCGTCGGCGACGAGCGGCTGCAGCAGCGCCGCCGGCAGGGTGAGCACGTCGCCGTCGAGGCGGTACTGCGACGGCTTCAGGCGCCGGCCGTCGAGGCGGACGTCCTTCACGCGGTTGCCGTTCGGGTGCAGCGTCACCGTCTGGTCGGCGACCGCGCCGGGACGCACGAACACCTGGTCGGTCGACGCCGTGCCGGACTGCCGCTTCCAGCTCTCGCGGATCTGCGCGAACAGCGCCGGGTCCTGCCACGTGAACGCGGTCCGCGACAGGTGCTGGCCGTTGTCCCACAGCATCGTGGTGACGCCCGTCGTGCGGGCCAGGTGGCCGACGTGCTCGAAGAACTTCAGCTTCTCGCCCTGCTGGATCGTGCCCGTGTGCCGGTCGAACCCGAGCAGGCCGTACTCGCCGAGGATCACGGGGATCCCCTGCGCGACGAACGAGTCGTGCACGCGCGCGAACGTGCCCTCGGTGTCCGCCTGCGCGGTCGCGTCGTACCGGTAGCCGCCCGCGACGTTCACGCTGAACGGCCAGTAGCCGTAGTAGTGGACGGTCGCGGCGAGGTTCGGGTCGTCGAGCTGCTCGAACGTCGCGGTCAGCGCGTCGAGGCGGCCCTGCTCGGCGTTGGTGTGCAGGGTCGGCAGGACGAGCACGCGGTCGGCGTTGCGCCCGCCGGACGAGCGGACGATCTCGTGGAACACGACGTTGAGCTCGTGCAGCAGCGCGTACGACGTCGCGTCGTCGACGCCCGCGAACTGCGGCTCGTTCACGCTCTCCAGCAGCAGCCGCCTCGGGTGGTCGCGGAACCGCTCGGCCAGCTGCTCCCACAGGGCGGTGTACTGCGCGAGCACCGCGTCGTGCTGCGTCGGCATCTGGTTGATCCACTGCCACGAGTCGTGGTGGACGTCGAGCAGGACGTACAGGCCCTCGTCGAGCGCCATGTCGACGACCTCCTCGACGCGGTCGAGGAACACCGGGTCGACCGCGTACTCGGGCGCCGGCCCCTGGTGCTGACCGAACGTCACCGGGATGCGGACGCTGTTGAAGCCCTCGTCCTCGACGGCGTCGAACAGGTCCTCGGTGACGCGCGGGTTGCCCCACGCGGTCTCGTCGGGGCCGACGGCGTCGAGCGTGTTGCCGAGGTTCCAGCCGGGCTGCATCGCGGCGACGGTCTTCTGCGCCGCCGTCTGCTTCGGTGCGCGTGCGGTGGCGGCGTCGGGCGCGGCGGCCGCGGGTGCGGCGAGGCCGGCGGCGAGCGCCGCGGTCGAGACGAGCGCGGTGACGCTCGCCCACAGGCGTCGGTTCACGTGTGTGCTCTCCTTCGAGCGCGGGGGGCGGCGGTGCCCCGGCGGCGCGGGCGACGGTGCCCACGGGCTGCGACGACCGGAACGTCGAAGCGCTTCGACCGGAGTGTACGGACGCGGGCGGTTCGTCCGGAACCCCCGGAACGCTTCGGGAACGCGGCGCGGGTGCGGGCGGGGGCGGGAGGTCAGGCGACGGTGCCGACGCTCGCGGCCCGCCCGCCGCCCGTCCTGCCGCGCAAACCCGTTGACGCGCCGCCGTCGTCAGGACGAGCGTCGCGGCGTGGACCACCGAGACATCTGGGACGAGCGGACGGCGCGACGCTACGACACCCCGGGCGTCGGCATGTTCGCGCCGGAGGTGCTCGACCCGACCGTCGACCGCCTCGCCGCACTGGCCGGGGACGGCCGCGCGCTGGAGCTCGCCGTCGGGACCGGGCGCGTCGCCGTGCCGCTCGCCGCGCGCGGCGTGCCGGTGGCGGGCGTCGAGCTGTCGGCGGCGATGCTCGCGCAGCTGCGGACGAAGGTCGACGAGGCGACGCTCCCGGTCGTGCTGGGCGACATGGCGACGGCGAGCGTGCCGGGGGAGTTCGCGCTCGTCTACGTCGTCTACAACGCGATCTCGAACCTGCTCACGCAGGACGCGCAGGTCGCGTGCGTCGCCAACGCGGCGCGTCACCTGGTGCCGGGCGGGCGGTTCGTCGTCGAGCTCGAGGTGCCGGACCTGCGCGTGCTGCCACCGGGGCAGCCGGGCGTCCTGTTCGCGTCCGCGGACCGGTACCTGGGCGTCGACACGGTCGACCCGCTGCACCAGCGGCTCGTCTCGCACCACGTGCGGTGGGACGACGACGGGACGGCGGAGGTGTGGCGCAGCGGCCACCGGTACGTGTGGCCGGCGGAGCTCGACCTGATGGCGCGCCTCGCCGGGCTGGTGCTCGAGGAGCGGCACGCCGACTGGTCGGGGACGCCGTTCACGGCGGAGTCGCGCTCGCACGTGTCGGTGTACCGGCGGCCGACGGGCTGAGGGCCGGGCGCCGCCGGGTCGAGCGGTGAGCCGGGTCGGGCGGCGGCCGGTCAGGCGGCGGGGTCCGGCCCCCGGGGTGCCCGGCGCGCGAGGACGTCCGCGGCCGCGACGACGGCCACCCCGGCCGCGTACGCGAGCAGGTCGGTGGGCACGAACGTCGACCCGAGCACGTACGCGGCCGGCGGCCACGCCGCCACCACCGTGGCGGGTACGGGTGTCAGCTGGGCGAGCTCCACCGTGACGCACGCACCGAGCGCCACGGCTGCGGCCACGCCGGGGCGCGTCCGCGGGGCGACCAGCAGCACGAGCAGGTGCACGAGCGCCGCGTACAGCGCGCCGCCGGCGAGGTCCGCGCCCAGGCCGCCACCGCGGGAGACGGCGAGGCCGCAGGCGAGGACCACGGCGGCTGCGGCCACGAGGGGATCCCGCCGACGCGCGGCGGCCGGACGCCGGTCCGCGGCGCGCCGGAGGGAGGGGAGCACGCGGTGACGGTAGCGGCTCGCGAGGGGCTGCGAGCACAGGCACCGCTGCGGGGTCAAACGTGCGGAAAGCGCGCTCCGAAACGATTCAAACCGTCCCTCCTGCTGCGTGACGCCGCCTACGGTCGAGACCGGCCGACCGGCTGGGCGTCCACCGACGCACGCCCGCACGTCGCCCGGCGGCCCGACGAGAGGTCACCGCATGCCGTCCTCCCTGCTCGCCCGAACCGCACGACCTGCCCGAACGACGCGTCACGCCCGATCTGCGCGCCCCCTCCGGCCCGCACGCCGACGCGCCGTCCTCGCGGCGCTCGCGGCCGGCGCCACCCTCGCCGCCGGCCTCGTCGCGGTGCCCGCCGCGCACGCCGCACCCGGCACCAGCTGCACCGGCTCGACCGTCCACGGCTCCGCCGTCCAGGACGGCAGCACCTGGCGCGCCTACCGCGGCACCCGCGAGCTGTGGTCCGGCTCCGACATGCTCACCGCCATCCAGCGCGCCGTCGACGGGCTCGACGCCGGCCGCACCAGCAAGCAGCGCGTCGTCGTCAACGGCTCCGGGACCATGAGCGCGAACGCCCGCATCACGCTGCCCAGCCACACCGCGTTCGAGTCCTGCGGCACCATCCACGTCAGCGGCTCCGGGTCCGGCAACGTCGCCGGCATCTACATGCGCGGGGTCCGCGACATCGAGGTCGCCCGGCTGGCGATGACCGGCACGCCCGTCTACGGGATCTTCGCGCGCAACGTCGACGACCTGCGGCTGCGGGACGTCGACATGCGCCTGTCCGGCGGCGGCATCGGCATCCGCGTCGACAACCACGGCGACCGCTCCCGCTTCGCGCGCAACATCAGCATCGACCGCGCGTACGTGTCCGGCGCCGGCTCGCACGCCGTCGAGACGTACGGCGTCGACGGCTTCACGCTCGGCACCCTCACGGCGCGCGACGTCCGCGAGTCGGGGCTCCTGCTCAACCAGACGATCAACGCGCGCGTCGGCACGGTCGACGCCGTCAACGTCGCCGCCGGCACGGGGTACGCCGCGTTCCGCATCGCCAACCGGGCGGGCCGCGTCGGCAGCTCCTACCCGACGAACATCGAGGTCGGGACCGTCCGTGCGAGCGGCGGCGGGCGCGGGATCTTCTGCGTCTCCGAGAGCGGTGGGCTGCGGGTGAACCGCGTCGAGCTGACGAACACCGGCAACAACCCGGTGCTCATCGAGAACTGCACCAACGTCAGCCTCGCGACCACGAGCGGCACCGTCTCCCGCGGGGACGTCCGGCTCGCCGAGCGCGCGGAGTTCCCCGGCAACCGGGACATCACCCTGCAGAACCTCACCCTGGCCAACGGGGCGCGCATCGTCGAGAACCCGTGCGCCGACAACCTCGTGATCCGGAACGTCAGCGGGCCGGTTCAGCGCTGCTGACCCGGGGGCGCGGCCCTGCCCGCGGCGTCGGCGAGCGTCCGCCGGCGCCCCGGGGCAGGGCCGGACCGGTAGCCTGCCCGCCGTGCCCCGCGCCGTGCTGGTCGACCTCTACGGCACGCTCGTCGAGGACGACGACGCGGTGGTGGCCCGGATCTGCACCGACGTCGCCGCCCGGTCGGGCGCCCCGGTCGCCGACGTGGAGGCCGCGTGGACGACGCACCTGTGGGCCGGCGGCGACGCGCACGGCGACGCGTTCCGCACCCTGGCCGACCTGACGCGGTCCACGCTCCGGCACCTCGCGGACGCGTTCGGCGTGACCGTCGACGGCGACGCGTGGCTCACGACGTCCCGGGCGGCGTGGCGCGCCCCGCGCCTGCTGCCCGACGCGCGGGCGTTCCTCGACGCGCTCGACGCGGTGGACGTGCCCGTGTGCCTCGTCTCCGACGTCGACCGGGACGACGCCGCCGCCGTCCTCGCGCACCACGGGCTGCACGTCGACGCGGTCGTGACGAGCGAGGACGCGCGTGCGTACAAGCCGCGCCCGGAGCCGTTCCTGCTCGCGCTCGACCGGCTGGGTGTCGCGCCGGCGGACGCGGTGCACGTCGGCGACTCGCCGGCTGCGGACGTCGCGGGTGCGCAGGCGCTCGGCATCGCCGCGGTGCTGCTCGACCGCGCCGGGCGTGCCCGCCCCGACTCGCCGGCGCACGTCGTCCGCTCGCTCACCGCCGTCCCCGCCGAGCTCCTCACCCCGTAGCCCCGAACACCGGGCCCCCGAGCCCCCGGACCCCGCCCCGCCCGACGCCGAGCTCGGTGGTTCCGTGCCGAGTACGCGACCTCGAGATCGCGAACTCGCGACAGAACCCCGAACTCGGCGAGGGATCGCGGCCGCGGGTGGGGAGTGGGCGCAGCGGTGCGTCAGCGGGTGGGGGTGCGGGGCGGGGGCTGGAGGTCCGGGCGGGGGGTCGGGCGGACGTCGGGCAGCAGCGACTGCACACGGGTCACCAGACGTGCGGGGTCCCGCCGGTCGGCGGCCGTCGCCCGCACGACGCGCCAGCCCGCCTCCTCGACGGCCAGCTGCCGTCGGCGCTCCTGACGCAGGGCGTCGACCGCGGCGGCGGCGTCCGTGCCGTACTTCTCGGCGCCGTCGTACTCGACGAGCACCCGGCGGCCGGGGTAGCCGAGGTCGCCCCAGTAGCGGCCGGCCGGCGTCACGACGGCGACCTGCGTCTCGGGCGTCGGCAGACCGAACCGCAGCAGCGTCCAGCGCGTCCAGGTCTCACCGGGCGACTCCGCCCCGCCGTCCGCCGCGGCGACGACCGCCCGTGCGCGGCGCACGCCCCGCCGTCCACGTGCGGCCTCGAGCATCGCGCCGATCCGGTCCGGGTCCGCCCCGGCGTGCAGGGCGGCGTCGGCGACGACGAGCCCGCCGTACGGGTCGAGCGTGGCGGCGCAGTCGACGACGGTCCGCTCGAGCGTCGTCACGTGCAGCCCGCGGTGCACGGTGCGGTGCTCGGCGGGGACGTGAACGACGTGCCGGACCACGTCCGCAGCGCTGCGGTCACTGGGGTGCGACGCCTGGGCGACGTGCGTGACACGGGGGACCGCGGCGAGCGGGAGGCCCCACACGAGCGCCGCCGACTCGCGCACGAGGAGCGGTGGGTGCGACGACTGGCGGTGCACCGCGACGACGCGGGCGAGCGCGGTGCGACGGTCGTGGCGTCCTGGTCCCGGCGCGTCGACGGACGCGCCGCGCCGCACCCGCGTCCACGTCCCGGTGGCGAGCAGGCGCCGGACGTCCTCGGGTGGGTGGTGCCCGTGCAGGTGCACGGTCGGCAGCGGGGTGGGGTCGAGCTGGAGCGCGGACGGTGGACCGGGACGACGAGGCATGCGCCGAGCCTCGGTGCCCGTCACCGCCCGTGGGGCCGAGCACCGACGACCTGTGGACAGGCCGGGACGCGTCCACCGAGTACGTCGGCTCGGCGTCGAGTACGGCACCTGGAGGTCGCGAGCTCGGCACCTACGCGGCGGACTCGGCGGGGAGGTGAGGATCTCGGGGCGGACGGGCGGGGTGCCGGGGCGGCGGGTGGGTGTGCGAACGCCCGGTCCGCGAGGGAGGTGCGGACCGGGCGTTCGGGTGGGCGATGGGTCGACCGGGTGGGTCAGCGGCGCGAGCAGATGCCGGTGGGGACCCAGTTGATGTTCTGGCTGCCCTTGTAGTACGTCACGCCGAAGGAGTGCGAGCCGGTGCTCGTGAAGGTGTTGCCGTTGCGGGTGGCGCCCCACGAGCTCTGGATCGACTGGCCGGTGTTCGGGTAGACCGTCACGCTCCAGGGTCCGGAGGACTGGACGTTGTAGGTGACGTTGAAGCGGTCGCCCCACTCCTGGCCCTTGGTGGCCGTCGCGGTGCAGGTGCCGCTGCCGCCGCCGCCCGTGGGCGGGGGCGTCGAGCCGCCGCCGCCGTTGTTGCCGCCGCCGGAGGACGTGCCCTCCCACACGGTGATGTTCGAGGAGCCGGAGGACTGGTACCCCTCCGTCGCCATGATCATGTAGTAGTGGTTGCCGAGGTTCATGCCGGCCCGGGCCCACGCGTCGAAGTGGTTGCCGGTGGTGATGGTGCCGCCCGTGCGCTTCTGCTGACGCACCGACCAGTACTGGTAGAAGGTCTGCGTGCCGTCGATGGACGGCTGGTTCACGCGCTGCGTCCGGTAGATGTCGTAGGTGCCGCCGTCCGAGGTGACGGTGCCCATGAACGTGCCGGTCGGGCGGTAGGTGCCCCAGTTCTCGACGATGTAGTACTCGACGAGCGGGCTGCGGGTCCACCCGTAGAGGGTCAGGTAGGAGTTGCCGCCGGGGTTGAACGTGCCGGAGTACGACACGGTCTTGCGGCCGCCGGGGTTCCAGCCCTTGCCGCCGACCCAGTTGTTGATGCCGGACCAGGACGTGCTGTACTGCCCGGCGTTGCCCATCGTCATCGAGACGTTCCCGGAGTCCTTCCAGAACGAGTAGAAGAACCCGTTGTGGGTGCCCTCGGAGTTGTTCGTGATCGTCTGGGCGGCGGCCGGGGTGGCGCCGACGGCGAGGCCGGCGGCGACGAGCGCCGTCGTCGCTGCGGCGGCGAGAACCGCGCGCAGGGGACGACGTGCCCGGGTGAGGGTTGCGGTCATGCGTTGCACTCCTTCGTGCGATCGGTGTGGCGGGGACTGTCCGGGTGGAGGGGACCGGGGCGGGGGCTGCCGTGAGCTCCCCGCCCCGGCACCCGGTCGGGAGGGCCGTGGCCGCGCCGAGCCGGCGCGGTGCCACGACGTGGGTCAGCGCGGTGAGCAGATGCCGGTGGGGACCCAGGTGATGTTCTGGCTGCCCTTGTAGTAGGTGACGCCGAACGACGCGTTGCCGCTGCCGGTGAAGGTGGTGCCGTTGCGGGTGGCGCCCCACGAGCTCTGGATCGACTGGCCCGTGTTCGGGTAGACGGTCACGGCCCAGCTGCCGGAGGCCCGGACGGCGTAGGTGACGTTGAAGCGGTCGCCCCACTCCTGGCCCTTCGTGGCCGTCGCGGTGCAGCTGCCGCCACCGCCACCGGTGGGCGGGGGCGTCGTCGGCGGGGGCGTCGTGCCGCCGCCGGAGCCGGCCGGGGCGACGACCCGCCCGGTGCCGGCCGAGATGTGGCCCGTGCAGAGGTTGCGCGAGCGCAGGTCCTGCAGGATGCCGGGCAGCGCCTGCACGGTCGCGGCCGGCCAGTCGTGCAGGAGGATCGTCTGCCCGTCGGTCAGGCGGGTGGCGGCCTGCCGGATCGACGCGGCGCTCGCGTTGTTCCAGTCGGTGGAGTCGACGTCCCAGGTGACGACGCGCAGACCGAGCGACGAGGCGACCGAGCTGACGGTCGCGTTCGTCTCGCCGTAGGGCGGGCGGAACACGGTCGGCGTGACGCCCGCGGTCTGCTGGATCGCCTGCTGCGTGCGGGACAGCTGCGACTGCACCTGTGACTGCGACTGCTGCACCAGGTGCGGGTGGTCCCAGCTGTGGTTGCCGATCTGGAAGCCGGCGTTCTTGTACGCCTGCATGAGGGTCGCGTTGTTCTGGGCGTTCTGACCCGTGGGGAACACGGCGGCGGTCGCGCCGTACTGCCGCAGGGTGCTGATGATCTGGTTGGTCGTGCTCGCGTTGGGGCCGTCGTCGAAGGTGAGGCCGACGTAGCCGGCGGAGCACGTGGAGCCGGTGATCGCGCCGGCGGGCGCGGCTGCGGCGAGGCCGCCGGCGAGCAGCGCCGCCGCCGCGGCGCCCCCGGCGAGCAGCCGCAGGGGCGGCGCGCGCGACGCGCTGAGCCTGCGCGGTCGAAACTGTCGGACATCTGCACTCCTTCGTGCGGACGGAGAGGCGCTCGTCCCGGTCAGTACCGGAGGTGACCGCGGGGTGTGCCGCTGTGACCCGCCGCCCGTGACGTCCCTCCCGGCGGCGTCGAAATCGATATCGACCGAGTGTGGGGACCCGGAGACGTCGATGTGAACACCTCGTTACGGTGAGGAAACGTTTAAGTCACCCGCGCGTGCGACACCAGTGCCAGCGGGAGCGCGACCACGGTTGACGCACGCCGGGCAGCGAAACTATCGAGCACCGTTCACCACGGCGTTCCGCCACGGGGGCAGCGGCTCGCCCGGCACGCGCCCCGCCCTGCCGCGCCGGCGGCACCGACGTAGCGTCGGTCCCGTGCCTGCCCCGCACCCGCGCCAGGCGGACCGCGCCCAGCGGCTCCGGCTCGCCGTCGCCCGTGACGGCGCCCGCTGCGTCTGGTGCGGACGTCCCTTCAGCGGCCTCGTGCCCGCGACGCGCGAGCACCTGGTCCCGCGTGCGAAGGGCGGGCCGTCCTGGCTGGAGAACGAGGTGCCCGCGTGCCGGCGGTGCAACGGCCAGCGTGGGCACCGTGGCGTCGTCGAGTGGCTGGAGGAGTGCGAGCGGCGCGGCTGGCACCCGGACGCGGCGGTCGTCGAGCGTGCGCTCGCGTCCCTCGCCGAGGCCATCGCGGAGCGCGGCGGTCAGCGGCGGGCGCGTGAGTACGTCCTCGCCCAGCAGCGGCGCCTGCGACGTCGGCACGCCGAGCCGCGGCCGGCCGGCGCCTGACCGCGCGGCCCCGAGCGGGAGGGGTGCTCAGGCCGTGGCCGCCCGCGTCGACGGGTCCTCGCCGACGCGCAGCAGGGGGATGCGCTCCACGGCGTGCCCGACGGCCGCCAGGCCCCGGCTCGTCGCGCGCAGTGCGGGCCGCACCCGCTGCGGCGCGTGCGGCACCAGCGCGTCGGCCCCGTCGCGCAGCCGGTCCACCACCGAGAGCGGCAGCGCCGAGATCACGTTGCCCGGTGGCCGTCGTGCCACCACCGGGTGCGCGCGCGTCGGTGCGACGCGCCGGACGACCTCCCAGAGCAGCCCGAGCCGCACCAGCCGCCCCCGGTCGGTCACCGCCTGCAGGCGCGGGAACAGCTCGTCCTCCTCGTCGCGCACGTCCTCGCGCAGCACGGCCGCGAGCCGCTCCAGCAGCGGACCGCGCCCCGGGTCGTCCGGGCCTAGCCGCTCGATCCGCGTGACGATCTCGTTGACCTCCTGGTGCTCGCGCTCGACCTCGAGCGTCAGCGCCTCGCCGTCCGGCAGCGCCCGGCGCATGAGCGGCCACAGCACCGACTCCTCCGCGAACGCGTGCGGGAACACCAGGCGGTACAGGCGCAGCAGCACCTGCTGCTGGTGCTCGCCGGTCGCGCCGTCGAGGTCGTGCAGCAGGCGGTCGAGGTGGACGTGGTCCGCGCGCTGGCGGGCCAGGACGCTCAGGCGTCCGCCCAGCTCCGCGACGCTCTGGTCGGCGATGGACGTGGGCACGGTGCCTCCCCGGGCGTGGGCGTGCCGTCCACGCTAGGCCGGGGTGCGGCGGACCGCCCGTCCGCCGGGCGTGTCGGTGACCGGGTCTACGGTCGGCGGGACGGACGGGACGAGGTGTCGGCCGCCCACCGGCGCCGCCCGCACGACCCGCGACGGGAGACGGCGATGACGACGTTCACGAGGGACGACGACCTGCGGGGTGCCCGGTTCGTCGGCGCGGACCTGCGCGGCGCGCGGTTCGTCGGCGCGGACCTGTCGGGCGTCGTCATGCGGGGGGTCGACGTCGACGGCGCGGACGTCGACGCGCCGTGGCTGCTCGAGGGCGGTGCGGCCTTCCGCGTCAACGGCGTCGACGTGGCCCCGTTCGTGGACGCGGAGCTGGACCGCCGGTTCCCCGGACGCGCCCTGCGCCGGGCGGACGACCCCGCGGGGCTGCGTGCGGCGTGGGCCGCGGTCGAGCGCGCGTGGGACGCGGCCGTGGCACGGGCCGCGTCGATGCCGCCCGGGACGGTGGACGTGCAGGTGGACGGCGAGTGGTCGTTCGCGCAGACGCTGCGCCACCTCGTCATGGCCACCGACACGTGGTTGCGCGGCGCGGTGCTCGGCGTCGAGCGGCCGTACCACCCGATCGGGCAGCCGAACGCCGAGTACGCGCTCGACGGGCACGACCCGTCCGTGTTCGCCGAGGGCACCCCGCCGTACGCGGAGGTGCTCGAGGTCCGCGCCGGCCGCGTCGCGATGGTCCGCGACGTGCTCGCGACCGTCACGGCCGAGGATCTCGCCGCGCCGCGCCGCAACCCGTGGGCGCCGCAGCACGAGGAGACGACGCTCTCGTGCCTGCGCACGATCCTCGAGGAGGAGTGGGAGCACCTGCGCTACGCGCTGCGCGACCTCGACGTGATCGAGGCGCGGCGCGACGGGTGAGTCCGCCGCGGGGGCGGCCGCGCTCGTCCCGCCAATCGTTTCAGGCTGCCCGCGCGTCGCTCGTGGCTGCCTAGATTGCGAGGCCTCGTCACGACGACACGCAGGGGGTCACCGCATGAACAGGATCAGGACGACGCTCACCGTGGGGCTGCTGGCGGCATCCGTGCTGGCCACGGTCCCGGCCGCCACCGCGGCGACGCCGGACGGCGGGCGCCACGGCGGGCCCGGCTACCACGGGCAGCGCGGCCCGTGCGACCGGCTCGACGCGCTGTTCTGCGAGGACTTCGAGTCCCTGCCCACGGGGGTGCGGCGAGCCTGGACTGGGGGATCAGCACGCGGCACGGCACGCTGCACGTCGAGCGGGACCGCCGCGCCGGCAAGGTGCTGCGCGTGCACACCGAGGGCAACGGGATGGCGTTCCTGCAGGTGCAGGACTTCGCCGCCCCGGCAACAGCTTCTGGGGCCGGCTGCGGCTGAAGGTCGACGAGTTCCCGACCGCGCCGGACTGGGCGCACTTCACCCTGGTCGAGGTGACGGGCAGCGGCAGCCCCGAGGTCGTGCGGCCGCTGGGCGGGCAGTTCGCGCCCACGGTCGGGCCGGACGCGACGTTCTGGGGCGTCGGCGCGGACGGCGGCCCGACGGGCGACTGGACGAGCTGGCGCGAGTCGGCGCCCACGGTCGAGGACCGCTGGCAGTGCGTCGAGTTCCAGTGGTCGGCGCCGGACAACCGGGTGGCGGTGTGGTTCGACGGCGTGCCGCAGCCCGACCTGACGGTGACGACCACGCAGCACGGCGGTGCCCCCGTCGACTTCGTCCTGCCCACCGCGGACACCGTGAAGGTCGGCTGGCAGCTCTACCAGGGCGGGCCCACGCCCGACCACTTCGACGTGTGGATGGACGACATCACCCTCGACGAGGAGCGGGTGGGCTGCCGGTAGGGGGACGGGACGCGCGAGGGGCCGGTGACCTGAGGTCGCCGGCCCCTCGCCCGTGCGGAGGTCGTTCAGGCGACGGGCTCCTCGGGCACGTCGCCCACGCCCGCGCCCGCACCGTCCGCGCTCTCGCGTCGCAGCAGGTCGCCGGGCTGGCACTGCAGCGCCTCGCACAGGGCCTCGAGCGTCGTGAACCGGACGGCCTTCGCGCGGCCGTTCTTGAGCACCGCGAGGTTGGCCGGGGTGATGCCGACGCGGTCGGCGAGCTCGCCGACGGACATCTTGCGGCGCGCGAGCATGACGTCGATGTCGACGACGATGGGCATCAGATCACCTCGTCCAGCTCGGCGCGCAGGGTCGTCGCCGTCGAGTCGAGCGCGACCGCCTTGGCGAGCAGCATCCGCATGACGAGCACGACGAGCCCGATGCCGAACGCGGCCGCGCCGATCGTGGTGACGATGAGGACGATGCCGGGCGGCACCGCCTCGCCCGGGGCGAGCAGCACCGCGAGCAGCGCCCACAGCCCCGCCTCGACGACGGCCGCGCCGATGACGACGTCGACCCAGCGGAACGCTGCGGTGGAGAACACCGTGTCGCGCCGGGTCATGGTGAGCAGCCGCCACACGCACACGAGCGCGACCTGCACGCACAGCACCATCGCCATCCCGATCAGCAGCAGCGCCCACCGCAGCGGCAGCATCGCGGGTGCCTCCTCCGGGACGTCCCGCCACAGGGCCGGCAGGGGGATCACCTGGATCGCGACGAGGCCCGCGAAGACCCCCACGATCACCACCCGCAGGGCCAGCACCGCCCATCGGCTCATGGTCACCACTCTCGCTTCCGCCTATCGAAGAACGATAGGAATCTATCGAGAGTCGTAGCCGACGGCAAGCCGGAGCCCTGCGACCACGCGGCGCCGACCGTGCGGTGCGTGGCTCGGCACGCCGGCTGCCTGCGCCCGTCAGCGCGTGGTGAACGTCTGCACGGGCCCCACCGTGCGGCCGTGCGCGTTCTGCGCCACGACGCGGAAGCGGTAGGTCGTCCTGCGCTGCAGGCCCGAGACCCGCTGCTCCTCACCGCGCTCGTACCCGGCCGCGCCCAGGGCGAGCGTCGGTGTCCGGCGGTCGGTGGACGACGTGCCCCACTCGACCCACGCGCTCGTCGCGACGCCGTTCGGGTGGACGCGCAGCTTCAGGTCCGCGGACGTCGTCCCCACCGCGGCCGGTGGCACGGCGCGCACGTCCGGCCGGCCGGGCGTGACCCAGGCGTCCTCGCGCGTGACCGACCCCGCCCCCGTCGTCGCCGTGACCGTCCACGTGTAGGCGGTGCCCGGGACGAGGCCGCGCGGGCGCACGGTGCGGATCTCCTGCGGCCCGTCCTTGGCGGCGGCCTGGAGCGTGCTGCTGCCGACCCGCGCGCCGTCGGCGAACCACTGGAACCGGACGCGGCCTGCGGCGCCGTTCGTGTCGACCCAGGCGTGCAGGTCGGCGGCCGTCGTGGTGACGTTCCGCTCGGCCACGCCCGTGACGGCGGGCGCCGCCGCGACCCGGACCGTCCGCCGGTCGGTGGCGGTGCGCCCGTCCTCGTCGGTCACCCGCAGCGTCGCGGTGAACGTGCCGGCCCTGTACGTGTGCCGCAGCGCGGTGGGCGGCCGGCCCGTGCCCGACCGCGTCGTGCCGTCGCCGAGGTCGAGCGACCACGAGGCGACGCCGCGGCCCGTGGCCGACCGGGCGCCGGAGCTGCGCTCGCCCGACAGGGTCACGGCGAGCGTCCCCGCGCCCTGCGTGGCCGACACCTCGAGCCACGCGAGCGGGCGCGGCCGCACCAGGGGCCGCGCGGCCAGCTCGCGGTAGGCCTCGGCGGCGGCGCCCTCGCCGAGCCGCCAGTCGCAGGTGCCCTCGGTGTCGAAGTAGGCGACCACCTCCAGCTCCGGCCACGTCGCGAAGTGCGCGAAGGCGTCCCGCAGCCACTGCGCGCGCCGCTCCGGCCGGTCGGGGTCCTCGACCGAGCCCCACTCCGCGAGCACGACCGGCTTGCCGTGGTTCGCCGCGAACCGGCGCAGGCCCGAGGCGACGCGCTCGAGGTCCCGCCACTGCGTGGTGCTGCCCTCCCGGCAGCCGAACCAGTTGTAGATCGCCGAGCCGATCCGGTCCACGACGTCGTCCCCCGGGTAGTAGCCCTCGGCCGTCGGGTCGCTGTTCGGGCGCGTCAGCACGCCCGCGCTCGGCAGCCAGGTCCAGCGCACGTTCGTGACGCCCTCGTCCCGGAAGACCCGGACGTAGTGGCGCCAGGCCGCGACGTAGTCGGCGGCCGTGCCGTACGACGACGACGCGATGTCCGGCTCGTGGTGCAGCGTCAGGTAGACCGTCGGGCCCATCTGCCGCACCTGGCGGGCGTGCGAGCGGATCCGCTCGTCGGCACCGCCGCGCGCGATCGTCGTCCACCGCACGACCGACCCGTCGGCCCGGCGGGGCAGGACCGACAGCACCGGCACGCGGCCGCGCTGCACCGCGTCGGTGGTCGCCGGGCCGAGCAGGTCCTCGTCCCAGCGGTGGTACAGGCGCTGCACGTCGAGCCGGCGGTCCAGGCGGTGCTCGGCGGCGTCCGTCGCGGCCGGCGCGCTCGCACCGCCGGCGCGCGCGACGTACTGGCCGAGCATCGTCCTGCCGGTGCCCGCGGAGGACGCAGCCGCGTCCGGCGCCGCGGCCTCCGCTGCGGTGGCCCCCTCGGCGGGTGCGGGGCCGGCGCCGCGGACGTCGGGCGTCGACCCGCCGGGCAGGGCGGGCGCCGTGGTCGGCCCCGGAGGGACGGACGGGGCGGACGTCGCTCTCGACGTCGGTGCCGGCGTCGCCGGCGCGGTCGGGGCGGGCGCCGGTGTGGTCGGGACGGAGGTCGGCGCGGTCGTCCCGGCGCCCGGTGAGGGGCTGGTGGCGGCGGCCACGACGGCTGCGGCCCGCTCGGCCTGGGGGGCACGCGCCGCGCTCGCGGACGCGTCGGCGGACGGCCCGGGCGGGGCGCCGTGCGCCGCGGACGACGGGACGACGAGCGCGGCGACGGCCAGGAGGGCCACGGCAGCGCGTGACGCGAGCGGCGCCGGTCGGGGCGCGTGGCGGTGCGGACGGGGCACGGTGTCCTCCCGGGGAGGGACGGGCGGGCAGGGTGGCGCGAAGGGTCAAGAAGACCGCGGTGTCACCCGTTCGGGTTCATCCGTCTCACCCGCTGGAGCGCCGCGGCCGCCGCTGCTCGCCCCGGACGCGACGCCTCGGCCGCCCCGTCGCCGCGCACGGCGGCGCCTCGGGCGCAGGTCAGACCAGGCGCAGCACGCCCGCCTCGGTGGGCCGGAAACCGCAGGCGTTCTCGTAGAAGCGCGCGAACCGGGGCTCGTAGTCGGCGTGCAGCCAGGTGCAGCCGTTCCGCCGGGCCTCGTCCGCCGCGGCCGCCACGAGCGCCCGCCCGACGCCGCGCCGCTCCACGTCGGGTGCGACGCACGTGTCGAGCAGGACCGCGTGCTCGCCGCCGTCACCGATGACGTTGACGAACCCCACGAGCCGCCCGTCCATGCGGGCGGTCACCCACGTGAGGCTGTGCCGGTCCAGCCGTCGGCGCCAGGGCGTCGCCGACGGGGGACCGCCGAACGCGGCGGCGTGCAGCGCCTCCAGCTCGCCGTCGGTCAGCGCGCCGCGGACGTGCACCGTCGCGCGCCCGGCGTCGGGACGGTCCGCCGCGACCTGCCCCTGCTGCGCCCACCAGCGGCGCAGCAGCGCGACGAACTCCTCGGGACGCGTCGGGTGCACGTCGTGCCCCGCGTCGATCGTCGCCATCGTGCCGGCCGGGAAGCGCGCCGCGAGCGCCGCGAGCCGGTCCTGGTCGACGAAGCTGGTCGGCCCGCCGCCGACGACGAGCGTCGGCACCGTGACCTCGTGCGCGCGGCGCGCCCACGCCGCGCCGGGCCGCCCGAGCTCGCGCAGGACGGCCGGGCGCACCTCGACGTCGTAGGGCACCGGACCGCCGGGGCGCGGCGGCGGGGACACGTCGACGGGCGGGAGCCCGAACGGCGGCGGCGGGGACGAGTCCTCGACGACGAGCGCGGCGACGAGGTCGGGCCGTGCCTGCGCGAGCACGACGGCGACCACCCCGCCCATGGAGTGCCCCACCACGGTGGCGTCGCGCACGCCGAGCAGGTCGAGCAGCCGCGCGACGTCGTCGGCCATCTCGTCCAGCGTGTAGCTGCCCGGCCGGCTGCTCGCGCCGTGGCCGCGCAGGTCCGGGACGACGAGCCGGTGGTCGCCGGCCAGCAGCGGCACGACGTCCCGCCAGGAGGACCCGTCGCTCGCGGCACCCATGCCGTGCAGCAGGACGAGCACGGGTGCCTCGGCGGGACCGTGCAGCTGGTAGGAGAGGGTCACCCCGGCGACGTCGGCGAGCACGGGCACATGGTCGCAGAGGCGCGCGGGCGGCGGTCGGGTCCCCGCGGGCGAGGAGCCACGCTCGTCGGCCTCTCAGCGCGGGGCGGGGGTGCGGCGACGTCAGCGACGGCGGGCGAGCAGCGTCGTGACGAGCGGCGCCACGAGCGCGACCGCGGCGGCCACGAAGGCGGCCGTCGCCACCGTGCCGTCGACGAGCGGCCCCGCCGTGCGGCCGACGCCGATCCACGTCAGACCCCAGGCCGTCGCCAGGCCGATCGGGACCGCGACCGACGGGCGTCCCCGCGCGACCACCGCGTACGCGACCGCGAGGACGGCGGCGACCGCGAGCACGACGACCGACCACGTCGTCGCGCCGAGGCCGAGCCCGCCGACCTCGGCGACCGCGAGGAACGCGGCCACGTTGGCCAGCGTCGCGACGCTCACCCAGCCGAGGTAGAGGCCCACGGTCACGTCGGTCACCAGGGAGGCCGCGGTGTCGGTGTGCGGGATGCGGACGAGCCGGACGAGGACGGTCGCGAGGACGGCGACGAGCGCGAGGATGACGAGGACGCTGCCGCCCACGGAGTCCGCCTGCACGGTCGCGATCCACAGGGCGTTGAGCACCATCGACGCCAGCACCCACCACGAGACCGCGCGCAGCCGCCGGTCGCCCGCCCGGCGGGGCAGGGCCTGGACGACGGCGAACACGGCGAGCCCGGTGTAGACGGCGGACCAGATCGAGAACGCGGGGCGGTCGGGGGCGAGCGGCGTCGCGGTCGCGGAGAGCGCGCCGCCCGCCGCCTCGGCCACGGGCTGCCCCCGAACGCACCCGAGCCGACCGCGGCGCCGGCGATCGCGAGCGCGGCCCCGAGCAGGACCGTGACCTGCCGGACGTGGTCGCGGGACGTGGCGGGCCGGCCGACTGCTGCGCTCGTCGTCTGCATGGCACCAGCGTGCCAACCCTCAGTACGCTGAGCATCTCGAGGGCGTCCGACGCCGGCAGCGGCGCCGGGGCCCGGGCTCAGTCCCGCACGCGCGCGCGCCGCTGCTCGCCCTGCGTGCGCAGCACGTAGCGGAACAGCGCGTCCTCGTCCTTCTCGTCGAGACCCACGAACCGGCAGCCGTAGTGCGTCGTGCCGGTGGTCGTCTCCTGGACGCGCACCACCTCCGCCTCGAGCGCGAGACCGCGCTCGGGCGTCGGGAACGTGAACCGGACGCGGTCCCGTACCGCCAGGCCCGCGGTCGTGGAGACCCGCACGCCGTGCGCGGCGAGGTCCACGACGACGAACGTGAGGCGCCGCGTGGCGCCGTCGGGGGAGCGCACGACGCCCGTGCAGATCTGGGTCAGCCGCACCCGCGCCGAGCGTCGCTTCTGCACGGTCGAGACGAGCTCGAGGTACTCCACCTGCACCGTCGTCGCACCGACGTGCGTGACCCGCCCGGTGTACCGCACCTCGCCGCGCACGTCGTCCAGCACCTGCAGCGCGACGTCGTCCCCGGCCTGGACCGCCCCGCCCAGGATCCCGTGGTCGGGCACGAACGACAGCACGCCGTCCGCGCACGTCGCGACGTGGCCGAGGACGGCGCGGTCGTCGACGAACACGGTGCAGGGTGCGAGGTCGTGCATGTCTGGTCCGTCCCGTCGACGTGACCACCCCCGTCGCGGCGGTGCGCCGCTGGTCCCGTGCACGTCCTGTCGGCGGGCGCCCCGCGGTGCTGAGGGGCGGGCCGGGCAGGTCCCCCGGTCGGCGCACGCGACGCCGGCCGGGTCAGGCGTCCCAGGTCCGGCCGTGCCACCACCCCCGGCCCGCGGGCGCGTCCCACGTGGGCACGGTGGCCGCCTCGAACCGCTCGTCGAGCGGGCGGACCAGGGCCCCGAGCCGGCGCCCCTGCCTCCCGCCGCGTCGGACCACCGCCTCGAGCCGGTCGCGCGCGTCGAGCCCGTCCTCGCCCTCGCAGAGGGGGCAGCCGGACGGCACGGCGGGCTCGCGGCGCTCGGCGCGACGGACGAGGTGGGACCACGCCTCGAGGTCGGAGCGGACGGCGCCGGGACGGCGCGGACGGCGCTGCCGCTGCGCGCTCACCGCGTCGGGGGCACCGCGACGGGCGGGCGGGGACGGAGGCGTACGGGACGGAGTCGTACGGGGCGGGGGCGCACGGGACGGGGTCGTACCAGGTGCATGCGGGGCGCCGTGACGTGGCGCTGCCGGTGCGTGCGGGTGCGGTGGCGCCACCCTGGCGTCAGGCGGGGGTGGCCGTCCCGGGCGGCGGGCTGGGCTGCCCCGGCTCCTCGCCGTCCCGTTCCCGCACGCGCAGCGACGCGCGCAGACCGCGCCTCGCGCCCGTGCTCACCCGGGCGCCGGTGGACGTCGTCGCGTGGTCGTCCGCGGCGAGCCGGCTCAGCACGGCGTCGTACCGCTCGTCCCCGGTCGCGCCCAGCGCGCGGGCGGCCCAGTACCGGATCTCCGGGTCGGCGTGCGCGGTGGCGGCCAGGAGCCGTGCGTGGACGTCCGGTCCGCAGGCGGCGAGCGCCCCCGGGAGGTAGCCGGGCCGGGGGTGCCGCCGGGCCAGGAACGCCGCCCACAGCGCGTCGGCCGCGGCGTCGGTCCCGATGCGGGCCAGCGCCCTGCTCGCCGCGGCGCGGACGTGCTCGGACGGGTCGTCGACGCAGGTGGCCAGCGCGCCGACGGCGGGCGCGTTGCGCAGCTCCCCGAGGGCCTCGCACGCGCTCGCCCGGACCATGCCGTCGGGGTGCGTCAGGAGCCCGACGAGCAGCGGCGCGGCCTCCTGCACCCCCAGCCGCCCGCAGGCGTCGGCGGCCCAGGCCTGGCAGCCGAGGTCCTCGTCGGACAACGCGGCGAGCAGCGGCTCGGTCAGGCCCCGGTCGCCGAACACCTCGACGCGGTTCAGCGCACGCGTGTAGACCTCCCGGTCGGTGTCGCGGTACCGGGTGACGACCTCCCGCAGCAGCGCCCGCGCCTCGTCGTCGCCGTGCGCGGCGAGCCCGACGAGCCCGTCCAGGGCGGCGACGCGCACCTCCCGGTCGGGGGCGGTCAGCTGCGAGCGGACGACGGTGGCGACGAGGGACTCCTGCCCGGACGTCGACGGGACGCCCGACAGCGCACCCGCCTCGGCGGCGCTCACGGCTGCGGGCGCACGCGCCGCACCGCCGCCACGACCTCGGCGTGCAGGGCGGCGACGAACGGGGTGCGGCCCTCGACGACGCGCTTCGCGACGGCGTTCGCGGGGTGCAGGAGCAGGTCGCCGGGCCGGCCGTGCAGCGCCAGGTCGGTGCCGTGCTCGTCCGTGGCGATGACCCACGACAGCCCGGTGTCGCGGGCCACGTGCTCGCCGAACGCGACGCCCACGGCGTTGACGACCGTGTTGACGTCGATCCCCCGGTCGTCGCCGTGCCATCCCGCCACGACCGCGTCGAGGGAGGTGAGCGAGGGAGGCGTCGTGCCGTCGCCCGCGTAGGCCTCGGCGAGCACGCCGGCGACGGCGAGCTGGTCCTGGCACCACTGCGCCTCGGCCTCGCTCAGGGGCGACACCTGCGGGGCGGGGGCTGGTCGGCGAGGCCCGGTCATGGGCGCAGTGTGCCAGCGGGCGGTCCCGGGGAGGCACGGAGAACCCGCTGCCGTGCGAGGAGCGCCCCGCGCTACCGTGCGCCGGTGAGCTGGACGGGGTGGGCGCGCCGGGTGCGCGACGCGGACCTGCCGCTGCGGCACCGGTCCAGCGCGCTGCGCTCGCTGCTGAACCTCCACGCGCCGTTCGGGTTCGAGGGCACCGAGCGGCACCTGCGCCGGCTCGTCGGCGTCCCGGACCACGGCGACGGGCCGCTGGGCGCGCGCCGCACCGGCGACTGGAGCGACGCCACGCTGCTCGCGGCGCTCGACGCCCTGGAGGCGTCGCGGGCGAGCCACCTGCGGTACCGCGCGGTCGTCGCGGAGCGGCGCCGGCACGAGAAGGCGCAGCACCGGCGCCAGCCGACGAGGGGTGACGTCGCCGCGCTCCGGCGCGCGGAGTGGTGCAAGGACGTCGACGAGGCGGCACGGCGGCAGCCGGGCGCCCGTGAGGCCCGGCGCGCACGCCGGGGGTCCCCGCGTGGCGGGGCGTGACGGGGGATTCCCGGTGACCGCGACGGCAGCGCCGGGCACGATGGCGCGGTGACGGGGTCGGGAGCGCGGTTCCAGGACAGGGACGAGCCGATGCGGTACCTGCACGCGTCCCGGGTGCTGGTGCGGTGCCCCCGGTGCGCGGAGCCGGCCGTCGCCACGCCGTGCCGGGTGGCCTGCCCGACGTGCGGGTTCACCCACGAGGGGCGCGGCTGGGTCGCGACGGCCGCGCGGACGACCGTCGTGCTGGAGGGCCGGTGCGGCGGGTGCGGGCGGCAGGCGCGGGTCGAGCGGGACGTGCCCGGGACGACGCGCGACCTCCCGGTGCGCTGCGCGGAGTGCGGCGCCGTCACCCGCCACCCGGCGCGCCCGGCGGTGTACCGGAGCGCGGGCGGACGCCCCCTGTACCGGGGGCTGGACCTGTGGCTGCAGACGCCGTGCGAGGGGCGCGTGCTGTGGGCCTACGACGAGGCGCACCTGGACTACCTGGAGCGGTACGTGGCCGCCGCCGTGCGCGAGCAGGAGCCCGGCAACGCGTCGCTGGCCAGCCGGCTGCCGGCGTGGGTGAAGGCGGCGGGGAACCGCGACGCGGTGGGCCGCGAGCTCCGGCGCCTGCGGGCGATGCTCCCCGCCTAGACCTCGGCGCGGACCCGCGGGCTGGGCCCCGCTGCGCCCGGCCCCGCTACCGTGACGCCGTGGTCCGGCTGCCGGTGGTCGTGTGCGCAGGGCTGGTGGCCGCCGTGGTGTGGGGCGAGGTCGCGCACCGGGGCGCGAGCAGGCGTCGGCTCGGGGACGGGCGGAGCGCGGGCGGCCGGGACGCGGTGGTGGTGCTCGGCTACAGGAACCGGGGCCGTCGCGCCAACCACGTCAACCGCTACCGCGTGCGCGCGGGGCTGCGGTCGCTCGACCCGGCGGCGGCGCGGAGCGTCCTCGTGCTGTGCGGCGGGGCCGTCGCGGGCGGCGTGCCCGAGGCCGTGCTCCTCGCGCGGTACGCACGCGAGCGGGGCTACCGCGGCCCGGTGCTGCTCGACCGGGAGAGCCGCTCCACCTGGGAGAACGTGCGGAACGCGATCCCCTTCCTCGAGGACGCCGACTCGATCGCGGTCGTCTCGAGCTCCCTGCACGCGGAGAAGGGACGTGCCTACCTGTGGCAGCTGCGCCCGGACCTCGCACGCCGGCTGCGCCGCGGCGAGGACTACCGCCCCGGGGAGCTGCTGCTCGTCAAGCCGGTCGCGGCGGCGCTCGGCGTCAGGAACCTGCGCCGGCTCCCGCCGTGAGCGCGGCGCGGGGCGCCATGTCGTAGGTGACCCACGGCGTGGCGTCGGCGTGCCGGTCGTAGAGCGCGCGGGCGGTCGCGTTGTCGGCCGCGGTGATCCACCGCACGACGCTCGCGCCGCGCTGCGCGGCGAGCCCGGCCGCGGCGTCCAGCAGGGCCGCACCCACCCCGGCCCGGCGGGCCGCGGGGTCGGTGAAGAGGTCGTCGAGGTAGAGGCCGAGGGTGCCGGTCGACGGCCGTGCGAACGTGCGGAGGTTCGCGAGGCCCAGCAGCGTCGTGCCGTCCGCTGCGGTCGCGACGAGGCCGGTGAGCCCGTGCTGCTCGCCGAGGACCCACCGCCAGGTCGTCGCCACCGCCTCGGGGTCGTCGGGCAGACGGTAGAAGGCCCGGTAGCCCGCGTACAGCCGCGCCCACTGCGGCGCGTCGTCCGCCGTGACGCGCCGGACGGTCGGCGCCGGCTGGTCCTGGTGCACGTGGTCGGTCACGGCGGACAGCGTGGTGCCGCGGCCCCGCCGGCGCGGCCGCGGCCACCATCCGGGACGGGGGGCGCACGACATGCCGGCGGTCGGCGTCAGCAACGTCGGCCCCGTCGTCGAGGGCGGGCTGCGACCGCGCGCCGGGACCGCCGCCCGGGGTGCGCGCTCTCGCGGTCAGCGGGGCCGGTGGCTCTGGTCGACTGTCCCGGGGGACGGTGCGGCCGTCCGGCAGCACCGGGCGATGCTCGCACGCCGTGCCGGGCACGACGCCGCGTCGGCGTGGCTCGCCTGACGGCGCGTGCACCGCGTGGGGCTCAGGCGTCCCGCCCGCCGTGGACCCGGGCCGCGACCGCGCCCTCGGCGGGCTGCGGGCCTGCGTGCCGTGCCGGCCGGTCGTCCACCGGGTCGGGCACGTCGCCCCCGCGTGGCCGTCGCACCCCGAGCACCGCTCGGACGACGAGCCCGGCGAGCAGGGCCCAGAACGCGGCGCTCACACCCGCGACGGCGACGCCCGAGGCGGCGGTCGCGAAGACGACGACGGCGGGGAGCTGCTCGGCCGGCGCCGCGAGCGCCGCCCGCAGCGAGGCGGCGAGCGTGCCGAGCAGGGCGAGCCCGGCGACGGCGGGGACGACGCCGGCGGGCGCCAGCGCCACGAGGGTGCCGAACGCCGCGGAGGCGACGCCGAGCACGACGAGGACGACGCCGGCGGTCACGCTGGCGACCCAGCGCCGGGCGCGGTCCGCGCCGGCCTCTGGGCCGGCCGCGAGCGCCGCACTGATCGCGGCGAGGTTGACGGCGTGCCCCCCGGCCGGTGCGCCCACCACGGTCGCGGTCCCGGTCACGAGCATCGAGCGGCGCCACGGCACCTCGTAGCCGAGGCCCTTCATCACCGCGACGCCCGGCACGTTCTGCGACGCCATCGTCACGAGCCACAGCGGCAGGGCGACGCCGACGACGGCCCCGGGGGTGAGCGTCGGCGCGGTGAGCTCGACGCGCGGCACGAGGGCGGCGGCGTCGACCGCCACGCCGGAGGTCACGACGTGCACCCCGATGACGACGGCCGCGGTGACGAACGCGAGGGGCGCCGCCCAGCGCGGTGCGAGCCGCAGCGCGAGCAGCCAGACGACCACGACGGGCACGACGCCGGCCGGGTTCGCCGCGAGCCCCGTGACGGGCCCGAGGCAGAGCTGCAGCAGGACGCCCGCGAGCATCGCCTGCGCGACCGAGGCGGGGATGCGGGCGATCAGCGCACCGAGCTGCGGCACGAGACCGGTCAGGACGACGAGGGCGCCGGTGACGAGGAAGGCCCCGACCGCCGCCGGCCAGCCGCCGTCCACGGCCCCGGTCGTCGCGAGCAGCGCGGCACCGGGGGTCGACCACGCGGCCGTGATCGGCATCCGCGTGGACCACGCGAGCACGATGCACGACAGGCCCATCGTGACGCTGACCGCGAGCAGCCCGCTGGACGCCTGGTCCGGGTCCGCGCCGACGCTCGTGAGCCCCGCCAGCACGACGACGAACGCGCTGGTGAAGCCGACCAGCGCCGAGACCACGCCGGCGGAGACCGGCCGGGACCACCCCTCCCGTCCGCCGCCGGGCGCGTCGGGAGCCGGGTCCGTGGGGGTCTCGTGACGCATCGTGTGGTGTCCCTCTGGTTCGGGGCCCGCTCGGTCGGCGCGGAGAGCGCGCGCGACGAGGGGGACTGTACTGCGCACGTCCGCGCCGGCCTCGTGGCGGGTCAGGGCAGCAGCCGGACGATCCGCTCCCGCCAGAGGCGGTCCATGAGGGCGTGGTCGTCGTAGGCGGCCTGCGAGACGAGCACCCGGCGCGGTGACACGTCCCGCCACCACACCCCGCGCACCGGCAGGACCTCGCACGCGAACGCGCCGTGCCCGCCGCGTGCTGCCAGGAGCGGGGAGAGCCACGACGGCCGGTAGCGCGCGATCACGCCGTCGTCGTCGTGCTCGTCGCGCCAGTCAGCCGCCGCGCACCGGTGCCGCTCCAGCAGCTCCGCCAGCACGGGCGTGCGCGGTGCGACGAGAAGTCCGGCCGTGGGGGCGCGCTCGACGTCGGCGACCCACTCCTGCCACGCGCCGGCCGGGACGTCCACGCGCGGCAGCGGTCGCACCGCGGGGGTCAGCGGCGGGAACTCGCCCAGCGCCGACGGGTCGACGCGGTCGCGCAGGTACAGGACCGTGGTGAGACCGGAGGCGTTGGTGCTGCTCACGACGAGCGAGCTCGTCCCGTCGACCCTCATGGGCTTCCCTCCGCCGGCGGACCACGTCGCGGGACATGCTGCCGGACGGCGGGCCGCGTCCCGTCAGGGACACTGGAGGCAGCAGCAACCGCCGCCTTGATGGAGGAGTCACCGTGCCCCAGGCAACCGTCCGTTGGTTCGACGCCGAGCGGGGGTTCGGCTTCCTCGACCTCGGGGAGGACGCCGAGGACCTGTTCGTCCACGCGTCCGAGATCGTCGGCGACGCCGGGCCGCGGGTGCTCCGCGAGGGGCAGACCGTCGAGTTCGAGCTGGGCGAGGGCGACCGTGGCCCGGTGGCGCGCCGCGTGCGCGTCACGGGCGACGTGGCCGCCGGCGCCGCGCTCGGGGTGCTCGGCACCGTCAGCTGGTACGAGCCGGCGAAGGGCTACGGGTTCGTCAGCCCCGACGGCGGCGGCGCGGAGATCTTCGTGCACAGCTCGGCCATCGTCGGCGGTGGTGTGATCACCGAGGGGCAGCGGGTCGCGTTCCTGGTCGTGCCCGGCGAGAAGGGGCCGCAGGCGGACCACCTGCTGCCGCTGGGCCCCGAGGCCGGGCGCCAGGCCGCGGCGTCCGACGGGGCCGACGGCACCGTGACGTTCTACGACGCGGAGAAGGGCTTCGGCTTCGCCGTCCGCGACGACGGCGGCGAGGACGTCTTCGTGCACGCCCGCGCGCTCATGGGGGTGACCGAGCTCGTCGAGGGCGACCGCATCACGTTCGACGTCGCCGAGAGCGACCGGGGTCCGCAGGCCCGTGAGGTGCGGCTCGTGGGCGGCACGGGACCGCGGCGCGCGCCCGCGTCGGCCGGTCGCGGCCGGCCCGCGCCGTCGGAGCGTGGCCGTCCGGCACGCCCCGCGTCGTCCGGCGCACCCGTCCGCGGCGGCGAGGGCGTCGTCGCGCGCTACGACGCGGACCGCGGCTTCGGCTTCATCACCCCGGACGCGGGCGGCGACGACCTGTTCGTGCACGTCTCGGTCGTGCAGGGCGGCGAGGTGCTGGAGGAGGGCGACCGCGTCCGCTTCTCGGTGCGGCAGAGCGACCGGGGACCGCAGGCGGACCGCGTCGAGCTGCTGTGAGCAGGGGACGGCCGGACCCGGCGCCGTCACGCGGTCGTCACCGGG
This sequence comes from Cellulomonas sp. JZ18, assembly GCF_009720485.1. Lineage (NCBI taxonomy): Bacteria > Bacillati > Actinomycetota > Actinomycetes > Micrococcales > Cellulomonadaceae > Cellulomonas > Cellulomonas sp. JZ18. Next base: position 3,702,842 of record NZ_CP045245.1, on the reverse strand, counting down.
TCCGGCCGTCCGGCGGCCGGAACGCCGTCCAGTGGTCGTCCCCCACCACCAGGACGCCGTGGTCACCGAGCGGCCAGAGGCTGTGGGCGTCGGCGGGGGCCCGCACCGACCACACGACGGTGCCGGTGCGGACGTCCCGTGCGACGAGGTGCGCCGCGCCGTCGCCGTCCTCGAGGGTGAGCACGCGGTGCCCGTCGGTCACGACGTCCCACCCCGCGACGTCGCCGGCCGTGTGCTCCCACACGACCGCGCCCGAGCCGGAGTCCAGGGCGACCATCCCGGTGGAGCCCCCGGACGCGGATCTGCCTGAGCCGGTCGGGACCAGGACGAGCGAGGAGAGCACCAGCGGCTGCCCGGTGGCCCCGGAGCCGACGGCCTCCTGCTCCCACCGCACGTGACCGCTGCGCGCGTCGACGCCCTGCAGGCCGCCGCCCTCCGGGGACGTCATCAGCAGCAGCCCGGGGGCCGTGCCGTCGTCCACGGCCGGCGGGAACACGTGCCCGTCGCGCTCCCACAGCACCGTGCCGTCCGCCTCGCTCACCTCGGTGCGCACGCTGCCGTCGCCGAGGCGGACCACCGCGACCGCGCCGTCCTCGAGCCCGATCCGTGCGACCTCCTGGGCGGGGTCCTCGTCGGACGGCTCGGTGGGCAGGGCCCGACCCGTGCCCGGCTCCACCACGACCTCTCGATCGCCGTGCGCCGCGTCGGCCACGACCTCGCCCGTGCGCGCGTCGAGGACGACCTCCCAGCTCCCGAACGACGCCGTCAGCAGGTCGTCGCCGAGCGCGAACGACTGCTGCGCGTGCCCACCCGGCAACGCGTCGGGGCTGCGGTAGGACCAGCGCTGCTCGCCCGTCCGCAACGACCACCGCCCGGCGGTGACGTGCTCGTCCACGGAGACGCCGATGACGACGAGGTCCGCACCCGACAGCGTCCAGCTGCTCGTCCCGTCGCCGACCAGGAGGGTCTGCTCCAGGCTCCCCGTCGCGGGGTCGAGGACGTGCACCGTGGTGGCGCCGCTCCCACCGCTGCTGAAGCAGGCGACGAGCACCGGCTCCGGTGCTGCGGTGCCCGCGGTCGGCCCGGTGGCCGCCACGGCCGGCGGAGCGTCCTGCGACGTGAGCTGGCACATCGACGCCTCGGTCACGCGCTCCTGGCGCCACCGCACCGTCCCGTCGCGCGCGTCGAGCGCGACGATCCCCTGACCGTCCGGGGCGACGGCGATCAGCGTGTCCTCGTGCACGCCCACCGAGCCGCGGAACCCCGCCTGCCAGGACTGCACGAGCGGCTCCTCCAGCGACGGACCGACCCCGGCGACGCGCGCGAGCCGCTGCTCGTCCGCACGTTCCACCCAGGCCTGCGCGAGGGCCGCGACGGCCACCGCGAGCACGCCGGCACCGGCCGCCCACCGCCAGTGGCGGAGTCGGGGGCGCCGCGCGACGGGAGGCGCGGCGTCGTCGCCCGGGACGGCGCCCTCGACGCCCTCCTCCACGAGCTCGACAGCCGCCTGGGACCCGCGCCCTCGCGCCACGGGGCCGAGGCTATCGGCCCCGTGGCGTCGAAGGGGGGCGCGGTCCGCGCCCGCGACCTCGCCCCCTCCGCGCCCGGTCGGCCCCTGCAGTCAGCCCGTCGGCGGCGCCTGATCGTTCCGGACGCCGATGATCGGGTCCGGCGGACCGTGCGGCCGTCAGGGTGGACGTCGGAAGGGAGCACCGTGATCGCCTGGCTCAACCGGCTCGTCGACCTCGTCGAGGAGAGCCTCACCGAGGACCTCGACGTGACCCGCCTCGCCGCCTCGGTCGGCACCACCGAGCACCACCTGCGCCGCATGTTCTCGTCGCTGGCGGGCATGCCGTTGTCGGAGTACGTGCGGCGCCGGCGGATGACGGTCGCGGCGGCGGACGTGGTGAGCGGGTCGCAGGACCTGCTGACCATCGCCGTCCGCCACGGCTACGGCTCGGCGGAGGCCTTCGGGAGGGCGTTCCAGGCGGTCCACGGCGTCACCCCGGGCGAGGCTCGGCGCGACGGCGGACCCTTCCGCACGCAACCACGCCTCAGGTTCCGCCTGACCGTCGAAGGAGAGCACCCCATGGACGTCCGCATCGTCTCGCGACCCGCCTTCCGCCTGGCCGGCCACGCCGCCCGTGTCCCGCTCCGGCACGAGGGGGTCAACCCCGCGATCCAGGAGCACGTCGCCGCGCTGGCACCGCAGGAGCACGTGCGCCTCAAGGCGCTGGGCGACGCCGAGCCGCACGGCCTGCTCGCCGTGAGCACCGACCTGGACCCGGACCGGCGCGAGGGCACCCCGCTGACCTACCTGCACGGCGTCGCGGTCTCGGACGCGGTGGAGGTCCCCGGCGACCTCGACGTCATCCCCGTGGCGGCCGGCTCCTGGGCGGTCTTCCGCGCCGCCGGCCCCTACCCGCAGACGCTGCAGACGGTGTGGGCGGCGACGGCGACGGAGTGGTTCCCCTCGAACCCGTGGCGCCTGCGCCCGGGTCCCGAGGTCGTCGCGGTGCTCGAGCGCGCCGACGACTTCAGCACAGCGACGGTCGAGCTCTGGCTGCCGGTCGAGCCCGCCTGAGACCGAGGCGGCGGGTGCTCAGCCGGCCCCGAGCGGGCGCAGGTCGTCCCGGCCGGTGAGGCGACGGAGCTCCTCGACGGCGGCGGGGGGCAGCGTGCAGGCCTCGGGGGAGCTGCACGCCGCCGTGGTCGTGTAGGTGCCGTCGGTGCCGACGAGCACGGCGTCGACGCCGCCGTCGGCCACCTCCGCGTCGACCCGGAACACCGCGTGCCGGCGCCCGGACGGCTCGCCGGGCAGCGCGAACGTGGGGACCTCGACCGCCGCCGTCCTGCCGGAGCCGGTGTCCCAGCCCTCCTCGGACACGAGGAAGACGCGGGCCCCCGGCAGGGCGGACGGCACGGCGAGCACCGTCACGCGTCCGCCCGCGACGTCCGCCGACGAGGCCCCGACCTGCTCCCGGCCGGACGGGAGGGTGATCGGCCGGGGCTCCCCGGCCACGAGCACCTGCGCCGGCGCGGCACCGCGCGGCCGCTCGTAGACGACCTCGACACCGCCCAGCGGGCCGAGCGGCACGGCCGCGCCGTCGTCGGCGCCCGGACCGGTGGAGGCCGCGACCCCGACGGCCGGCCGGACGACGCCGGCGACGGCCGGGGACGCGGCGGTCGGCACGGGCGCCGGCACGTCGGCCGGTGCGACGAGGGCGCGCGGCGCGAGGGTCGAGACCGCCACCGCGGCCACCACGACGGCGGCCGCGGCCGCACCCGTGGCCGCGGTCGCACCGAGGATCCGACGCCGACGTCCTCGCACGATCGCCGCCGCGGCGTCGACCTGCATCGGTGGCGCCAGCCGGGTGACGTGCTGCCGCAGACGTGCGGCCGTCTGCTCGTCCGTGGTCGGGGTCATCGGACGCCTCCTTCGCGGTCGTCGGCCGACGCGTCGCCGGTCGTGGTGCCCAGCAGGTGCCGCAGGCTGGCCAGGCCCCGCGACGCGGTCGACTTCACCGTGCCGATGCTCACGCCGAGGTCGTCGGCGACCTCCGCCTCGCTGAGCCCGACGAGGTGCCGCAGGACGACGATCCGGCGCTGCCGGACGGTGAGGGTGCGCAGCGCGCGGACCAGCTGGTCCCGGTCGTCGACGGTGCGCGACCCGCCCTCGGCGTGGTGGGCGGGCAGGTCGTCCGGCGGCACGAGCACCTCGCGACGCTGCCGCCGCCACGTGTCGACACGCAGGTTCACCAGGACCCGGCGCGCGTACCCGCCCGGGTTGCCGTCGCGCACCCGGGGCCACGCCGCGTACGTGCGCACCAGCGCCTGCTGCGTCAGCTCCTCGGCGCGGTGCGGGTCGCCGACGAGCAGCCACGCGGTGCGCAGGAGCTCGTCGGCGTGCGCCTCGACGAAGGCGGTGAACTCGGCGTCGTGCCGGGCGCGGGTCGGTTCCGCGCGCGCGGACCGGACGGAGCGCAGCTCCACGGCGGCCTGCCCGGTGTCGAGGCCGTCGGTGCCGTCCGGCGGCACGGCCGCGCTCGTCGCGATGGCGGTCATGCTCTCTCCAACGAGCCGGCCGGGAGGAAGGTTGAGTCGCGACGTCGGATGCCCGCCACCTGGCCCGTCCGCACCCGTGCGCTGGCACCATCGCGGTCATGACCCAGAGCGCGACACCGGTGACCCAGGGGTGCGTCTTCTGCGCCGTCGCGGCCGGCAGGGCCGAGGCCAGCGTGGTGCACGAGGACGAGACCGTCGTGGCCTTCATGGACCTGAACCCGGTCACGCAGGGGCACCTCCTCGTCGTGCCGCGCGCGCACGCCGTCGGCCTCGAGGACCTCGACCCCGCGACGGGTGCCCACGTGTGGTCGGTCGGCCACGGGCTGGCACGGGCCCTGCGCCGCTCCCGCCTGCGGTGCGAGGGCGTGAACCTGCTCGTCTGCGACGGCGAGGTCGCCTTCCAGACCGTCTTCCACGTCCACCTGCACGTCATCCCGCGCTACGCGGGGGACGGCTGGACCCTCGTCCCCGACACGACGGAGCGCGACAGGTCGCTGCTCGACGCCGACGCACGGGCGGTCAGGGACGCCGTGGCCGAGGTCGGCGCGAGAGGACCGACGCCCGGTGCCGAGCGGGCCGCTCACCGCACCCCCGGTCCGTCGCGCCCCGCGTAGGACGCCGGGACGACGGCGGCCCCCGCCGCGGTGCGCGGGGCCGTCGCCGTGTGCCCGGGCGGCAGCCCCACCCGGGTGACGTACGGCCCCGGCCGCGCGTGCACGCCGGCGCGGCGCCGACGGCTACCGTGCGCGCATGAGCAACCTGAGCGACGTCGGTGCCCGTGACGGCTGGCGCTGCTGGCTGTGCGACGAGCCGGTGGACCCCGACGCGTCGGTGAACTCCGACCTCGGGCCCAGCGTCGACGCGGGCGCACTGGTCAAGGGCAAGAAGGGGACGACCGGTGTCGAGCGGCTCGCGCACCGGGCCTGCAACACGCGCAAGGGCGCGGTGAAGCCGGTCGTCCCGTGGTCGCCGGACCTCTTCGTCGTCGACCCCGCGCCCATCGCGGAGACGGTCGAGCGGCTGCGGCGCAAGGGCGGGCGCGAGGTCGTCGCCCGCTGCCCCAGCCGGTCCGACGCCGACGCGGCCGCCGACTGGCTGGCCGACCGGCTGTCGCGGTTCGCGCCCGACCTGCCGGTGACGACGCAGGTCGAGCCCGGCGGCGGGCAGTTCCTGCTGGCGGTGCGGACGCGATGACGGACGCGAGCCGGACGATCCGGGTCGGGATGGCGCAGCTGCTCGTGGTGCCGGGACGGCCCGACGACAACCTCGCGCGCGCCCGCGCCGCGGTCGCCGAGGCGGCGCAGGCCGGCTGCGACGTCGTCGTGCTGCCCGAGTGCCTCGACCTCGGCTGGACGCACGAGAGCGCCCGGGAGCTCGCCGAGCCGATCCCCGGTCCGCGCGTCGACGTGCTCGCCGCCGCGGCCCGCGAGCACGGCGTCCTCGTCGCCGCCGGCCTCACCGAGCGGGCGGGCGACCGCGTCCACAACTCCGCCGTCCTGCTCTCCGCGACCGGCGAGCTGCTGCTGCACCACCGCAAGATCCACGAGCTCGACTTCGCCCGGGCCCTCTACACGACGGGCTCGTCGCTCGCGGTGGCCGACACCCCGCTGGGTCGCATCGGCCTGGACATCTGCGCGGACAACTCGGCGGCGACCACGGGCATCGGGCACGCACTGGGCCTGATGGGCGCGGAGGTCCTGCTCTCGCCGTCGGCGTGGGCGGTGCCGCCGGACCACGACAACCACGTCGACCCGTACGGCGCCGAGTGGGAGGCGCCCTACCGCGAGCTCGCCACCGCGCACGACATGCCGGTGGTCGGCGTGAGCAACGTCGGGCCGGTCGTGGGCGGCGAGTGGGACGGGTGGCGGTGCATCGGCGCGTCGCTCGCGGTGGGCCGGGACGGGGAGACGATCCGGCAGGGCACCTACGGCGAGGCGGCCGCGGAGCTGCTCGTCGTCGACGTCGAGCTGCGGCCGCGCACCGGGGCCGCCACCGGGTCGACGGCGGACTCACCCGCCGCGTGACCGGCGCTACCCCGGGCGGTCGTCGGTCTCGGCGACCGTCGTGACCGGCGTGGTCAGCGGCCCGTGACCGCGTCGAGGCCGCGTCAGCCCTCCACGACGACGTAGCCGGTGAGATCCCTGCCGGCGGGGCGCAGCAGAGGTCGCCGTCCGCGTCCGCGCCTCGGGGAGCGGCACCGGACCGGGACGAACAGGACACGAGGTGACCTGTTCGGTCCGGACGATGACGGCATGACCACACACACGAGTCCCTCTGCCGCGTCCCACCCCGGCCCCGCCGACTTCCCCGAGCCCACCCTCGTGCCGCTCGGCGGCGTGGAGCTCGAGGTGTTCGAGGCCGGCCGCGAGAACGCGGGCCGGCCGATCGTCCTGTGCCACGGGTGGCCCGAGCTCGCGTACTCCTGGCGCCACCAGGTCCCCGCCCTCGTGGCGGCGGGCTACCACGTCATCGCGCCGAACCAGCGGGGGTTCGGCGGCTCGTCCCGCCCCACCGAGGTGACGGACTACGACGTCACGCACCTGACCGGTGACCTCGTGGCCCTGCTCGACCACCACGGCTACGACGACGCCGTGTTCGTCGGTCACGACTGGGGCGCGATGGTCGTGTGGGGACTGGCCGTGCTGCACCCGAGCCGGGTCGAGAAGGTGGTCGCGCTGAGCCTGCCGTACCAGGAGCGCGGGGAGCGGCCGTGGGTCGAGGCCATGGCCGACGTGCTCGGCGAGGACTTCTACGTCGTCCACCTCAACCGGCAGCCCGGCGTGGCGGACGCGGTGCTCGAGGCGGACACCGCCCGCTTCCTGCGCAACCTGTACCGCAGGGACCTGCCGCCCGCGGCGCCGCCCTCGGGGATGATGCTGATCGACGTCGCCCGTCAGGAGGCGCCGCTCGGCGAGCCGCTGATGAGCGACGACGACCTGGCCGTCTTCGTCTCCGCCTTCGAGGCGTCCGGGTTCACCGCCGGCCTGAACTGGTACCGGAACCTGGACCGCAACTGGCACCTGCTCGCGGAGGTCGACCCGGTCGTCCGCCGCCCCGCCCTGATGGTCTACGGGACCCGGGACACCGTCGCGCGAGCGCCGCACCTGACCACGTTCGTCCCGGACGTCGACGTGGTCGAGCTCGACTGCGGCCACTGGATCCAGCAGGAGCGGCCCGAGCAGACGACCCGCGCGATCCTCACCTGGCTGGAGCAGCGGGACGCCGGGTAGCGGGCCGCGGGACGGACGGGGTCAGCGGCCCATGATCGCGTCGATGATCCCCTGCTGGGTCACCGTCGCGGTCCGCCGGTCGAACAGCGCGAACCCGTACTGGCCGTTGTACCCGTTGTCCCAGTAGGCGGTGGCGGCGCCGTACTTCTTCGCCGTCGCGACGAGGGTGCGCGCGTAGTCGGCGCGGTACCGGTTGTTCGACGCGTCGAACGCGGTCTTGTCGATCGAGCCGTACTCGCCGATGAAGACGGGGTAGCCCTTGACGACGAACGCGTCGTGCATCTTCTTCAGCTGCGCGTCCATGAAGTCCTGCTGGCCCCACGTGGACGTCCGCGCACGGTCGGTCGCGTTCGGGCCCCACTGCGTGATCGCGCCGTCCTCCGTGCCGGTGAAGTCCCACGGGTCGTAGTAGTGCGCGTAGATCATGAGGCGCTGCTCGTTCGCGGGGATCGCCGACGAGCGGTACCGGTCCGTCGGGATGACGAACCCGTAGTTGCCCGTGGTGTAGTCGATGTTGGTGTTCCAGCCCGGGACGAGCAGCCACCGCGAGGTGTTGGTGCCACCGGTGCGGCGCACGGTGTCGACGAAGATCTGGTTGTACGCGTTGATGTTGGAGTAGCACGGCTGCGTGGGGGCGCCGTACTGGCCGTCGAAGTTCTCGTTCATCGACTCGAGGACGAGGCGCCCGCCGTAGTCCCGGAACGTCGTGGCGACCTGCTGCCAGACCGCTCGGTACTTCTCCCGGATCTGGTCCTGGTTCGCCGCGTCGCAGATGAGCCAGCCGCCGCCGACGCTCTTGTATCCGTCGCCGTGCATGTTGATGATCACGTGCAGGCCCCGGTCGTAGGCGAGGTCCACGACCTGCCGGATCCGGGCGAGCCAGGCCGCGTCGACGGTGTACGACGGCGCCGGGCCGATCTTCGCGAGGTACGACACGGGGATGCGGACGGTCCGGAACCCGGCGGCCTTCACCCGGTCGAGCAGCGCACCGGTGACGACGGGGTTGCCCCACGCCGTCTCGCTCGGCACGCCGTCGATGTTCGCCTCAAGCTGGTTGCCGAGGTTCCAGCCTGCGCCCATGTCTGCCACGAGCTGCGTCGCGCCGACCGTGACCGGACCCGTGGTGGGGGTCGGCGTGGGCGTCCGCGTCGGGGAGGGTGTCGACGTCGGCCGGGGCGACTGCGTCGGCGTGGACGTCGGCGACGTCGACGGTGAGGTCGTCGGGGTGACGGGGCTCCCCGTGCACGTGACGCCGTTGAGCGTGAAGGTGGTCGGCGCGGGGTTGCTGCCCGTGGACGTGCCGATGAAGCCGAACGACGCGGTCCCGTTGGTCGCCAGCGTGCCGTTGTACGCGGCGTTGCGCACTGACACCGCCGCCCCGGACTGGGTGGCGACGCCGTTCCACACCTGGCTGACGGTCTGGCCGGCGTTGAACGAGAAGCGCAGGTCCCACCCGGTGACGGGGTCGCCCAGGTTGGTCACCCGCACGTCGGCCTGGAAGCCGCCCTGCCACTGGCCGGCGACGGCGTAGTCGACCCGGCAGCCGGCGGCGGCGCTCGCCGTCCCGGTGGCGGCGACCGATCCGACGACGGCGACGACTGCTGCCGCGCTCGCGGTCAGCACCTTGCGCAGAACGTGCACGGTGGGTTCCTTCCAGGAGTGGGGGCAGGTCATGCCACCAGACCGACGCCCCTGCGCACACCCGTCGAAGCGCTTCACACGATGCCGTGGGCCCGTCCGCGAGCCCGGGCCGTCGAGGCCTCGACCGGGCCCTCGCACGCGCGTACCGTCGCCATCGGCAGGAGAGGTCGGCGTCCCTCGGCGACGGCGCCGCACGGGACCTCGTCGAGCAGGCGAGGCCCACGCACATCCACAGCACGAGCGGCAACCGGACCAGGGGCGGGTCTCGGAGCATGGACATGCTGAGCGGCGACGCGATCGCCGAGGCCGGGCTGACCGACCGGCGCAAGCTGGCCCAGGGGCTGCACGCCCGGTACCGGGTCGACGACTTCGGTGCCGGCGTCCGTCTCCTCGCCGCGGTGGCGGAGGCGGGCGACACGCTCGGGCACCACCCGAGCGTGTCGATGGGCACCGGGCACGTCGACCTGAAGCTCGTCAGCGCCGACGCGATCTACCGCGACGACGAGGGCACCGAGCACGTCGTCGAGTGGGTCACCCAGCAGGACGTCGACCTCGCGCGACGCATCACGGCGATCGCCGCGGAGCACGGCCTCGTCGCCGACCCGGCCTCGGTCAGCGTCCTCGAGCTCGGCCTCGACACGCCGGACCCCGGGACCATCGCGCCCGTGTGGGCCGCCCTGCTGACGGGCGACGCCGCGTCCCAGGGGCGCGGGTCGCCGAGCGACGAGGTCCGCGACGCCACGGGGAGGGTGCCGAACCTGTGGTTCGGCGACGTGGGGTCGGACGACGCCGCGCGCCAGCGGTTCCACGTCGAGGTCTACGTGGCGCCCGAGGTGGCCGAGCAGCGGGTCGCGGCCGCCGTCGCCGCGGGTGGGACGGTCGTCGACGACAGCGAGGCGCCGTCGCTGACCGTGGTCGCCGACCAGGACGGCAACACGGGCGTCGTCTGCGTCGCCTGAGCCGCGCGGCGACGGGCCGCCACCCCCGCCTCCAGCGACGCGCGGGAACCCGGCGGTGCCGGCTCAGCCCTGCAGGAGCCAGAGCACGGACGCGAACGTCGGGCGCCCCTGGGCGTCGACGGCGAACGGCTGCGCGCCCGTCTCGGTGCCGACGGCGACGACGGTCTGCCCGGCGGGCACCGTGACGACGCTGCACGTCTGGACCGTCGCGCCCACCTCGGGCCCGACCAGCGGCTCGTCCGCGCACTCGAACGGACCGGTCAGGCGGTCGAAGACCATGAACGTCGTGCTCCGCTCGCCCTGGTCGGTCCAGCCGAAGAGGTTCGGCGCGTCGAGCACCTCGAGCGGGTCCGACGACTCCGCCCACAGCAGCTCGTGCCGGGCGCGCAGGTAGAACGCGTCCTCGGCCTGCGGGTCGTACGCCGGGCCGCCGCTGACGTCGACCGCGGCGAGCGCCTCCTCGTCCGCGGGCTCCACGGCGACGACGCTCGTCCGGTAGTGCGCCTCCCGCCAGGAGCCGGACGCGCGGTCACCGAGCGCGTACCGGACGACGGCGCTCTGGTCCGCCGGCAGCGTCGTGCCGTCCGGGGTGAGGTCGGCCGGGCCGGTGCCCACCACCGAGGGTGCGGGCGACGGCGCGGCGGCCGTCTGGGCGAGGGGCGGCGAGGGGGGTGCGGCGGTGCCCCCGTCGCCGGCGCTGCACGCCGTCAGGGTGAGCGCGACGACGGTCACGGCCAGCAGGGTCGTCGAGGAGCGGCGGGCGGTGCGCGGCACGGTGCCTCCGGGCGTGGGGGCGTCGGGTCGTGGAGGAGTCTTCCCCACCTGCCACGACGGCCGCACCGGGGACGGTCGCTCCGGGGGGACGCCGGTCCCGCGGGCGCCGGCATCAGGTGGCGCGTCGCACCCCGTACCGGACGTGCACCACGCCGCTGGCGAACCGCCGGTGCTCCAGCAGCTCCAGGTCGAGCCGGACGCCCCGCGGCAGTGCCGGCTTCCCGCCGCCCACGGTCACGGGGTGCAGCAGCAGCACGCACTCGTCCACGAGACCATGCCGGAACGCCTCGGCGCCGAGGGTCGCACCACCGACGCTCAGGTCCGAGCCGGACTCCTCCTTCAGCCGTCGGACCGCGTCCGGGTCGAGCTGCCGCTCGATCCTCGTCCGCGCGGTGCTCACGTCCTGCAGCGTCGTGGAGTAGACGACCTTGTCGGCGTCCCGCCAGATCTGCGCGTACTCGCGGACGACCGGCGGCTCGTCGGCGAGCCAGTCGTCGTCCTCCCACACGCGCATCGCCTCGTACATGCGCCGGCCGTAGAGGGACGTGCCGATGCCCCGCTCGTGCTCGTTCCAGAACGCGTGCACCTGCTCGTCCGGCTCGGACCACCCGAAGGAGCCGTCCTCGTCCTCCACGTAGCCGTCGAGCGAGACGTTGGCCGCGTAGACCAGCTTGCCCATGGGTGCGCCTCCGGACGGACGGGTGCTCCAGGCTCCCAGCGGCGCGGCGGCACGGGCAAGGGCCGGCCCGGGCGGGCCCGGGACCCGTCGGGGCGGTCCGGTGCGGGCGGTGGTCCTCCGTGCCCGCTCGCCGGGCACGACCACCGGCCCCGGGTGATCCTGGACGAGCGGCCGGACGACGCCCGCGCCCACCACCGGTCAACCCGAGGAGAGCTCATGACGACGAAGGTCGAGAAGTCGGTGCTGGTGAACGTGCCGATCAGCGTCGCCTACAACCAGTGGACGCAGTTCGAGGAGTTCCCCCACTTCATGGGCGGCGTGAAGAAGGTGACGCAGCTGGGCGACGACCGCCTGCACTGGGTCGCCGAGATCGCCGGGGTGAAGCGGGAGTGGGAGGCGCGGGTCCTCGACCAGGTGCCGGACCAGAAGGTGTCGTGGGCGGCGACGTCGGGCGCGACGAACGCCGGCGCGGTGACGTTCGAGGACGTCGGCGGCGGCCAGACGTCGGTGCACCTGTCGCTCGAGTACGAGCCCGAGGGCCTCGTCGAGAAGGTCGGCGACAAGCTGAACGTCGTCGAGAACCAGGCCGAGCGCGACCTCGAGCGGTTCAAGGCGTTCATCGAGGACGAGGGCTACGCGACGGGCGCCTGGCGCGGGTCGATCGGCACGGGGACCGCCGGCACGCCCGGGGTGGAGGCAGCGGCCGCGTCCCGCGGGGACAGCGGCCACGCCGGGATCTCGGGCAAGGCGGCTGCCGCCGGGCTCGGTGTCGCGGCGGCTGCGGCGGCGGCCGTGGTGGCCGGCCGGAGCAGCGGCTCCGACGAGACCGAGGTCGTGGGTGCCGACCTGTCGAACCCGACGCCGCCCGTCGTCCCCGTCGTCGACGAGACCGTGGCTCCCACGACCGCGCCGGCGGGTGGCACCGTCGCGGCCGACCCGCTCGTGGTCGCGGACGACGCCGACGGCGACCCGCGCATCTGACGGCTCGCACGGAGCACACGGCGCGCACCGCGCCGAGCACGTCCCGACGGGGCGCCGGACCTCCGGCGCCCCGTCGGTGTGCGACGTCTGCGTGAGCACGTCTAGCGGTACTCCGCGACCACCTCGATGGGCCCGACGATGTGCCGGTTGAGGTCCTCGAGGTCCTCGGCCGGGATCCAGTACTCGAGGATCGTCTGCCCGCCCGCCTGCTGGACGTCGTAGCGGTCGAGGAACTCCTTCTCGACCTCGAAGCGGGTCACGTACCCGACGCCGCTGGCCTTGACGTTCCAGTCCCGGGCGATCCGTGTGGCGTAGTCCTCGTTGAGCACGGGGTAGAAGATCGGCTGGTCCGGCAGCCGAGGCGGCCACGCGCGCCACCCCGTCGCCTCGACGAGCGCCAGCTCCTGCGGTCCTGTCGGTCGCCACAGCGTCACCGTCTCCACGGTCGCGATGCTGCCAGTCGCGCTCACCCCGGGGTAGGGCCCGCGTCGACGTCGCTCGGCCCGGTCACCGGCACCACCCGTCGCCCGGGGCGGCGCAGACCCGTCCTCCGCTGCTGCCCGGCCCCGGCATCAGGCTCCGGCGCCCTCCTGCGACGTCCGCGCGAGCCGTTCGACGAGGTCGTCCGGGACCGGCCGGCGGGGCGAGAAGGTGATGCCGGTCTTCGTCGCCTTCAGACCGGCGGCGGCGATCTCCTCGGCGTGCGCGGTGATCGCGTGGGGGAGGACGTACAGCCCGCACTGCCTGCTGAACGCCGCATAGCTCGCGACGACGGAGCTCCCGACCCGGAACCCCGGCATGTCGTACGCCACGATCTCCTCCGCGTCCGGCAGGGCGCGGGCGAGGACCGCGCGCAGCCGTTCCAGCACGGGCCGGAAGGGCTCCGGTGCTGCGGCGATGTACGCGTCGTGGTCGGCCACCGTGGCCATGGCTGCGGCTCCTTCCTCGCGGCGTGGCGCACCTCGACCAGGGGTACCCCAGGCTGGCAGCGCCGTGGTGGCACCGGCAAGGGCGGGGGACGGCGACGAGGAACGCGCGCCGGGCGGGCCGGCGTGCTCGGCGATCGGCCGAGCCGTGGTGCGGGCCCGGTTGCGTGGTCACGCTGACGCGACGGACCCGGTGAAGCCGAGGATCGCCGCCGCGAGTGCGTCCGGGGCCTCCAGGGCGACGTAGTGACCGACACCGTCGAGCTGGACGGCTGTGACGGCTCCGGCCGTGACCTGACGGAGGGTCGCGGAGGTGAACGACCCACCACCGGCGCCGACGGCCAGCACGGGCACGGTCAGCGGGCTCGACGCGGCCAGGGCCCGGAGGTCCTCACCCTCGGCCAGCATGGAGCGGTAGAGCCCGACGGCGCCGCGCCAGCCACCGGGGCGGGCGTAGGTGCGGGCGAGCTCGTCCACGTCGGCGTCCGTGACCGACCCGGCGACGGCGACCATGCTCGGGAAGGCCCACCGCCCGAGGAGCTCGCGCTCCCGGCCCGCGAACAGCAGCTCCGGGATGCCGGGGGCCACCAGCGCGCCGATGTGCCAGGAGCCGCCGTGCGTGACGTCCGCCAGGCCCTCCAGGCCGAACCCGGCCAGGCCCGTCTCGATCGCCGTGAGGCTGAGGACGTCCTGCGGGTGCGCGGCGACGAGCCGGAACACGGTCCCTCCGCTGATGTCCTGCGCGGTCACGTGCACGCGTCCCCAGCCGAGGTGCTCGATCAGCCCGTGCAGGTCCTCGGCAGCGGTCGCGCTGTCGTGGTCGTCGTCGGCGGTGCTGGAGTCGCCGAACCCGCGCAGGTCCACGGCGACGACCCGGTGGGCCTCGGCGAGCAGCGGGATGAGCCTGTGGAAGGCCCACCAGGTCTCCGGGAACCCGTGCACGAGGAGGACGGGCGAGCCGGTGCTGCCGGCGGTGACGTAGTGGATCTGCGCGCCGTTGATCGCGGCCGTGTGGTGCGCGACGGCCGGGATGGTCGCGTTGGTGGCGGGCATCGCCGTCTCCTCAGATAGACAACCGGGTTGTCCACCAACGTAGACAACTCGGTTGTCGTTGTCCACCACCGATCTAGACTGCGTCGCATGTCCCGGTCGGGGGCCGATCTCGCCCTGCTGCTGCTCGGCGGCTTCCGCACGCTCGTGGACGGCGCGACGAGCGAGCTGGCCGCGCGCGGGTACGACGACTTCCGCCCGACCCACGAGTTCGCGATGCGCGCGATCATCGCCGGCGCCGACAGCACGTCCGCCGTCGGACGCCGCCTCTCCGTGTCCAAGCAGGCCGCCGCGAAGACCGTCGCCGTCCTCGTCGAGCGCGGCTACGTGTCGAGCGAGCCCGACCCGTCCGACGCGCGACGCAACCGGCTCCAGGTCACCGCCCGCGGGTTCGACGTCCTGCGCGAGGGGGAAGCGGTCTTCGAGGAGCTGCGCGCCCGGTGGGAGGAGAAGCTGGGCGCCGCCGAGCTCGCGCACCTCGAGGCGAGCCTGGCGACGCTCGTCGGCGACGCCGCGGTGGACGCGGGCGCACCCGGCTGGGTCGGCCAGGACACACCCACGACCTAGGAGCGCCCGGCCACGGGGCTCGCGATGTGCCGTCCGCCCGCTCCCGGACGTCCTCGCGGTGCACGGCCAACCGCGTCGGAGGGGGAGCCCGCGGCCCCCTCCTCAGGAGGCGGCCGCGCAGCCCCCTGCGTCCCCGGTGCCCGCCGACCCTCCCGCCGGTCGCGGTGGACCTGCCCGGCGCGGATGACGGCGTCGAGCTTGTCCCGCGTGGCCGTCAGCTCGTCCAGCTGCGCCTGCACGCGCGCCCGCTCGGCCAGCAGCCGCTCGTGCATCTCGTCGGTGAGCACGCCGTGCTCCATGCACGGCAGGATCCGCAGGACCGCCTTGCTGCCGAGCCCAGCGGCGTAGAGGTTCTGGATGAACCGCACCCGCTCGACCGTCCCGGCGCGTACCGACGCTGCCCGCCGGGGCTGCGCTCGGCTGTGAGCAGGCCCTGCTCCTCGTAGTACCGCAGCGCGCGCACGCTGACGCCCGCCCCTGCCGCGACCTCGCCGATGCGCACGCGTCCCTCCCGCACTTGACCCTGACGTCGACGTCAGGTCCTAGCGTCCCACCCATGACCACCGCACTGATCACCGGGGCCAACCGCGGCCTCGGCCGCCACTTCGCCGCCGAGCTCCTCGCCCGGGGGGCCACCGTCTGGGCCGCCGCCCGCGACCCGCGCGCGATCGACCTGCCGGGCGTCCGGCCGCTCGCCCTGGACGTCACCGACCCCGGCGCCGTCGCCGCGGCCGCCGCGGTCGCCGACGACGTCGACCTGCTCGTCAACAACGCGGGCATCTCCACCGGCGCCGCGCTCCTGGGCGACCTCGACGCCGTGCGCGCCGAGATGGACGTCAACTTCTGGGGCGCCCTGGCGATGGCCCGCGCCTTCGCCCCCGTGCTGGCGGCCAACGGCGGCGGCGCGATCGTCAACGTCGCCTCCGCGCTGTCCTGGTTCGCCGCCCCCGGCGCCGGCGCGTACGCGGTGTCCAAGGCGGCGAGCTGGAACATGAGCAACGCCCTGCGCCTGGAGCTCGCCGGGCAGGGCACGCGGCTCACCTCCGTCCACCTGGGCCTCGCGGACACCGACATGGCGCGGGGGATCGAGGGGCCGAAGACGGACCCGGCCGTGGTGGTGCGTCGCACGCTCGACGCCGTCGAGGCGGGCGACCTGGAGGTGGTCGTCGACGAGTGGACCGCGATGGTGAAGGCGTCCCTGGCGGACGACCCGCGCACGTTCTACGCCCGCTTCCTGCCTGCCTGACGCCCCTGCGCGACCTACGCGCCGACGACCGGAGAGGTCGCGAGGGACGGCCCGACGATCCTGGTCCGACCCGGGTGCGCGGCGGGCTACCCGCCCGCCGCGCGCCCGGCTGGTGCTACCGGACGAACTGCATCTCGGGGTAGCGCGGGTGCGGCGCGCGGAGCAGCCGGCCGCTGCCGTGCCGCAGGTGCTCGTCGAAGAACGCCCGCACGTACGTGCGCTGGACCGTGAGGGAGCGCTTCGGGTCGAGGGTGCCGACCAGCTCGGCCAGCACGTCGGCGGGCAGGCCGATGGCCGGGGCCGCCTGCGGGTAGAGCAGCAGGCCGTCGTTGAACGAGCCGTGGGCCGAGCCGGTCAGGCTCAGCTCCCGCTTGTACCCCGTGTGGTTCGCCCAGAACGCGTCCCAGCTGGGGTCGCGCGGCTCGGTGCCGTGGTCGCTGCTCAGCAGCAGGAACGGCCGGTCCGAGCCGGCGGTGGCACTGTCGCCGACGAGGGTCCCGTCCAGGTTGACGCCGGCCTTGATGCGGCGGTCGTCGTGCATCGTCGCCGCGGCGGTGCTGCCGCCGAGGGAGTGGCCGAACATGCCGACGCGGTCCAGGTCGAGGGCACCGCGCAGACCCGTCGGCAGCCGGCGTCCCCCCGCGTCCGGGTTGCGGCCGGCGTTCAGCACGGCGAGCTGGTCCAGGACGAACCGGGTGTCGGCCTCCCGCACGGCGGCGACCTGGGCGATGACCTCGTCGTCGATCTCGGGGAGGGCACCGACCTCGACGCGCCCGTCGGGGAACTCCACCTCGCTGGCGTCGTGGGTGTGGTCGATCGTGGCCACGACGTAGCCGTGGCTGACCAGCTCCTCGACGAGCGCGGTGCTGGTGCCGCGGTCCCCGCCGAGGCCCGGTGAGTAGAGCACCACCGGTCGACCGCCCCGGGCCCGGTCCACCGGTGCGCCCTCGCGGGCGTGGGTGACGGTGGACCGCACCGCGTCCGCGGGGAGGCCGAACGCCTCGGCGAAGTGCGGCACCGCGCCGGGCGACAACCACGGCGACACGGGGTGCCCGTGGGTCCGCTGGGCCGGGTACCAGAGCTGCACCATGATCTCGCGGACGGGCTGGGACGGCACCCACGGGTCGGTGCGCGTGGTGTCGACCAGGTGCAGCGCGACGGTGCCGAGGCGCTCGGGGCCGGTCGGTGCCGGGAGGCGGTAGCCGGCGGTGGCGGGCGGGTGGCCGGGGTGGGCGGCGACCGGCGCGGCGCTGCCGACCAGTCCGATGCCCGCGGCGAGGAGTGCGGCGGTCAGCAGCCGGCGGCGGTGCCGTGGTGGGCGCGGGGAGCTCGTGCGCATGTGGGTCCTCCTGTGTCGTGGCCTGCCCGGTCGGCGGCCGCGACGTCAGGCTGCCGGGGCCTGCGGGGCGTTGTCGGTGAGGCGGACGGCGGCGGTGAGGTGGGGATGTCCGCACCCCGCGCGGCGGGGTGACCCCCTGCCTGCGCGGTCGGCCCCGTGGCTACGGTGACCCCCGTGACCTGGACTGGAGCGGCCGTGGCCCGGCGACGCGGGACGGCCCTCACCACGGTGCTGCGCGCCTGGTGGTCGGCCCGCGCTCGCGGGGGCACCGCGCACGCACTCGTGGGGCTGCCCCTCGGTGCGGTCTCGTTCGCGCTCGCCTGGGTCCTGCCCATCGCGGCCGTCTACTGCGCGGGCTGGAGCCTGATGTACGCCGCCCCCGAGTACCGGGTGCGGACCGTCGCCCTGGTGGTCCTGGCCGTCGTCGTCCCGCTCCCGGTGCTGGCCGCCGTCCGGGTCCTCACCGCACTGCAGCGCCGGCGCTTCCGGGGCCTTCTCGGGGTCGACCTGCCGCCGCCGAGCCCCGACGGCCGGTGGTCGCGGCCGCTGCTGCGCGACTGGGTCGCGCCGGGCACCTGGCGGCAGGTCGCGTACCACGGGCTGGCACTGCCCCTCGGCGCGCTCGGTGCCGGTGCGGTGGCGGCGTCCTGGCTGGCCTGGACCGGGGTGGTCGTGGCGCTGGCGTCCGGCGGCGCTCACCCGCCGGCGCGCGCCGCCGCACTGACGGCGCTGGCGGTGGTGGCGCTGCTCGCCGCCCCGTGGGTCGCCCGCGGGGTAGCCCGGGTGGACACCGCCGCGGCCCGGGCCCTGCTCGGCCCGAGCCGCAGCGAGACGCTGGCCGTGCGTGTGGAGTCGTTGTCCCGGAGCCGGGCCGACGTCGTCGCCGCCACGGACGCCGAGCGCCGGCGGATCGAACGGGACCTCCACGACGGCGCGCAGCAACGGCTGGTCTCCCTGGCGATGAACCTGGGGATGGCCCGCGCTGCACTGACCGACGCGTCCGGACCCGCCGGGCGGGCGATCGAGGCGGCTCACGAGGAGGCAGTCCAGGCCGTCGCCGAGCTCCGCGAGCTGGTCCGCGGCCTGCACCCGGCGGTCCTCGACGACCGCGGGCTCGACGCCGCGCTGTCGGGGATCGCCGCGCGGGCGCCGCTCCCGGTGCGGCTGACCGTCGCCGTGACGCCACGGTGCTCCCCGGTGATCGAGGCGATCGCGTACTTCACGGTGTCCGAGGCGCTCACCAACGTCGCCAAGCACGCCCGGGCCGACCACGCCGAGGTCGTCGTCGAGCGCGTCGGCGACCGGCTCCGGGTCGTGGTGTCCGACGACGGCCGGGGCGGTGCCGACCCGGACGCCGCACCCGACGGGACCGGGGAGCGCACCGGGCTGCGCGGCCTGGCGCAGCGCGCCGCGTCGGTCGACGGCACGTTCCGCCTCGACAGCCCGCCCGGCGGGCCGACGACGATCACCGTGGAGCTGCCGTGCGCGTCGTGATCGCCGAGGACTCGGTCCTGCTCCGCGCGGGCCTGACCACGCTGCTCACGGGTGGTGACGTCGAGGTGGTCGAGGCCGTGGCCGACGCCGAGGGGCTCCTGCGTGCCGTCGAGGAGCACCGCCCCGACCTGGCACTCATCGACGTCCGGATGCCCCCCACGCACACGGACGAGGGCATCCGCGCCGCCCTCGTGATCCGGCACCAGCACCCGGAGGTCGCCGTCCTGGTGCTGTCCCAGTACGTCGAGGAGCGCTACGCCACCGACCTGCTGTCCGCGCAGACCAGCGGTGTCGGCTACCTGCTCAAGGACCGGGTCGCGCACGTGCCCGACTTCCTCGCCGCGCTGCGCCGGGTCGCCGCCGGCGGGACGGTGCTCGACCCCGAGGTCGTCGCCCAGCTGCTCGTGCGCCGCGGCCACGACCCGATCGACCGCCTCACGCCGCGCGAGCTGGTGGTGCTGCGGCTCATGGCCGACGGCCGCTCCAACAGCGGGATCGCCGACGCCCTGGCGGTCAGTCACAGCGCGGTCGAGAAGTACGTCGGCAACATCCTCGCCAAGCTGGACCTGCCGCCCACCGACGCCGACAACCGCCGGGTCCTCGCCGTGCTGAAGTTCCTGGCCACGCGCACGGCCTGAGTGCGGCCGGTGCTCGGGCTGCTCACGGCGCGCGCCCGGCAGGGAACCCGGTCCAGCGCAGCTCCGGGGGCAGGTGCCCCTGGTCGTTGAACACGACCAGCGTCGGTGGGAGGTCCGCGCGGTACTCGAGCACGGTGAGGGCCGCGTTGGCGCTGTCCAGGCCGAGCCACCGGGGCGCGGGTGCGTCCATCGCGTGCCGCACGAGCCAGGCGATCGGGTAGGAGTGCGTGACGAGCACCTCGTGGGTGTCCCGCGACGCCGTGGTGCCCGGCGCGGTCGCGAACCGGGCGACCAGCGCCTCGGCGACCGTGCTGCCGGCGGCGGCCTCCGCCTCGTCGTAGCCGTCGAAGAACTGGGTCCAGGCCCGAGGGGTCTGCGCGGGTGCGGGGACGAACGGGACGTGGTCGACCAGCTCGGCGGCCTCGGCGACGGGGGCGCCGGGCAGGTGTTGGGCGAGCTCGTGGGCACTGGCCGCGGCACGGGGGAGGGGGGAGTGCCAGACGACGTCGACGGGGACGGACGCGAGCCGTGCGCCGAGCAGGCGGGACTGCAGCCGACCGGCCTCGGTGAGGGTGCCGAACGCGTCGGCGGCGCCGTGACGGGCGAGGTAGAGGTGTCGCGTCGCGCTGCGCACCATGGTCAGCCCACCGCCGTCGTGACGACGCCCGCGGTGCCGTCGACGGTCACGGGTACGGCGTCACCCAGGAGCAGGGTCGCGTCCGGGACGCCGAGCACGGCGGGGATCCCGCGTTCGCGCGCGACGATCGCGGCGTGGGACAGCACCCCGCCGACCTCGGTGACGACGCCGCCGGCGACTCGCAGCAGCGGCGTCCAGCCGGGGTCGGTCCAGGGGCAGACGAGGATGTCTCCCGGCCCGACGCGGCCGAAGTCGGCGGGACCGCGGACGACCCGCGCGAGGCCGGTGGCCGTGCCGCGGCTGCCGGGCGCCCCGGTCAGGACCGTCGCCCCCGGAGCGGGAGCCGGGGCCGGGGTCGGGGAGGGCACCGTCCGGTGGGGGAGCGCTGCGGTGACCGGCCGGGCCTGCAGGACCCAGGTGCGGCCGTCGGCGATCGCCCACTCCACGTCCTGCGGACCACCCAGGGCGGCTGCGACCCGCTGCCCGAGCTCGGCGAGCCGTCGGGCGTCGGCGTCGTCGAGCACACGCCGGTCGCGGTCGGGAGGGAGCACGCCGCGCGGCACGAGCCGGTTGCCTCGGCGGTCGAGGCGGGTCCGCTTGTCGGCCACGACCGTGACCACCGAGCCGCCGGCGCCGACGGTGTACGCGTCGGGGTTCACCGTGCCCTCCACCACGCTGGGTCCGAGTCCCCAGGAGGCTTCGATCCGGGTCGCGGCGTCGGGGGCTGCGGGCGTGAACATGACGCCGGAGACCTCGGCGTCGAGGTGCCGCTGCACGACGACACCCATCGCCGGCTCCCCGTCGTGGCCGCGGCCACCGCGGTAGGCCGCGGCGGTGTCCGCGTAGAGCGACGCCCAGCAGGCGCGCACGGCCTCGACGACGTCGTCGACGCCGTGCACGGCCAGGACGCTCGTGTACTGCCCGGCCGCCGCGCCGTCGCGGGCGTCCTCGTCCGACGCCGACGAGCGGACGGCCACCGGGCCGCCGCCGAGCGTCCCGAGCGCTGCCGCGAGCGCCTCGCGCAGACCGGCCGGCGCCGGGCGTCCCAGGATCGCCGCGCGCGCCGCCGCCGGTCCCTGCCGACGAGCCAGCGTTCCCGGGTGCAGCCCGCGGACGGCGGACGTGTAGACGTCCAGCGGGACGGCATGACCGTCCGGCACGGGGAGGTCGGCGCGCAGCAGCGCCCCGAGCGCGCCCGCCTTGCTCCCGCAGGCCCGGGTGCTGGCGGCGCCCAGCGGCACGATCATCCGGCTCCTCCTTCCGCCACGACCTCAACGGATCGTTGACAACGTTTCGTTGAGTGTGCAGGGTCGGGGCCATGGAGCACAAGCACGACGACGGACGCGGTGCGGGCGCCGACCAGGCCCGCGCACGTCGCGAGGACGAGGCGCGGGACCGACTCCTGCGGCAGGGTGCCGACGAGCTCGCCCCGCGCCCGTGGCGCCCGGCGCCCGTCCCGCCCTCGGCGGCCGACCTGGCTCACTTCGCGCTCTGGCGCTCGGCCGACCTCCCCGCACCCGACCTGCTCGCGGCGCTGGCGCTGCTGCCCGCGGCGCGAGCCGAGATGGACGGCCTCGAGGCCGGGCTCCTGTTCGTCGCCAGGAGCGCAGGTCTGACCTGGGCGCAGATCGCCGACGCGATGGGCTTCAACTCCCCGCAGGCGTGCCAGCAGCACTACACGCGGCTGACGAACCGGGCGAGCACGTGACGTGGGACTCCTCGCCCGAGGTCCTCACGCTGCACGCGGTGCGCGTGCTCGGCTTCGCCGACACCCCTGCGGTCGCGCGACGCTACGACCTCGAGCCGGCCGAGGCCGACGAGGCGCTGGAGGACGCGCGGGCGCGCGGCTGGGTGACGCAGGCGAGGTTCGCCGACCTGAGCGGCTGGTCGCTCACCGACGCCGGCCGTGCCGAGAACGAGCGGCAGCTGGCCGCCGAGCTCGCCGCCGTCGGAGCGGACGCCGAGGTGCACGCGGTCCTCCGCGAGTTCCTCCCCCTGAACGCGCGGCTGCTGAGAGCCTGCACCGACTGGCAGATGCGGCCCACCCCCACCGACCCGCTCGCCGTCAACGACCACACCGACACGGCCTGGGACGCCGCCGTCCTGGCCGAGCTGGAGGGCATCGGGCGCGGGCTGGCTCCGCTGGTGCGACGGCTCGAGGACCTCCTCACCCGCTTCCGGGGCTACGACACCCGGTTCCGCGCCGCGCTCCGACGCGCCGAGGCAGGGCAGCACGGCTGGGTCGACCGCACCGACCTCGACTCCTGCCACCGCGTCTGGTTCGAGCTGCACGAGGACCTCCTCGCCACGCTCGGCATCGACCGCCACCCGCACCCGCGCGTCCGGCGCACGGAGGAGCTGTAGGGACTCCGTGGAGCGGTCAGGTCGTCCACGTCAGGGAGGGGAGGGCGCGTGCCCTGCCTCGCCCTCACGCACCACGCTCGGGGACCCGCCCCGGCGGACTCTCGTCGACGACGAGGAGCAGCTTGCCCTTGGCGCGTCCTGCTGCGAGCCGAGCGAGCGCAGCGGGGGCCTCGGTGAGCGGGGAGGTGCTGTCGACGACGAGCCGCGCGCCCTCGTCGATCCTGTTCACGACGTCGGCGAGTCGCTCGGCGTCGGACTGGTGGAAGACGAAACGGGCTCGGACGCCCCGGGCGCGTGCCCGCTCGTCGTCAGGGGGTGCCGGGGTCGCCACGAGCACTCCGCCCGCCGCGAGGACGTCGAGGGAGTCCTCCTCCACCGCGCCGCCGACGGTGTCCAGCACCACGTCCACACGCGGGACGACGGTACGGAAGTCGGTCTCGGTGTGGTCGACGACCTGGTGCGCACCCATCTGGCGTGCGATCTCCAGTCCGCGTCCGGACGCCGTGCTGATCACGTGCGCACCCAGCGCACGAGCGAACTGGACAGCGAACGTCCCGACGCCTCCTGCGCCTGCGTGGACGAGGATCGTCTGACCCGCCCGGAGACCTGCGACCTCGGTGAGGGCCTGCCACGCCGTCGCCGCCGTGGTGACGACCCCCGCGGCGTGGGCCAGGGGCAGCGACCTCGGCGCGGCGACGAGCTGGTCGACGGGGACCACGACCTCCTCGGCGAAGGCGCCGCCGCGGCTCGGGTCGAGTCGTGCGACGACGCGGTCGCCGACGTCCCACCCGGCGCGGGTGCTCCCGGTGGACGCGACGGTCCCGGACACGTCGGTCCCGAGGGTGTACGGGAACTCGACGGGGAAGTAGTCGTGCACGGACCCCGCAGCGATCTTCAGGTCGAGGGGGTTGAGCGCGGCGCCGGCGACACGGACCACGACCTCCCCCGGGCCCGGACGTGGGCTGTCGACCTCGACCACGGCGGGCCGGTCTCCGTAGCTGGTGATCTGCACTGCCTTCATGACTGCTCCTCGTGGACCGCCGGCGCGGCACCCGCCTGTGGGGACGATGCACCGGTCCCCGGTGCGGGACGGTGCCGTCGTACGACCCTGCGGCGGAGGGCGACGACCGACCAGACGGCGCACTCCCTGGGGACGCCGCCCCCTGCCTCGGCCCCGGAGCAGCACGGGATACTCCAGCGGTGGACGTGTCTGCGCTCGGCGCCTTCCTGAAGTCGAGGCGCGACCGGCTCACACCGTCCGACGTCGGCCTGCCCAGCGGGCCTCGGCGGCGCGTCCCGGGCCTGCGCCGCGACGAGGTCGCCCGGTTGGCGCAGGCGTCCGTCGAGTACTACACCGAGCTCGAGCAGGGCCGCGGGCCCCAGCCGTCCGAGCAGATGCTGGCGTCGCTGACTCGCGCCCTGAGGCTGACCGCCGACGAGCGCGACCACGTCTACCACCTCGCGGGACGCGCACTGCCGTCGCGCACCTCCACCGCTGCCCACGTCCACCCCGGGATGCTGGACCTGCTCGATCGTCTCCACGGCACACCGGCACAGGTGATCACCGACCTGCACGCGCCCCTCGTCCAGAACCCGATGGCGGCGGCCCTGCTGGGCCGACCGGAGCACCACGCAGGTCCCCGCGCCGGGTTCATCCACCAGTGGTTCCTCGACCCCGTGGTGCGCCGGCGCTATCACCCCGAGGAGCACGACCACCAGTCGCGCGTGCTCGTCGCCGACCTGCGCGCGGTGTCGGCGCGCCGAGCCGGTGCCCGTGACGTGACCGAGCTCGTCAGGGACCTCACCCGCGGCAGCGCCGAGTTCGCCGGACTGTGGGAACGGCACGAGGTGGCCGTGCGGCGGCAGGACCGCAAGCGGCTGGTCCACCCGCAGGTGGGCGTGGTCGAGGTGCACTGCCTCAGCCTGCTCAGCGAGGACGGGACCCAGCGGCTCCTGTGGTTCACCCCGGCACCCGGCACCGACGCCGCCGAGAAGCTCGAGCTCCTCGCGACGATCGGTGAGCAGGACCTCGCACCCGCGAGCGCGGCCGAGCGACGTCCGCAGCCGCACCCGGCACACCGGCACCGGTAAGCGCCGGCCGCCGGAACCCGGCACCCGCCGTCTCCTCCACGCGGCGGACGAGAGGCGCGCCCGCGACGGCGGTGCGTCGGCACCAGTCGACGCCTGCTCCTGGTCCATCTGCACCAGGGGGAGACCGCCGCCGAGGGCGATGTCGCGGGAGGGGCCCGGCGGAAGCCTTGCAGGCGTGGGCTCCCCGCGCCGCTGGGGGCGAGGGCCTGCATCCCTGTCCTCCCGACGAAACGAGGCCGTCGTGTCCACAGCCGTGAGAGTCCCGGAGGGTGCTGTCTCCCCTCCCCGTCTCGGGAGGAGGTCCATCGGTGCCCTCGGCATCCTGGCGCTCGCTCTCGGGACGCTGCAGTCGGTGGTGGAGCCTGCGCTCCCCCTCCTGCAACGCGAGCTGGGCGTCGGCCCGGCCGAAGGCGCCCTGGTCGGCAGCGCACTGCTCATCACCGGTGCGGTGCTCACACCCGTGGCCGGGAAGCTGGGCGACCGCTACGGCGGCAAGCGGGTGCTGCTCTCGCTCATGGCCGTCGTCGCGGTCGGCGGACTGCTCAGCGCCCTGGCGCCGAACCTGCCGGTGCTGCTCGTCGGTCAGGCGCTCCAGGGCGTCATGGTCGGTGCCCTGCCGCTGTCCTTCATCCTCGTGCGCCGGCACCTCACCACGGGTGAGTCGCAGGCAGCCGTCGGCGTGGTCCTCGCGCTGTTCGCCGGCGGCAGCGCCATCGGCATGTCGGTCGCAGGGCCGATCGCGCACGGCCTGTCCTGGCAGTGGATCTTCGCCCTCCCGACGGTCGTCGTCGTCGCGGCTGCCCTGGCCGTCGCCGTCTGGATGCCCCACGACCCACCGGCGTCGTCCGGGGACCGGATCGACTGGGCCGGCGTCGCCCTGCTCAGCGGCACGCTCTTCGCCCTCATGGTCGGGCTCGCCCTGGTGTCGAGCGGCGACCTGTCACCGCTGGCGATCGCCGGCGTCCTCGTGGTCGTCGTCGGCCTCGCCTCCTGGTGGGTCCTCGTCGAGCGCCGCGCGGCGGCGCCGATGGTCGACCTCCGGATGCTCACGGCGCCCGTGACCGGGAGGTCGTTCCTCCTCACTCTCGTCATCTCCGTCATGTTCGGGATCGTGGGCCTGCTGCTCCCGCAGGTGTTCGCGGCCCCGGTCGACGGGTACGGGTTCGGTCTCAGCACCGGCGAGATCGGGCTCCTCCTGCTGCCTGCCGCTGTCGCCGGTGCCCTGAGCGACTCGGTCGGCGGTCTCGCGGCGCGGCGCCTCGGGGCGCGTCGCGTGGTGCTCATGGCGATGGGGGTGGCCGCTGTCGTGCTCGCCGCCCTGGTGTGGCTGCACGACGCCGCGTGGCAGCTCGTGGCGGCGAAGGTGCTCATCGCGTTCGCCGTCGGCGTGGGGACCACGGCGTTGCTCGCCACCACGGCCGTCGCCGTCAAGGCCGAGGACACGGGGATCGCCACCAGCCTCCTCGTCGTCACCCGCGTCGTCGGCGCCGTCGTGGGCGCGCAGGTCGCCGGCGGGATCCTCGAGGCCGGGGCGGGACCGGCGACCGGGCTGCCGACGGAGCCCGCCTTCGTCACGGGTCTCGTCGTCGCCGGCCTCGCCACCGCGCTGTCGCTCGTCGTCGTCCGCACCAGCAGGAAGGGGACCTGGGCATGATGTCTCGCAGGAGGACCACCACCGGACCCACCGTCCTGGTCACGGGAGCCGGCATCTCCGGGCTCGCACTGGCGTACTGGCTGCACCGGGCGGGGTTCACGGTGACCGTCGTGGAGAAGGCCGCCGCACCGCGCGACGGCGGCTACCCGGTCGACGTCCGCGGCACCGCGATCGAGGTCGTGCGGCGCATGGGGCTGCTGGCACGGCTGCGCGAGGCGGACGTCGACATGCGGCGTTGGACGTTCCTCGACGTCGACGGGAGCGAGCTGGCGTCGTTCGCCCCGCGGCCCGGCGGGGGAGGCGCGGCGGGTCAGGACCTCGAGGTGCGCCGTGGTGACCTCACGGCGAGCCTCCACGCGTCGGTCCGCGACGACGTCGAGCTCCGCTTCGACAGCTCCGTGGACACCCTCGAGCAGTCCCCGGGCGGTGTCGACGTGCGGTTCCGCGACGGCCGCGCTCGCACGTTCGACCTCGTGGTGGGGGCGGACGGTACGCACTCCTCCACCCGCAGGCGCGTGTTCGGTCCCGAGGAGCGGTTCCACCGGCACCTGGGCTACGGCTTCGCCATCTTCACGATGCCGAACGTCTTCGGGCTCTCCCGCGAGCTCGTGCTCTGGAACGCGCCGGGGCGGGCCGTGGCCCTCTACGCCGTCGGGGACGACGAGCTGCACGCCTTCCTCAACTTCCACCACCCGCGGCCTGCGTCCCGTGCCCGGGGGGCCCGAGCGTGCACGCGGACCTCGTCACCAGGACGTTCGCGGGGGCGGGGTGGGAGGTGCCGACGGTCCTCGACGCCATGCACCTCGCGGACGACGTCTTCCTCGACACGGCCGGACAGGTCCGGATGCCGCGCTGGTCCAGCGGGCGGGTCGCGCTCGTCGGCGACGCCGCGTACGCGCCGTCGTTCCTCACCGGACAGGGGTCGAGCGTCGCGCTCGTCGGTGCGTACGTGCTCGCCGACGCGCTGGCCACGCACGGCGACCACACAGCGGCCTTCGCCGCCTACGAGCGACGCCTGCGTCCCTTCGTGGACATGAACCAGGCGCTGGTCGACCACGGGGCAGCAACCCTCTTCCCCACCAGCGCGCAGGCCCTCGAGCAGCGCAACGCCGGCTTGCGCGGGCTCACGTCCGTGCCGCCGTCGGCCCCGCGCCCGGCGCACACGGCGCTCGTGCTGCCCGAGGCGACCTGGGGGTCGTGAGCCCACCGCGCCGCCGGGCAGGACCGCGTCATGTCGCCCGGGCGAGGCCGTTCCGGTACGCGATGACGACGAGCTGCGCCCGGTCACGGGCACCGAGCTTGGTCATGGCGCGCTGGACGTGGGCGCGTACCGTGAACGGGCTGACGCGCAGCCGCTCGGCGATCTCGTGGTTGGACAGGCCCGTCGCGACCAGGGTGACCATCTCCCGCTCGCGAGCGGTGAGCGTCTCGAGGTCCGCAGAGGGCCCCGGACCCCCTCGTCCGGGGTCGCGAGGAAGCGGGCGACCAGGGAGCGCGTCGCGGCCGGGGACAGCAGGGAGTCCCCGGCCGCGACCGTGCGCACCGCGTCGAGCAGGTCCTCGGCCCGGATCCCCTTGCCGATGAAGCCGGCGGCCCCCGCACGCAGCGCCCGGGCGACGTGCTCGTCGGTCTCGTAGGTGGTGAGGACGAGGACGTGGGTCGCACGCAGGTCCGGGTCCGCGCAGATCCGCGAGGTCGCGGTGAGACCGTCGGTCCCCGGCATGCGGATGTCCATGACCACCACGTCCGGACGCAGCTCGCGGGCGAGCGCGACCGCCTCCACGCCGTCGGCGGCCTCTCCCACGACGGTGATGTCGTCGGCGCTGTCGAGGAGCAGCCGGAACGCCTCGCGCAGCAGCGCCTGGTCGTCGGCGAGCAGGACCCGGAGCGTCACGGGGCACCTCGGGCCGGGAGCTCGGCGCGGACCCGGAAGCCACCTTCTGCCCGGGGGCCGGCGGTGAGGGTCCCGCCCGCCGCGGCGGCACGTTCGCGCATCCCGATGAGGCCGTAGCCGGGAGCGTGGTGCTGCGGGGTCACGGTGCCCACGCCGTCGTCGGAGACGGTGAGGACCACACGGTCGTGGGTCCACGTCAGGTGGACCTCCGCACGATCGGTGCCGGCGTGCCTGGTCGCGTTGGTCAGGGCTTCCTGGACGATGCGGTAGGCGGCCAGGTCCACACCCGCCGGGAGCGGTCGCGCCGTGCCTTCCTCGCGCACGGACACCTCGAGGCCCGCCCCGCGGACGGACTCCACCAGTGCCGGGAGCCCGGCGAGCCCGGGAGCCGGTTCGGAGAGCGCTGCCGTGTCCCCGGACCGGCGGAGCAGGCCGACCGTCGCCCGGAGCTCGTCGAGCGCCTGCGCGGTCGTCCCGAGGAGCTGGTCCAGGCTGCGCCGAGCCTGCTCGGGGCGGGTGTCGAAGAAGAGTGCGGCCACCTCGGCCTGCGCGTTGGCCAGGGTGATCTGGTGGGCGACGAGGTCGTGCAGCTCCCGGGCGATGCGGAGGCGCTCCTCCGCGACCCTGCGGCGGGCCTCGCGGTCCCGGCTCTCCTCGGCCCGCCGGGCGCGGTCCTCCAGGGCCGAGAGGTAGGCCCGTCGGGTCCGCACCGAGTAGCCGAGCACGCCGGCCACCAGCGGGACCGCCGCGACCAGGGCCATCCGGCTCGCGTCCTGCCACGAGAGCTCGTCCCAGGCGGGGGCGGACGCGCCCAGGAGCGCCGCGGCGGTGAGGACGACCGTGCCCAGCGCCCGCCTCTCGTCGCTCGCGGTGCGCGCGTAGTGGTAGGTGGCGACGACGACGGCGGCCTCGACGAACGGGTTGGGCAGCAGTCCCAGCGGCCGAGCCAGGACGACGACCGCGGCGGTCGCCACGAGGGCGGCCTGGGGTGCACGGTGCCGGGCCGGCAGCAGGACGCTGGACACCACGGCGACGACGTACGCCGCGACGGACGGCGGCCACACCACGCGGTCGGACTGCATCGCGCCGCCCAGCAGGCAGACGACGAGCACCGTCGCGGTGACCACTGCCTCCCGCAGCCGGCGAGCGCGCCCTCCCTCACGCCCGCTGCCCGGGTCCGCGAGGACGCGCCCCGCAGCCGGCGCGCCGTCGGCGTCGTCAGCGCCCTCGACGGGCGCGCGGTGGAGGTCGGGACGTGTGTGCACAGCACCCCCGGTGTCGACGGTCGGCACTCGACGCCCAGGATAGGAGGTCGCCCCGGCGGCCCCTCGCCCCGGACGGGACCCGACGTCGTGCAGGAACGCGCGGGACCTGTCATCGGGACGGTGCCGCGACCTGCACGGGGGCGACCCGGGCGCAGCGGGCACGAGGGCAGGTCCGTCCGATCGGTCGCCGCACTAGCCTCGCCGGGATGGAGATCCTGCATCTCGCCCATCGCGCCGACTGGGACGAGGCGCTGGTCGGTGGTCAGTACCGGACGTCGACCCGCGGGGCGTCCCTGGACGACGTGGGTTTCATCCACGCCTCGACCCGTGACCAGCTGCCCGATGTGGCGCGCGTCGTCCACGCCGACGACACGGAGGAGCTCTGCGTGCTGGTGCTGGACTCGGCGACGATCGAGGCCGCGGGCACCGACGTCCGACTCGAGGACGGGGGAGACGGGCGGA
Source organism: Cellulomonas sp. JZ18 (assembly GCF_009720485.1). NCBI lineage: Bacteria > Bacillati > Actinomycetota > Actinomycetes > Micrococcales > Cellulomonadaceae > Cellulomonas > Cellulomonas sp. JZ18. The sequence continues at coordinate 3,672,886 of NZ_CP045245.1, read as the reverse complement.
TGTACCCGCACGTCTACGGGCCGATCCGGCCGGAGTGGGTGCTCGCTGTGCTACCGGCGGTGCTCGGGCCGGACGGCGAGCTGAGGTTCTGAGCCCGTCACACCGCTGCGTCGGCCGCCGCGCCTCGCCGCACCGTGACCCACGCCGCCGCGCAACGGCAGCGTCGCCCTGCGACGGCCGGGTGCGACTGGCGACACGCCTGACGCCTCGATGCGACAGGACGACGTGGATGCGATCCCCCACGCCTGCAGGGACGCGAGATGGCCGGCCTCGAGGCCGGGCTCCTGTTCGTCGCCAGGAGCGCAGGTCTGACCTGGGCGCAGATCGCCGACGCGATGGGCTTCAACTCCCCGCGGGCGACAGGCCGACGCGACCGCGGCTTCGTGGGTGCGGACCCACGTCGTCTGATCCAGGGGCCGTGCGTCAGGCCGGACCCCTGGGCGCGCCTCGCCGCGGGAGCCGGGCTGATCGCTCCGGCGCGCGCCCGGGCGTGCCGGACCTCAGCGCAGCGTGAGGGCGAGCAGGTCGTCGACGAGCCGCTCGGGGGTGTCGTCCAGGGCGAGCTTCGCCAGGCCGCCGCGCTCACCCAGCACCGCCAGGCCGTGCAGTGACGCCCACAGCGTGCGGGCGATCGCCGCGGTGGGCTCGTCGGCGGGGAGGTCACCGCTCGCCTGCGCGTCGATCACGGCCTGGACGAGCGGCCGGAACGTCGGCGGACCGACCTCACTCGTCCCCCGAGCCTGGCCGTGAACATGATCGCGAACACGGCGGGGTTCTCGGCGGCGTAGCGCAGGTAGGCGATGCCGAGCCGCCGCAGGCGGTCACGCGGGCCCGACGAGGCGTGGACCGCGGCGTCGAGCGCAGCGCCGAAGGCGACGTAGCCCTCGTCGGCGAGGGCGCACAGGAGGGCGTCGCGGTCGGCGAAGTGCCGGTAGGGCGCTGCGGTGCTCACCCCCACCCGTCGGGCGAGGGCGTTGAGGCTGAACCCGTCGGGGCCGCGCTCGACGAGCATCTCGCGGGCGCCCTCGAGCAGGGCCGTGCGCAGCGCGCCGTGGTGGTAGCCGGCGCGTCCGTGACCCCCGGGACGTGCACCGTCGGAACGTGTCGTGGACGGCATGTTGACGACCGTAACATCGCCCGCATATGTTCATGGTGCTCACAATGTGAATGCCACTAGCATCCGGGAGTCCCGATGACCGTCGCCCCGCCGTCGCCGCCATCCTCGCCGGATCCCGTCGCCGCCTCGCCCGGGACGGTCGCGTCCAGAGCCGCCGAGCCCGGCGCGGCCCGGTCCAGGGCCGACGCGCCCGGTTCTGCTGCGCACGTGACGCCGGCTCGCTCGCCCGCCGCCCGGCCGCCCGGCCCGGCCGGTCTCGTCGTCGTGGGCCTCCTCGCTCTCGGCGTCGCCGTGGTGTCCTCCGGCGCCTACGCGCTCGCCGGCCTCGACGCGCTCGCCGAGGACGGCGCCGGGCTCGCCGCGGCCTACGCCGTGCTGCCGGCGTTCGTCCAGGGGGCGCTCTACGTCCACATCGTCTCCTCGTCGGTCGCCCTGCTCGTCGGCCCGCTGCAGTTCTCGCAGCGTCTGCGACGACGCTCCCTGCGCACGCACCGGCTGCTCGGGCGCGTGTACCTCGGCGGCGTCGCGGTGGGGGCGGTCAGCGCGGTGCTCATGCTGCCCACCAACAGCGCGGGCGTCGTCGGGTTCTTCGGGTTCGGCGCGCTCGCCGTGGTGTGGGCCGTGGCGGCCGTCCGCGCCTACCGGTCGATCCGCGTCGGCGACGTCGACTCCCACCGGGCGTGGATGATCCGCACCTACGCCCTGACCTTCGCCGCGGTGACGCTCCGCGCGTGGCTCGGCCTGCTCGTCGCCGTGCAGCTGCCGTTCGCCGGCGCCGAGCCCGACGTCGATGCCGTCTTCGCGGACGCGTACGCCGCCGTACCGTTCCTGTGCTGGCTGCCCAACCTCGTCGTCGCCGAGTGGCTGGTGCGCCGCCGCGGTCTGCCGTCCTACCGCCTGGTGCCGACCCCGACATGACCGCTGACCGCACGGTGGCGGACGCGAGCCCGACCACCGTCGTCGCCTCGCAGCGCGAACGGCCGGGCCGCGATGCGCCTACTCGACGGTCGCATCCGCGAGGTCGACCACGGCGTCGGCCAGGAAGGCGCCGAACCAGACGGGGTCGTTGTGCCCCGCACCCGGCACCTCGATCTCGCCCTGCAGGTTGCCCACCCGCGACGCCAGCTCGGCCGAGAGCCGGGACGGCACCACGTCGTCGGCGCTGCCGTGCAGCACGAGCACCGGGACCTCGCTCGCCGAGAGGTGCTCCGCGCTCGGGAACCGGTCGCGCAGGACCAGCCCGACGGGCAGGAACGGGAGCTGCGCCCGCGCCACGTCGACGAGCGACGGGAACGGTGACCGCAGCAGCACACCGGCGGGCGGGTCGGTGGTGACCAGCCTCGACGTGACGCCGGTCCCGATCGACTCCCCGACGTACAAGGTCCGGGCCGGCGCGAAGCCCTCGGCGCGGAGCGCCGCGGCCCCCGCACGGGCGTCGAGCGCGAGGCCCTCCTCGCTCGGCCGACCCGGGTTGCCGCCGTACCCCCGGTACTCCAGCAGGAGCACCGTGAACCCCCGGCTCGCGATCTCCTGCGCCACCTCCAGCCGACCGAGCCGGTTGCCGCCGTTGCCCGGCAGGTACAGGACGGCGACGTCCCGGTCCGCACCGCTCGCCGGGACGAGCCACGCCGTCAGCTCGAGCCCGTCCTCGGTCCGCAGAGTGAGGTCCCGCCCGCCCGGCAGGCGGTCCGCGACCGAGCCGACGTCGGTCCGGTCCGGGAAGTAGATGAGCGCTCTCTGCAGCACGGCCACCAGTGTGACCAGCACCAGGGCACAGGCGAGGACCACGGCGACGCCGCGCCCCAGCCGGCGCGCGAGGCCCCGCGGCGGCTCGGACGGGCCCGGCCGAGTCACGACGACCTCCTGGGGACACGACGCTCGACGGGCCGGCGACGCGCCCCGCGCTCCGGCTGCCCGCCCGGCGGGGACCTGAGCGGCTGCCTCTCCGCCCGGACCGCCCGACGTCGTCACGGTAGCGCCGCGGACGTCGGAGGGCTCATCGGGCTGCCGGAGCTCACGACCCCAACGCACCAGGGGCGGTGGTGGCGACTCATCTGTGGCACGCGATCGAGCGCAACTCGTCGCTCCGATCGCGTGCGACGCTCCCGCCCGGTCACCGTGCCGAACGCACTGGCCCGGCCTCGCCGTGGGTCGTCGTCGAGGACGTGCTCGAGCCCTGGCGATCGTCCGGCGGCGCTACTGGCTCACCTTCGGCCCGAGCAGCTCCCGGCGACCCGGAGACGACAAGCGTGCCGAGCGATTCTGCGTCTTCCCGAGCCCTCGGGCGCGTCTTCCCGCAGGATCGCGGGCCGCAGATCAGCTGATGAAGTGAGCCGGCCGCGCGGGAACAAGCCGTACGACGCCACAGTTGAGCCAACCAGACTCAACTTCACCGCGTCTGGTTTGCCTCGGATCCACGTCGGACGCAGACTTGAGCGCGGCGGACTCAAGACTCAGGGCCCGCGGGCCCGGACGACGGGCCGCACGGCCCCGGAAGGAAGGCATCACACATGGCACGAGCAGTCGGCATCGACCTCGGCACCACCAACTCGGTGGTCGCCACCCTCGAGGGCGGCGAGCCCACGGTCATCGCCAACGCCGAGGGGTCGCGCACGACGCCGTCGGTGGTCGCGTTCTCCAAGACCGGCGAGGTCCTCGTCGGCGAGGTCGCCAAGCGGCAGGCCGTCACCAACGTCGACCGCACGATCGCCTCGGTCAAGCGCCACATGGGCACGGACTGGACCACGACGGTCGACGACAAGAAGTACACGCCGCAGGAGATCAGCGCCCGCATCCTCGGCAAGCTCAAGCGCGACGCCGAGGCGTACCTGGGCGAGCCCGTGACGGACGCCGTCATCACGGTCCCCGCGTACTTCAACGACGCCGAGCGCCAGGCCACGAAGGACGCCGGCACGGTGGCGGGCCTCAACGTCCTGCGCATCATCAACGAGCCCACCGCCGCCGCCCTCGCGTACGGCCTGGAGCGCGGCAAGGAGGACGAGCTCATCCTCGTCTTCGACCTCGGCGGCGGCACGTTCGACGTGTCCCTCCTGGAGGTCGGCAAGGACGACGACGGCTTCTCCACCATCGAGGTCCGCGCGACCGCCGGCGACAACCGTCTCGGCGGTGACGACTGGGACGCGGCGATCGTCGCCCACCTCATCACCGAGGTGAAGAACACGACGGGCGTCGACCTGTCGAAGGACAAGATCGCGCTGCAGCGTCTGCGCGAGGCGGCCGAGCAGGCCAAGAAGGAGCTGTCGTCCGCGACGAGCACCAACGTCTCGCTGCAGTACCTCTCGATGAGCGAGAACGGCCCGATCCACCTCGACACCAAGCTGACGCGCGCGCAGTTCCAGCAGATGACGCAGTCGCTGCTCGACCGCGTGAAGGCGCCGTTCCACCAGGTCATCCGCGACGCGGGCATCTCGGTGAGCGACATCGACCACGTCGTGCTCGTCGGCGGCTCGACCCGCATGCCGGCCGTGGCCGACGTCGTGCGCGAGCTGACCGGCGGCAAGGAGCCCAACAAGGGCGTCAACCCGGACGAGGTCGTGGCCGTCGGCGCCGCCGTCCAGGCCGGCGTCATGAAGGGCGACCGCAAGGACGTCCTGCTCATCGACGTCACCCCGCTGTCGCTCGGCATCGAGACCAAGGGCGGCGTGATGACCAAGCTCATCGAGCGCAACACGGCCATCCCCACCAAGCGGTCGGAGATCTTCTCCACGGCCGAGGACAACCAGCCGTCCGTCCTCATCCAGGTGTTCCAGGGCGAGCGCGAGTTCGCGCGGGACAACAAGCCGCTGGGCACGTTCGAGCTGACCGGCATCGCGCCGGCCCCGCGCGGCGTCCCGCAGATCGAGGTCACGTTCGACATCGACGCGAACGGCATCGTGCACGTGTCCGCCAAGGACCGCGGCACGGGCAAGGAGCAGTCGATGACGATCACCGGCGGCTCGGCCCTCCCCAAGGAGGACATCGAGCGCATGGTGCGCGACGCCGAGGAGCACGCGGCCGAGGACAAGCGCCGTCGCGAGGAGGCCGAGACCCGCAACTCGGCCGAGCAGCTCGTCTACCAGACGGAGAAGCTGCTCACGGACAACGACGACAAGCTGTCCGACGACGTGAAGTCGGACGTCCGCAACGCCGTCGCCGAGCTCAAGACGGCTCTGGAGGGCACCGACGTCGAGGCCGTGAAGGCCAAGCACGCGGCGCTGCTCACCGCGAGCCAGAAGATCGGCGAGGCGCTGTACTCGCAGAACCAGGCGTCGCCGGCCGGTGACGCGCCCGCGGGTGACACCGCCGGGGCGACCGGCTCCACGTCCTCGGACGAGGACGTCGTCGACGCCGAGATCGTCGACGACGAGGACGACAAGAAGTGACGGACGAGAAGCAGACCCCGAGGGGGCGGACCAGCCGCAGGGCGGGTCCGCCCCCGTGAGGGGGAGACCCCGCGCGTGACCGACAAGCGCCGGATCGACCCCGAGACGCACCTGCTGCGCGACCAGACGCCCGAGGAGGCCGTGCTGGCCGAGGCCGCCGAGGCGGTCGCGGGCGTGGCCGACGAGGCCGCGTCGGCGGAGTCGGAGGCGGAGCGGCTCGCGGCCGAGCGGCTCGAGGAGCTGCAGCGCGCCCAGGCGGCGCACTACAACCTCGAGCAGCAGTACTCGGCGTACGTGAAGCGCTCCAAGGCGGAGGCCCTGGCCGCGCACCAGCGCGGTGCGGAGGCGGTCGCGGAGGCGCTCATCCCGGTGCTGGACGACATCGCGCTGGCCCGCCAGCACGGTGACCTCACCGGTCCGTTCGCGTCCATCGCCGAGAAGCTCGAGGCGACGCTGACGCGGTTCGGCGTGGAGCGCTACGGCGAGGCGGGCGAGCCGTTCGACCCGGCCGTGCACGAGGCGCTCATGCACGGGCAGTCGGCCGACGTCACGGAGCCGACCGTCCAGCAGGTGCTCCAGCCGGGCTACCGCACGCCCGACCGGGTGCTGCGGGCCGCGCGTGTCGCGGTCGTCGACCCGGAGGGCTGACCATCATCACCACCATGACCGAGCGAAGCGGGAGGGAGGCGCCGTGACCGGCCAGGACTGGCTCGAGAAGGACTTCTACGCCGTGCTCGGCGTCCCCAAGGACGCCGACGCCGCCGCGATCAAGAAGGCGTACCGCAAGCTGGCGCGCCAGCTGCACCCGGACCAGAACCCCGGGGACGCCGCGGCGGAGGCCCGCTTCAAGGACATCGGTGAGGCGTACGCGGTGCTCTCGGATCCCGAGCAGCGCCAGCAGTACGACCAGCTGCGCGCCATGGCCGGCGGCGCCCGCTTCCGCGCGGGCGCCGGCGGCCCTGGCGGCCCTGGCGGCGCCGCCGGCTTCGAGGACCTCTTCGGCGGCATGTTCGGCGGCGGTGCGAACGGCCCCGCGGGGCGCGTCCGGTACTCGACGGGCGGTGCCGGCGGCGGGGGCTTCGAGGACATCCTCGGCGGGCTGTTCGGCGGCGGTGCGGGCGGCTTCGGCGCCCGCGGGCCGCAGCCGGGCGTGGAGCTCACCGCGACGACGACCCTGCCGTTCCGCACGGCCGCCGAGGGCTCGACGATCTCGCTCGACGTCGAGGGGCGCGTCGTCAACGCGCGCATCCCCGCCGGCGTGCGGGACGGGCAGAAGATCCGCCTGCGCGGCAAGGGCCGTCCCGGCGACCCCGGCGCACCCGCGGGCGACCTCGTCATCACGGTGCACGTCGAGCCGCACCCGGTCTTCTCGCTCGAGGGCGACAACCTGCGCGTCACGGTGCCGGTCGCGTTCGACGAGGCCGCGCTGGGCGCGACGATCGACGTCCCGACGCTCGACGGCTCGTCGGTGCGCGTGAAGATCCCCGCGGGCACGCCCTCGGGCCGCACGCTGCGTGTCAAGGGCCGCGGCATCACCACGAGCCGGGGCACGGGCGACCTGCTCGTCACCGTGCAGGTGGTCGTGCCCCAGAAGCTGAGCCCCGCCGCCCGTGAGGCGGTGCAGGCGTTCGGCATCGCCACGTCCGGCGAGGACGTGCGCGCCGGCCTCATGGCGGAGGCGCGGCGCTGAGACGTGCCCCGGCGGCTGCCGGGGCACGACGGCGGGGGAGGAGGACCGACCGGTGGACGACGACGCGAAGATCTACGTCATCTCCGTCGCGGCGCAGCTGGCGGGGATGCACCCCCAGACGCTGCGGCAGTACGACCGGCTCGGCCTCGTCCAGCCCGCCCGCACCCGGGGCCGCGGCCGCCGCTACTCCAAGCGGGACATCGAGATGCTCCGCGAGGTGCAGCGCCTGTCCCAGGACGAGGGCGTGAACCTGGCCGGGATCAAGCGCATCCTCGAGCTCGAGGCCGAGGTGCGGCAGATGCGCCGGCAGGTGGAGTTCCTGCGCACGCTCGTCGACCCGGGGCGGCGCGTCTTCCGGGCCGACCCGACGGGCAACGTCGTCGCGGACCGCCTGCACCCCCTGGCGGAGCGCCCGGCGCCGACCCGGCCCCGCTGGGTGCCGCGCCAGCTCATGGCGGGGCCGTCGGCGCAGCGCCGCGACCCCTGACCCCGGCGCCGGACCGCGCCGGGCCCCGCGCGGGGGAGGTCTGCTGGGCCGATCGGGTGGACCGGGCCGGCTGCGGTGTCGCAATCGGACATACCGGACGACGATGGCCGGACCGCCGCGGGTCGCGGTCGCCCGCGGCGGTCCGTCCGCTCGGCCGCGCACCCGACGAAGGGCCCGCCCGTGTCCGACGCAGCCGCCGCGCCCGACGCACCCCCCGCGCCCGAGGCGCACCCCGCGCCCGGCGCGCGCACGGTGGCCGGCCCGCGTCCCGCGCTCGCCTCCCACGACATCGCCGCCGACCGCGAGCGGGTGCGCCGCCGGCGCGTGCTGCGCGTCTGCCTCGTCGTGCTGGCCCTCGAGGCGTACGTGATCTGGTCGGCCGTCACCGGGCGTCCGCTGCTCGTGGTCCCGGACGTCGACCCGCTGGTGGTCGTGCCGGTGCTGTTCTTCGCGGCCCTGCTCGTGCTGCTCGTCGGGACCCAGCTGGGCGCGGGCCGCTCGCCGCACGTCACGTACCGTCCGGAGCAGGTCGACGTGACGCTCGACGACGTCGTCGGCATCGACCCGATCGTCGACGACGTGCGCCGCTCGATCGACCTGTTCCAGACCCACCGCCGCTTCGCGGACCAGATGGGCGGGACCCCGCGCCGCGGCCTGCTGTTCGAGGGCCCGCCCGGGACGGGCAAGACGCTGACCGCCAAGGCGATGGCCGCCGAGGCCGGCGTGCCGTTCCTGTTCGTCTCGGCGACCAGCTTCCAGTCGATGTACTACGGCGCGACCGCCCGCAAGATCCGCACGTACTTCCGCGCGCTGCGCGCCGCGGCCCGCAAGGAGGGCGGCGCGATCGGGTTCATCGAGGAGATCGACGCGATCGCGCTGCGGCGCGGCGGGCTCCTCGCGGCGCAGGGGAGTGCGGCGTTCGTGTCCGTGCCGTCGACCGCCGCGCTGCTGACCGGTCACGGCACCGGCGTCGTGCGCGAGGCGATGGTCTCCGAGGGCACGGGCGGGGTCGTCAACGAGCTGCTCGTGCAGATGCAGTCGTTCGACGAGCCGGTCGGGCTCGACCGCGTCGTCAACCGGTTCGTCGCGGCGGTAAACCTGCTGCTGCCGTCGCACCGCCAGCTCAAGCAGCGCAAGCCGGTCCGCGCGCCGATCCTGCTCATCGCGGCCACCAACCGGGCGGACCACCTCGACCCGGCGCTGCTGCGCCCCGGCCGCTTCGACCGCCGGCTCACGTTCAACCCGCCGGACGCCCACGGCCGTCGTGCCCTGGTCGACCACTTCCTGGCGCGCCGTGCGCACCACCACGAGCTCGACGAGCCGGCCGTGCGCGACCGCGTCGCCGCCGCGACGAACGGGTGGACGCCCGTCATGGTCGAGCACCTGCTCGACGAGGCGCTCGTCAACGCGCTGCGCCGCGGCGACTCGGCGATGCGGTACGTGGACGTGGAGCAGGCGCGCATCACCGAGCTCGTCGGCCTGGGGCACCCGGTGACGTACACGACCCAGGAGCGCACGCTCATCGCCACGCACGAGGCCGGGCACGCCGTCACCGCCTGGCTCGTCGCGCCGAACCGCACGCTCGAGGTGCTCACCATCGTCAAGCGCGGGCAGGCGCTCGGCCTGCTCGCGCACGGCGACTGCGAGGAGGTCTACACGCGCACGCAGTACGACCTGCGCGCGCTCGTGCAGATCGCGATGGGCGGCATGGTCGCCGAGGAGCTGTTCTTCGGGCAGACGACGACCGGCCCCGCGTCCGACCTGGCCGCGGCGACGCGCACGGCGGCGCAGATGGTCGGCGCGGCCGGCATGACGGGCTCGCTCGTGTCGTTCGCGGCGACCGGCAAGGACCTCGTGGAGCAGGTGATCGGCGACCCGCTGGCGCGCACCCAGCTCGAGGACGTCCTCGACAGCGCCCGCGCCACGGTCCGGCGCCTGCTCGCGTCGAACCGGGACCTGGTCGAGGCGCTGCGCGACGCGCTGCTGGAGCGGCACGAGCTGATCGGCGAGGAGATCACCGGCGTGCTGGAGAAGGCGGTGGCCGACCGTCCCGACGGCGTGCGGCCGACGTCGCCGGCGGAGCACCTGCGCATCGCCTGACCCGCCCGGACCGGGCCGCGGACCCCGCCTGCCCCGCCCGCCCCGCCGGCCCGCGCTCGGCCCGCCGACCCCGTCGTCGTGCAGCATCGGGGCGACGGACCGGTGCACGATCGCGGGCTCGCCGGGCGGGACCCCGGGTGACAGGCGTCCCGGCGGAGGGGGACGAACGTCCCGGGGGACCCCGCCCGACCGGGGAACGTGAGCGGATGCACCCCCCACGCGGGCCCTGGGACCCGGCGGCGCGTCCAGATCCTGAGACAATGGGAGGGCCGGCGACCCCGGCCCGCAGTGATCCCGTCGCACCTACAGGAGCGTCCGCCGTGTCCGTCCTCTCCGTCCGCCGACCGTCCTCCGCCCTGCCCCTGCGCACCCGCCTGCGCCACCTGCGCGAGACGGTGCGCTGGGCGCCCGCGCCGTACTTCGAGGGCGGGCCACGCCAGCGCCTGCGCTTCGTGGGGTACCTCGCGGGCAGCGTCCTGCTCTGGACCACCCTGACCCTCGTCGTGCTCGCCGCCCTCGGCCGCGCGCTCGCGACGATCGCCTGACCGGGCGCCCGCGCCGTCGCGGGTGTCCTCCGTTCGAGGGGGATCCGACGTGTCGCCGACGACACGCCGGGTCCCCCTCGGCGTGCGATCCGGACATGCCGGACGCATCGGCTGTGGACGGCGCTGGGGGCGTCCCCCGGTGGGTTGTGGACGGCTGTGGGTGGGCCGTCGGCGTGTCGGTGGGCGGCGGTACGAAGGTGCACGTCAGGGGCTCGCGAGGGTGTCCACAGGCGGTGCAGGACGCCGGTCACAGGGTGAAAACGACACGCGTGCAACACAAGCCCTAGTGGTGTCTTGCGATGTCGGACCCCAGGTGTAGTGTCGTGCTCGACGGTTCGCCCGACGCCCCCGAAGGCCCACGAACCCCTCGGCGGGACCGGTGGACGGCCCCTCGACGAGGGGGGACGAGGTCGGGGAGACGCCCCGGCGGACCCGTCGCAGGACATCAGCCACACGAGCATCGAGGGACATCGCGATGACGATCACGGTCTACAGCAAGCCGGCGTGCGTGCAGTGCACGGCGACCTACCGGGCCCTCGACAAGCTCGGGCACGAGTACACGGTCGTCGACATCTCCGAGGACGCCGACGCCCGTGACTACGTCATGTCGCTCGGCCACCTGCAGGCGCCCGTCGTGGTCGCCGGTGGCGAGCACTGGTCGGGCTACCGCCCCGACCGCATCAAGGCGCTCGCGGACCAGCTCGCCGGCCAGGTGGCCTGACCGCGACGCCCACCGGTCGGCGGTCGTACGAGGCGCGCCGACCCACGGACGCCCCGGGTCGGCGCAGGCCACGAGCCGCGTCGGCCCGGCGGGCACTCCTCGGTCCGGCGGCCTCGGCCGCCGGACCGCAGCACGTCCGCCGGAGGTGAGGGTCGCTCCGGCCTGCCCGGGACCGGCCGAGAGAGGGAGGGGAGCGTCGTCATGGCCTCGCTCGTCTACTTCTCGTCCGTCTCGGGCAACACCCACCGCTTCGTCGAGAAGCTGGGCGTGCCGGCGCAGCGGATCCCGCTGAAGCCGACCGACCCGTTCCTGCGCGTCACCGAGCCGTACGTGCTGATGCTCCCGACCTACGGCGGGGGCAACGGCGAGGGCGCGGTGCCGCGGCAGGTGGTCAGGTTCCTCAACGACGAGGGCAACCGTGCCCTGATCCGCGGCGTGATCGCGGCAGGCAACACGAACTTCGGTGCGGCGTACTGCATCGCGGGCGACATCGTGGCGGCCAAGTGCCACGTGCCCTACCTGTACGCGTTCGAACTCATGGGAACAGCCGAGGACGTCACGCGCGTCCGCGAAGGATTGGGACGATTTTGGCAGCGACAGTCGCAGATACCCGCGTAGAGCTGACGGGGCTGGACTACCACGCCCTCAACGCCATGCTCAACCTGTACGACGCGGACGGGAAGATCCAGTTCGACAAGGACCGTGAGGCGGCGCGGCAGTACTTCCTGCAGCACGTCAACCAGAACACGGTCTTCTTCCACGACCTGGACGAGAAGCTCGACTACCTGGTCGAGAACAAGTACTACGACCCCGCCGTGCTCGCGCAGTACGACCGCGAGTTCGTGAAGTCGCTGTTCCAGTACGCGTACTCGAAGAAGTTCCGCTTCCAGACCTTCCTCGGCGCGTTCAAGTACTACACCTCGTACACGCTGAAGACGTTCGACGGCAAGCGGTACCTGGAGCGCTTCGAGGACCGCGTGACGATGGTCGCCCTCGCCCTGGCGGAGGGGAACCAGGAGTTCGCCACCAACCTGGTCGACGAGATCGTCTCGGGCCGGTTCCAGCCGGCGACGCCGACGTTCCTCAACCTCGGCAAGGCGCAGCGCGGTGAGCCCGTGTCCTGCTTCCTGCTGCGCATCGAGGACAACATGGAGTCCATCGCGCGCGGCATCAACTCCGCCCTGCAGCTGTCCAAGCGCGGTGGCGGCGTCGCCCTGCTGCTGTCGAACATCCGCGAGCACGGCGCACCGATCAAGCACATCGAGAACCAGTCGTCCGGCGTCATCCCCGTGATGAAGCTGCTCGAGGACTCGTTCAGCTACGCCAACCAGCTCGGCGCCCGCCAGGGCGCCGGCGCGGTGTACCTGCACGCGCACCACCCGGACATCTACCGCTTCCTCGACACCAAGCGCGAGAACGCGGACGAGAAGGTCCGCATCAAGACGCTCTCCCTCGGCGTCGTCATCCCGGACATCACGTTCGAGCTGGCGAAGAAGAACGAGCCGATGTACCTCTTCTCGCCGTACGACGTCGAGCGCGTCTACGGGGTGCCGTTCGCGGACGTGAACGTCACCGAGAAGTACTACGAGATGGTCGACGACCAGCGCATCCGCAAGACCAAGATCAACGCGCGCGAGTTCTTCCAGACCCTCGCCGAGATCCAGTTCGAGTCGGGCTACCCGTACATCATGTTCGAGGACACGGTGAACCGGGCGAACCCGATCAAGGGCAAGATCACGCACTCGAACCTGTGCTCGGAGATCCTGCAGGTCTCCACGCCGTCGACCTTCAACGAGGACCTGTCCTACGCCGAGGTCGGCCGCGACATCTCCTGCAACCTCGGCTCGATGAACATCGCGCTCTCGATGGACTCGCCCGACCTCGGCAAGACGGTCGAGACCGCGATCCGCGCGCTCACCGCGGTGTCGGACCAGACGGACATCGAGTCGGTCCCGTCGGTGAAGCGGGCGAACCGCGGCGGTCACGCCATCGGCCTGGGGCAGATGAACCTGCACGGCTACCTCGCCCGCGAGCGGATCCACTACGGGTCCGACGAGGGCCTGGACTTCACGAACATCTACTTCTACACGGTCGCCTACCACGCGATCCGTGCCTCGAACCTGCTCGCGCGCGAGCGGCAGGCGAAGTTCTTCGGGTTCGAGGAGTCGAAGTACGCGACCGGCGAGTACTTCCAGAAGTACATCGAGAAGGAGTGGAAGCCCCGGACGGCCCGTGTCGCGGAGCTGTTCGAGACCGCGGGCGTGCACATCCCCACGCAGGACGACTGGCGCGAGCTGGCCGAGCTCGTCAAGGAGCACGGCCTGTACAACCAGAACCTGCAGGCGGTCCCGCCGACCGGCTCGATCTCGTACATCAACCACTCGACGAGCTCGATCCACCCGATCGCGTCGAAGATCGAGATCCGCAAGGAGGGCAAGATCGGCCGCGTGTACTACCCGGCGCCGTTCATGACGAACGACAACCTGGAGTACTACGCCGACGCCTACGAGATCGGCTACGAGAAGATCATCGACACGTACGCCGAGGCCACGCAGCACGTGGACCAGGGCCTGTCGCTGACGCTCTTCTTCAAGGACACCGCCACCACGCGCGACCTCAACAAGGCGCAGATCTACGCGTGGAAGAAGGGCATCAAGACCATCTACTACATCCGCCTTCGCCAGCTCGCGCTCGAGGGCACCGAGGTCGAGGGCTGCGTCAGCTGCATGCTGTGACGCCCGGCGACCCACGAGCGACGACGACGAAGGACCGAGGAACGACGACATGATGAGCCCCACGGGCAAGCTCAAGCTGGTCGACCGCGTGTCGGCGATCAACTGGAACCGCCTCCAGGACGAGAAGGACCTCGAGGTCTGGGACCGCCTGGTCGGCAACTTCTGGCTGCCGGAGAAGGTGCCGGTCTCCAACGACATCCAGTCCTGGGCGACCCTCACCGAGGCCGAGAAGACGATGACGAGCCGCGTCTTCACGGGCCTGACCCTCCTGGACACGATCCAGGGCACGGTCGGCGCGGTCAGCCTCATCCCCGACGCGCTGACCCCGCACGAGGAGGCCGTCTACACGAACATCGCGTTCATGGAGTCGGTGCACGCCAAGTCGTACTCCTCGATCTTCTCCACGCTGATCTCCACCAAGGAGATCGACGAGGCGTTCCGCTGGTCGGAGGAGAACGTCAACCTGCAGCGCAAGGCCGAGATCGTCCTCGAGTACTACCGGGGCGACGAGCCACTCAAGCGCAAGGTCGCCTCGACCATGCTCGAGTCGTTCCTGTTCTACTCCGGCTTCTACGCGCCGATGTACTGGGCGTCGCGGGCGAAGCTGACGAACACGGCCGACCTGATCCGCCTGATCATCCGCGACGAGGCCGTGCACGGCTACTACATCGGCTACAAGTTCCAGCGCGGCCTGGAGCTCGTCTCGCCGGCGGAGCGCGCGGAGATCAAAGACTACACCTTCAACCTCCTCTTCGAGCTGTACGACAACGAGGTGGAGTACACCCAGGACCTCTACGACGAGCTCGGCCTCACCGAGGACGTCAAGAAGTTCCTGCGCTACAACGCCAACAAGGCGCTCATGAACCTCGGCTACGAGGCCCTGTTCCCGCGCGACGAGACGGACGTCAACCCGGCGATCCTGTCCGCGCTGAGCCCGAACGCCGACGAGAACCACGACTTCTTCTCGGGGTCCGGCTCGTCGTACGTCATCGGCAAGGCCGTCAACACCGAGGACGAGGACTGGGACTTCTGATCCCGGCCTGAACGCCGCCGCGGCCCCCGTGACCCACCTGGGCACGGGGGCCGCGGCGTGCCCGGCCCGCGCGTCGGCGCTCCGGCGGGAAACCCCTGGTCGCGGCCGCGTCCGGACGCGATGCTGACGGCGTGCTGACGTCACCCGCACCTCCGCCTCCCGCCGGCCGACGGTCCCGACGCGTCCGTGGGCGGGTGCCCGCGTGAGCGCGCCGCACGACGTCCGCGTCCCCGCCGCGGACGGCACGGAGCTCGTCGCCCACGTCACGGGAGCGGGCGAGCCGCTCGTGTGCGTCCCGGGCGGTCCGATGCAGGCCTCGGCCTACCTGGGCGACCTCGGCGGCCTCGCGGCACGACGTCCGCTGCTCCTGCTCGACCTGCGCGGCACCGGCGGGTCGCCTGCGCCTGCCGACCCCGCGGCCTACCGCTGCGACCGGCAGGTCGACGACCTCGAGGCGCTGCGCCGGCACCTGCGCGTCGACCGCCTCGACCTGCTCGCGCACTCGGCC
The DNA here is from genome assembly GCF_009720485.1 of Cellulomonas sp. JZ18. Lineage (NCBI taxonomy): Bacteria > Bacillati > Actinomycetota > Actinomycetes > Micrococcales > Cellulomonadaceae > Cellulomonas > Cellulomonas sp. JZ18. The sequence continues at coordinate 3,657,568 of NZ_CP045245.1, read as the reverse complement.
GGTGCGGCCGTCGCCGTCCTCTACGCGGCACGGCACCCCGAGCGGGTCCGCTCGCTCGTCCTGGTGACCCCGAGCCCGCGCGTGGTGGGGATCGAGGTCGCCGACGCGGACCGGCGCGCGGTCGCCGAGCGGCGCCGCGGCGCACCGTGGTTCCCGGCGGCGTGGGCGGGCTTCGAGCGCATCTGGTCCGGTGCCGCGACGGCGGAGGACGTCGCGGCGATCACCCCGTTCCTGCACGGCCGGTGGGACGACGAGCGTCGCGCACTGCTGCCGGTGCTCGACGCGGGGCGCGACGGCGCGGCCGCCGCGGCCTACTACCCGGACGACCTCGACCCGCAGGGCACCCGCACCGCCCTCGCGGCCCTGCACGCGCCCGTGCTCGTCGTCGCCGGCGAGCTCGACGTCGCCCTGCCGCCGGACCGTGCCGCCGACTACGCCGCGCTGGTGCCGCAGGCCTCGCTCGCGGTGCAGCCGGGCGCGGGCCACTACCCCTGGCTCGACGACCCGGCCGCCTTCGTCGCGGCGGTGGGCGGGTTCCTCGACGCGCACGGCTCGCCCGCCGGTCCTCGCTGACGCCGGGCCCCACGTCCCTCCAGGGACGACCGTCGCCACCCCGCCGTGCACCGGCACCGTCTTGCGGGCACCGCGGACCTCGGTTCGACTGGGGCGATGCACGTCGACCGCCCGGCCGTGCGCCGCCTCCTGCGCCACCCGCGCCTCGACATGGCCGTCAAGGCGGCGATCGCCGCGACCGTCGCGTGGCTGCTCGCGCTGCAGGTGCCGGGTGCGCGGGAGTACGCCTTCTACGCGCCGTTCGGGGCCGTCGCGACGACGTACTCGGCGGTCGTCCAGTCGGTCTCGGCGACGCTGCGCACGGTCGCCGCGATCCTGCTCGGCGCGGCGCTCGGGGTGCTGGCCGACGCCCTGCTCGGACCCGGCGTCGCCGCCATCGCCCTGGTCGTGGGCCTCGGCATGCTGGTCGCCGGTCTGCCGTGGCTCGGCGACAGCCGCTCCTACGTGCCGGTGGCGGGCATGTTCGTCCTGCTCGTCGGGCACGGGCAGGAGCTCGGGTACGCGGCCTCCTACGCGGGACTGTTCCTGCTCGGCGCGGCGTGCACCGTCGTGGTCAGCGCGATCCGGCCCGCGCTGCCGCTGGAGCGCACGGACCGCGCGCTCGACGCCCTGCGCGACGCGTCGGTGCAGCACCTGCGGCTGCTCGCGGCGGTGATCGACCCCGACGCCGAGGGTGACGTCGAGGCGCCCCCGCGCGAGCGGTTGAGCGAGCCGCTCGCGCGCGCCCGCACGGAGGTGGACGAGCTGCGCCAGGCGGCGCGCGCCAACCCGCGCGCACGCCGCCACACCGCCGACGTCACCCGCCGGACCGACGACTTCGGTGCCCTGCAGCGCGCCGTGCTGCTCGTCGACGACATCCAGGCCATGGGCGCGGACGAGCCCTGGGGCACGAGCGTGCGGCGGCTGCCCGAGGAGCTGCGCCGCCCCATGGCGGAGGCGCTGCGCGAGCTCGCCGCGACGACCGCGGAGGCCGGGACCGGCGACACGGAGCCGGGCCGCCGCCGGGCCGCCGACCGTGCGGTCGCCGCCCTGGCCACGGCCCTGCGCCGGTACCGCGCCGACGGCGGGTCGGAGGCGGTCGCGCTCGTCGTCTCGACCGTCGTCACGACGCTGCGACGGTCGCTGTCGGCGCTCACGCCCGCGGACCGCTTCCGGCTGTCGACGAGCCCCGCCGCGGCACCCGAGGACGAGGACGAGCCGGCGAGCGGATGAGGGGCGCCGCAGGCCGCCGCGCGCGGCAGCGCACCGCGCCCACCTGCGCCGACGTCACTGGGAGGAAGGCTAGCCTCACCTGAAATGCGCCCCTGACCTGCGGTTTAGCCCTCCTTCCGTGGTGGCGTGACGCGCGTCACGGGTCTACCGTCGAGGAGGACGACGTGCCACGGCACGACCGCGATCCGACTCGGAGGTCAGCATGAGCACCCTCGCAGAGCTTCCTCCCGTCGCCGAGTGCTCGGTCGACGGCTGTTCGTACAACGAGCACCACTCCTGCCACGCGGCCGCCATCACGGTCGGCGGCACGGGCGACGCGCAGTGCGCCACGTTCATCCCGCTGAGCGCCAAGGGCGGCCTCGACAAGGTCGTCAGCCACGTCGGAGCCTGCCAGCGGCAGGACTGCCTGCACAACGACCACCTGGAGTGCCACGCGGAGTCGATCCGCGTGGGCGCCGGGCACGACCTGGCCGACTGCCTCACGTTCGCCCCGCGCTGACCGGCGCCCGCTGCGGCGTCACCCCGTCCGGGCCGCGGCCCGGCCCGGACGCGCGACGGCCGCCTCCCGACTCGCCGGGAGGCGGCCGTCGCGCGTGCGGAGCCGGCGCGGCGTCCGGGTAGCGGGCGTCCGCCTCGTCCTCGGGACCGCGCCGCGCGGCCCCGGCCCCGGTCGACGTGCAGCGCCGCACGCGTCCGGGGCGGGGGTCAGGGGTGCGTGGTGAGCTCGACGAGCGTGCGCACCAGCGCGGCGGCGTCGTGCACGAGCTCACGCTCGCCGGGCACGAGCTGCGGGTCGGCCGCACGCAGCGCCGCGGCCTCGTCCAGGGCGGGCAGCGGGTTCGTGCCGCTCGCGTGCAGGAACGAGGCGAGCAGGGCCCGCGCCGCCTGCGAGTAGTCGCCGCCCGCGTCGACGACGACCTCCGCGACGACCAGGGACGTCACGGCGACGTCCAGCTCGGGCGTGCCGAGGCGGGCGTGCGACCAGTCGACGACGTGCGGGCCGCGCTCGCTGAGCACGACCGTGCCGGGGTGCAGGTCCAGGTGGACGACCACCGGGCCCGACGGCGCTCCCGCGGGGAGGCCGGCGGCGTGCCAGCCGAGGGGCGGGGGGACCGCGTGGAGGCGGCGGTGCAGGTCCGCCAGCAGGTCGCCGGCGTCGTGCAGGGACATCTCGCCGGCGCCGAGCGCCTGGAGCATCGTCGGCCCGTGCAACCAGTCCATGACCAGACCCGGACCGGCGTCACCGTGCACGCGCGGTGCGGGGAACCCGTGCGCGGCCAGGTGGTCCAGCAGCGCCCGCTCCGGTCCGACGTCCCGCCCGTCGCGGTAGCGGCGCAGCACCCGGTCGTCGTCGAGCGCGTACAGGTCCGCCGAGCTGCCGGAGGTCAGGAGCCGTCCCGGGACGTCGGCGGCGTCAGCCGAGTCGGCAGTGCGCGCCGGGTCCGTCGGGGCGACGTCGGCCGGGGACATGCGTCGACGGTAACCCGCCGGTCCCGTCGTGTCTCCCGGGGGTCGGCATCTGGTCACGAGGAGGTCAGGGGACGACCCGCGGCGCGCCAACCTGCGGCGCGACCGGACACGGTGCGAGCGGACACGGTGCGACGGGGCGCTCAGCCCGGCAGGTCGCCCGCGGAGGGGTCGCCGAGCGTCGGCGGGACCGCCGGACGCGGCACGCCCGTCCAGGGCTCCGGCCGGGCGAGGGACGCCAGGCGGTGCAGCGCGCCCGCGTGCGTGCCGGGCAGCGCCTCGTGCCAGACCCGCACGGGCTGGCGGGTCGCGCCCCGCACGTCGTGGTCGGCGCACCGCTCGGCGACCTGCCGACGCAGCGCGTCGATCTGCCCGTCGAGGTCGTCCTGCGTGCGCGTGAGGACGACGAACACCCCGCCGCCGAGGGTCGCCATCGGGTGCCCCGTCCCGAACACCGAGCGCAGCGCGGCGCCGACGGCCGCCGACCGTGCCGCCCGCAGGAACCCGGAGGCGTGCCCCGCCGCGACGTCGACCACCGCGAGCCCGTGCAGGGCCGCCGGGTGCACGTCCTGCTCGTCGGCCTGCAGGTAGGTCTCCGCGAGCCGCACGCCCAGGTACTGCTGCGTCGGCAGCCCCGTCTCGGCGTCCACGCACGACCCCGTGACGACCAGCTCGGCCTGTGCGTCGGCCCAGCCCTCGTTCAGCGCGCGGACCGCGTCCATGGGCGGGGTGTCGCGCCCGGTGGTGCGGTACAGGCAGACGAGGTCGTCGATCGCCTCGCCGATCCCGACGCCGTGCTCGCCGCGGGCGCGCCCCAGCTCCCAGGCGGCCGCCGCCGGGTCCTCGTCCTCGAGCACCGCACCGGCGAGCGCGTCGACCGCCGGGTGGTACCAGTCGGACGGCCGTCGCCACACGGAGCCGACGCTGCGACGGCGCCAGCGCTCGCGCAGGGCCTCGCCCGGGGCGTGACCGTCCTTGCCGATGTGGGTCGTCACGCCGGATGAGAGGGCGCTGCCGGCACTCCATGACGCGGCTTCGCCCCACCCGCGCGCTTTTCACCCGTGCGGGTGGACGGGAGGCGTCCGCGCAGGTCGTCCCTGCCACCCCCGTGCGGGCCCGGTCGCCCCACCTCGTACCGTCCGCTCGCCACCCGTTCGCCGGGTTCTTCCGTTCGGTCGCATATGGCACCCTTGCGCTCGGGACCGACGGCGACAGGGGTCCGGACGTGGTGCGTGACGGGGGCGCGGACGGCGGCATCGAGGATGACGCCGCGCTGCTGCGTGCGACGCGGGGCGGGGACGGCGACGCGTTCGGCCGGCTGTACGAGCGGCACGCGGGTGCCGCGCTCGTCGTCGCGCGCCAGTACTGCGACTCGACGGCCGACGCCGAGGACGTCGTCGCCGACGCGTTCGCCGCCGTGCACCGCGCGATCCGGGGCGGGGCCGGGCCCGAGGTCGCGTTCCGCGCCTACCTGTTCACGGCGGTGCGCCGGACGGCCGCGGTGCACCGGACCGCCGGCCGGCGCGTCGAGCCGACCGACGACGTCGCCACCCTGGAGACCGCGGCGCGGCCCGTCGAGGCCGCGGAGGCGCCCGCGCTCGCCGGCTTCGAGCGCAGCGTCGTCGCCCGCGCGTTCCGCTCGCTGCCGGAGCGCTGGCAGGCCGTCCTGTGGCACGCGGAGGTCGAGGGCCTCACGCCCGCCGAGATCGCCCCCGTGCTGGGGCTCAGCGCCAACAGCGCCGCGGCCCTCGCCTACCGGGCCCGCGAGGGGCTGCGTCAGGCGTACCTGCAGCAGCACCTGCACGACCCGCTCGAGGAGGGGTGCCGCGGAGTCGCCGGCAAGCTCGGGTCGTACGTGCGCGGCGGGCTCGGCACGCGTGACACCGGGCACGTCGAGCGGCACCTGGAGGACTGCGGCGACTGCCGCGCGCTCGTCCTCGAGCTGGGCGACGTCAACCACGGCATGCGGGCCGTCGTGGCGCCGCTCGTGCTCGGGCTGCTCGGGCTCGGTGCGCTGCGGCACCCGCTGCCCCTGGGCGGCGGGCTCGGTGCGGGCACCGCCGCGCTCGCGGCCGCGCCGTCGGCCGGCGCCGTCGGCGGCGGTGCCGCGGGTACCGCCGGGGGTGCCGGGAGCGCGGCGGCCGGGAGTGGTGCGGCCGGGAGTGGTGCGGCCGGGGGCGGTGCCGCCGGGAGCGGGGCCGCCGCGGGTGCGGCGAGCGGGGGCACGGCGGCGGGGGCCGGCGGTGCCGCGGGCGGTGCCGCCGGTGGTGCGGCCGGCGCCGCAGGGGGTGCGGCGGGTGCCGCGGCGGGCGGGTCGGCCGTCGCGGGGACCGCCGCCGGCGGCCTCGTCGGCGCCGTCGCCGGCGTCGCGAGCGCCCCGGCCGGGATCGCGGCCGTCGGGGGAGCCGCGGGCGCGGCCGCCGGTGCCGCGGCCACCGGCGGCGTCGTCGCCCTGGGCGGGGTCACGGCCACCGCGGCAGCCGCGACGGTCGGCGCGGTGGCGGTCGTCGCCGCCGTGGTCGTCGGTGCGACGCAGCTGCTCGGGCCCGGGGCGGGCACCGCCGGTGCGACCGCGTCGCCGACCGTCTCGGGCACCGCGCTGGTCGGCACCGTCGCCCCGTCGCCGGGCACGACCGACGGGGTGCTCCCCGAGCCGCTGCCCGTCCCGTCGGTGAGCCCGACGGACCTGCCGGAGCTCGCGCCAGAGCCCGAGCCCGAGCCCGAGCCGGGTCCCGGCCGGGCCGAGCCGGACGACGACACCCGGGTGCTCACCGCCCCCGGCCCCGACGTCCCCAGCCCCGACCCGTCGGCAGGTCCGCCGCCCGACCCGACACCGCCGCCCGACCCCGAGGTGCCGCCCGCGCCCGCCGTGGTCGTCCGGTACGACGCGCCCGTGCTCCTCGCCGGCGCCACCGGGCAGCAGATCGCGCTCAGCGTGCACAACGGCGGCGCGGCGCCCGCGGTCGACCTGCTGGCGGAGGTGGCGCTGCCCGCCGGCGTCCGGCTGGAGGAGGTCGGCGGCGTCCTCGCGTTCGGCGCCGGCTTCTCCCCGCTGGTCACCGACGGCTGGCTGTGCGTCACGACGGGTGCGCACAGCGCCGCGTGCACCCTGCCCGAGCTGGCGCCCGGCGCCACGGCCCGGCTGGTGCTGCACGTCGCGGTCGACGAGTCCGTGCCCGTCGGCGACCACGAGCTGGGCCTGCGCATCGCGGGCCGGTACCACGCGTGGGCGCCGCCGCCGGTGCCGGTGCGCGTCCACCCGTCGCCCGCGCGCCTCGTGCCCGCCGCCGAGCCCTCGCCGGTCCAGCTCGTCGCGGGTCGCGCGCGGACGCTGAGCCTCCCGCTCGTCAACGCCGGCGGCGCCCCGGTCACCGCCGAGGCGCCCGCCACCGTCGACCTCGACCTGCCGCCCGGCGTCACCGCCGAGGCCGCCGCGCCGTGGTCCTGCACCCGCGAGGACGGGCGGACCCGGTGCCGCCTGCCGGCGCTCGGCGGTCACGAGGCCACGACCCTGGTGCTGACGCTGACCGTCCCCGGTGGCACGCGCACGGGCGACGGCACGGTCACGGCCGTGCTCGGTCCGGCTCCCTCCGGTGCGGCGCCGCGCCTGGGCGTCCCGTACACGCTGGTGCGCCCCGCGGCCCCGGTCGTCACGGCACCCGCCCGGGTCGAGGTCGGCCTCGGTCCCGTCGCGCACCTCCCGGTCGACGTGACCAACCACGGCGACCTGGCGGCGAGCGGCACCGTGGTGCGCGTGACGCCGCCCAGCGGGGCCGTGGCCGTCGCGGGCGGCGCGTGCGTCCCCGAGGGCAGCGACGCCGTGTGCCGGCTGCCCGAGCCCGTCCTCGCGGGGGAGACCGTACGCGTGCTGGTCCCGCTCACGGGTGCGCCGGGTGCGGTCGGCGAGCTCGGGGCCGCGAGCGTCACCGTGCGCGCCGACGACGCCGACCCGTCGCCCGCCGTCCTCGTCGGCGTCCGCGGGACCGCGCCGGTCGTCACGCTCGACGAGGCGACGGCCGTCGCCGACGGCGACGGCGGAGGCGTCCTCGCGTTCGTCGTCGCGGTCGCCGGCCCCGCGCACGGCGGCGCGGCCGCGGACGCCGACGACGTCCTGGTCCGCGTGACGCTGCCCCGCGGTGTCACGCACGACCCCGGGTCGGTGCTGCCCGGCACGGCGGGGTGCACCGGGGGCGGCGGCACCGTCGAGTGCCGCCTGGGCCGGCTGGCCGCCGGGCAGCGCGTCCCGGTGCAGGTGAACGTGCACGTCGCGGGCGCGCTGAACCGCTCCGCGGAGGTCGTCGCCACCGCGGCCGGCGCCACCCCCGTCCGCGCGTCCGTGCGTCTGGTCGCGCCGTCCGCGGGCCTGACGCCCGTCTGGTCCGGCGTCGGCGACCTCGACGTCACCGAGGTGGGCGCACCGCTGCTCGTCTGCCGCTGGGGGCCCGCGCCCTGCCCCGCGGTCCACCACGCGCAGGACAACAACGGCCTCGACATGCAGCCGCTCGACGAAGCGCCGCCCCCGGGTGCGCGCGCCCGCGTCCCCGTGTCCTCCGAGACGCGCCTGGCGCTGCCGCAGGGGCGGCCCGTGGTGTGGGCGGGCCTGTACTGGTCCGGCGTGCGCGGCCCGCGCGACGGGTGGAGCGGCGACCTCGCGACGGCGCGCCTGCGCGCGCCGGACGGGACGTGGACCGACGTCCGGGCGGCGGCGGACGCCGTGCACGAGGTCCAGGACGACAGCGGCCGGCGCTACTACCAGTCCGCGGTCGACGTCACGGCCCTCGTGGCGCGCGGCGGGGCGGGGACGTGGGCGCTCGCGGACGCCGCGGTGAGCGACGGTCGCACCGACCGCGAGCCCACCTACTACGCGGGCTGGTCCCTCGTGGTGGTGCACGGCGTCGAGGGCGCGGGTCGCGGGTCGGTGACGGTGCACGAGGGCCCGTCGTGGGTCGGCCGCGACGTCGCCTCACCGGCGTTCGCGTTCGTCGCCGAGGCCGGCACGCGCGCGCGCATCGGCGTCGTGGGCTGGGAGGGCGACCGCGGCTCCGGCGACGACCGGCTGACGATGTCCGGCGTCGGGGCGCTCACGCCGGTCCGCTGGGACGGGTCGCAGGTGGTCGGCGGCGGCTCGCGCGCGAACGCGTTCGACTCGACGGCGACCGGCTGGCGCTGGCCCAACTCCCTCGGCGTGGACGCCAAGGGGTTCGCCGAGGTGGCGCTCACCTCCGACGTCGCGACGCTGACGCCCACGACGTCCGCCGACCAGTACCTCCTCGGCGTCGTGACGGTCCGCACGACCGCACCGGTGAGCCTCGCGCCGCCGCAGCGCTGAGCGGCCGACCCCGCCCGCGCGCGGGCGGGAAGGGTGCGCTGCCGGGCCGGTCGGGGTCCCCCGATCCCGTGCACCGGCCCGGCAGCGCGTGTCCTCAGCGGGCGTCCCCCGAGCCGCCGAGGACGTCGGTGGGCGGCGTGGGCGCCGGGGCACCCGGCTCGTCCCCCTCCGGGGGGTCGAGCAGCCGCAGGTGGGTGATCCGGTCACCGATGCGGCGCACGTCGCCGCTGGTGCCGGGCACGAGCGAGAGGGCCACCGACGCCTGCGCCGACGGCAGGAGGTCCTGCGCGAGCTCGCGCAGCATCTCGGCGGCCTCGGCGAGCTCCCCGGCGCCGGGCGCGGGCCGGTCGTCGGCGGGCAGGCTCACGTAGAGGACGAGGGCCGCGCGGGGCGGGTCGGGCGGTGCGGTGGGCGGTGCGGCGACGGCCGCCGCGGTGCGGCGGACGCGCGCGGTCGCGGGTGGCGTCATGGGTGGTCTCCGGGTGAGCGGACCGGCGTCCGGGGTGCGGGGCCGGCGGGGCGGGTGGTGGGGGCGGCGTCAGGGGCGACAGCGGCGCGGATACCACCCGGACGCGACGACGCACGTGCGCATGCCGGCGGCATGGACGGGTCGACGCGTGACGGGGCTCACCGGACGATCGTGACACGTCCGGGCGAAGGGGTCCACGGAATGACGACGGGGTCTCAGGTCATGGGACGACCGCCGCGGGCGGGACGAGCGGCCCGAGGGCCGCCGGTGTCAGACGATGCCGTAGAGGCGGTCGCCCGCGTCGCCCAGGCCCGGGACGATGTACGCGTGCTCGTCGAGCCGCTCGTCGACGGCGGCGACGACGACCTGCACGTCCGCCCGGTCCCCGACGAACTCCTCGACGACCTTCAGCCCCTCGGGGGCGGCGATGAGGCAGACGGCCGTCACGTCGCGGGCGCCGCGCTGGAGCAGGTAGTCGATCGACGCGACGAGGGTGCCGCCCGTCGCGAGCATCGGGTCGAGCAGGAAGCACTGCCGCCCGGTGAGGTCGTCCGGCAGGCGGTTGGCGTACGTGATGGCCTCGAGCGTCTCCTCGTCGCGCTGCAGGCCCAGGAAGCCGACCTCGGCGGTCGGCAGCAGCCGCGTCATGCCGTCGAGCATGCCGAGACCGGCGCGCAGGATCGGCACGACGATCGGGTTCGGGTCGGCGATCTTGACGCCCGTGGTCGTCGCGACCGGCGTGCGGATCTCGACCTCGTCCGTCCGCACGTCGCGCGTCGCCTCGTACGCGAGCAGGGTGACGAGCTCGTCGACGAGCTGCCGGAACGTCGGGCTCGGCGTCCGCTCGTCCCGCAGGACGGCGAGCTTGTGGGCGACGAGCGGGTGGTCGGCGACGTGCAGGCGCATGGGGGCCAGGGTAGTGCGAGGATGCGGCGCACCACCGGGACGACGGGCACGGTGGTGCGTCCCGCCCGCGGGGACGGCGCCCCGTCGTGACGCACACGACACGCGCGCCGCCCGCACGCCGGGCGGGCCGGGCGACGGGACGCGGAGGCGGTGTGGACGGCACGAGCACGGACGGCGACGTCGTCGTCGGCGCGCGCTCGCCCTGGGCGACGGCCGCGGACGACGCCGCCATGGGGCACGCGCTCGACGAGGCGCGCGCCGCCCTCGCGACCGGGGACGTGCCGGTCGGCGCGGTGGTGCTCGGGCCGCACGGCGACGTGGTCGGGCGCGGCCGCAACACGCGCGAGGCCGACGGCGACCCCACCGGGCACGCCGAGGTCGTCGCGCTGCGGGCGGCCGCCGCCGCCCTGGGCCGCTGGCGCCTGGACGGCTGCACGCTCGTCGTCACGCTCGAGCCGTGCCTCATGTGCGCCGGGGCCACGCTGCTCGCGCGCGTGCCGCGCCTCGTGCTCGGGGCGTGGGACCCGAAGGCCGGCGCGTGCGGGTCGCAGTGGGACGTCGTGCGCGACCGCCGGTCCAACCACCGCGTCGAGGTGGTCGCGGGCGTGCGCGCCGAGGAGTCCGCGACCCTGCTGCGCACGTTCTTCGCCCCCACCGCTGACCCCGTGCGCCGGCCCGCGCCCGCGCCCGCGCCCGCCGCCCGCGTCGAGCGCGGTAGATGCGGCACGAGCGCACCCGATACGACTACCGCGCTCGACGCGCACCTACCGCGCTCGACGGGTCGCGGGCGCGGGGGTCAGGGGGTGGGGAGGAGGGTGACCAGGGCCGCGAGGGTCTCCGACGTGCCGGCGTGCAGGGTCAGGGTCGCGAAGCGGTCGCCGCGGGTCTCGCCGCGGTTGACGACGACCACGGGCTTGTCCGCCTGCGCGGCGTGTCGCACGAACCGCAGCCCCGACTGCACCGAGAGGGACGAGCCCGCGACGAGCAGCGCGTCCCCGGCGTCGACCATCGCGTACGCCCGGTCCACGCGCTCGCGGGGCACGTTCTCGCCGAAGTAGACGATCTCCGGCTTCAGGACGCCGCCGCACGGGCGCGACGCGTCGTCGGGGTCGGGCGCCCAGCAGGCCTGGACGCGGAAGTCCTGCGTCTGCTCGATGACCGCGTCGGCGTCCGGCGCGATCTCCACGTCGCCGACCTCGCCGCCCACCCGCTCCACGAACCCGGGGTTGAGCGCCTCGAGCCGGTCCGCGAGCGCCGCGCGCGGCACCACCGTGCCGCAGCGCAGGCACACGACGCGGTCGTACCGGCCGTGCAGGTCGATGACGTTCCGCGAGCCCGCCGCCTCGTGCAGCAGGTCGACGTTCTGCGTGATCAGGCCGAGGACGACGCCCCGCTGCTCCAGCGCCGCGAGCGCGCGGTGCCCGGCGTTCGGGTGCGTCTCGTGCACGTGCCGCCAGCCGACGTGGTTGCGGGCCCAGTAGTGCCGGCGGAACGCCTCGTCGCCCACGAACTGCTGGAACGTCATCGGGGTGCGCGGCGGGGAGTCGGGGCCCCGGTAGTCGGGGATGCCGGAGTCGGTGGAGACGCCCGCACCCGTCAGCACCGTGAGCCGGCGGCCGCTGAGCAGGTCGACGACGTCGTCGAGGGTGCCGCGGGCGGCGACGGGACGGGCCGGGGACGTGCTCACCGCTCCACGGTACGTCGCGGTCCCGGTGCGGCACGGCGGCCGGCGACCGCGCGTGCGGCACGTCACGGAGCAGCGGATTGGGTGACCGGGCGGGGGAGCGGGTAGGGTTACCCGCCGAGGTAGCGTGTCCGAGCGGCCTAAGGAGCACGCCTCGAAAGCGTGTGTGGGTGAAAGTCCACCGTGGGTTCAAATCCCACCGCTACCGCTCACCGAAGGGCCCCGCCCGCAGCCACCTGCGGATCCGGGGCCCTTCGTCATCCCCGCGCTTTCACTCCCCTCCGGCGTGGACGGGGACCGGGCGGCTCGCCGCGCTCGGCTGGTCGGTTCACCGCCGCCTGACACGTCTGCTGGTCGCTACCGCCCGACGAGCAGCAGGAGCGCGACCGCGAGAAGCGTCAGGACGCCGACGCCGGCGGCGATGAGCCCGACGCGCTCGTACGGGCCCATCCGCTCGGCCACCCCAGGGCAGTGGTGGCCTCGCGGATCAGTCGGCGAGCCTCGGCCGTGCAGAGCCGCCCCTCGACCACGGGCCTCTCGTGCGGGCGCCGGCCTGGGCGCCACGTCCACTCGCGAGAGGTGGACCAGGTGCGGCCGCGCACGGCGCCGGCCCGGGCGGCGACCAGACGTGGTGTGCGCCCTGTGACGCCGACGGCCCATCGCACGTGAACTGCGCGTCGGTGGTCTGCAGGGTGCGTGCATCTCCGTCCAGGCGGACCTGGCACTCGACGACCCGCCTGCGCCCGGCCGAGGCGAGCAGACCGTGCCAGCGTGCGTCGTCCACGGCGATCCGCAGGTCGAGACCCTCAGCCGTCTGCTCGACCCGGTACGGGGTGCCCTCGGTGGCCCTCTCGACCGCCGCGCGCAGCTCGTCGGCGGCCGTGCTCACGAACCCGCCGGGAGCGGCTCGTCGTCCACGTCGATCTGGACGGAGACGTCGAAGCCGTCACGGACGCCGGTGACGCTGACCGTCACCCCGATGCGCTGCTCGCCGTCCGTGATGGTGCACCGGACGTCGGCACCCTCCCGCGCCGGGACCTGCTCGGGGCACTCGATGCTGTCGGGCACGCGGCCTGCCTTCTCGGTGAGTGCCGCTGCGACCTTCTCCTCGATCTCGTCGGTGCCGACGAACCGGGTGTCGACATGGACCGAGCAGCCTGCGAGGAGAACCGTCGCGGCGATCGTCAGGGCGGGGAGGGCCGAGCGCACCCGCGCATCCTGGCAGTCAGCGGGCGACCAGGTGCACGAGCGGGTCGGCGGGCCGTCCCGCGTCCGCGCGACGGCCCGACACCCCGCGACCTCCGCCGGTCCGCACCGACGTCGTCGCCCCTGGCGTACGGTCGCCGGCGTGGACGACGCTGCGACCGCGCGGCAACGGCTCGCCGCTGCGGAGACGAGGGAGCAGCTCGTCGACGCGCTCTGGGACCTTCGCGACTCGGCCTACGACCACCCCGAGGAGTGGGACGCGTTCACCGCGGAGACGTTCTTCCAGTGCCTCGCGGAAGAGCTCGGCGAGGTTCCGGACGCAGGTGGTGCCGTGCCCACCGACGTCCTGGCGCGAGCGGTCGGCAGGGCATGCGCGGACGCCAGGACCTACGAGGACCGGTCGTCCCGGCGACATGCCGGTGGTCACGGCCCCCGGTGCTGCGCGGAGCCACCCGTGACGGGCGGCTGAAACGGTTCTGGACCTGTCTGCCGCGGCCGTCGGTCCGTACGTTCGGTCGGACCCGTGCTTGTCCGATCCGCTCCCGGTCGAGGTGACCCCGCCATGAGTTCACACGCTGTTCCCCGTGCCCCCCGATCAGCCGCTGCGCGGCTGGTCCTGTCCGCCCTGACGGTGCTCGGGCTGACCGTCGCGCTGCTGGCCGCCCTGCCCGCACCGTCCGCCCAGGCGCACGGGTGGATCTCCGACCCGCCCAGCCGGCAGGACCTCTGCTACACCGGCGCGGTCAAGAACTGTGGTCCGGTCCAGTACGAGCCGTGGAGCGTGGAGGCCCGCAAGGGCTCGATGCTGTGCTCCGGCGGCGGCCGCTTCACCGAGCTCGACAACGAGTCGATCGCCTGGCCGCGCCAGGCGCTGAAGACCAACCAGACGTTCACCTGGGACATCGTCGCGAACCACTCCACGTCGACGTGGGAGTACTTCGTGGACGGCCGGCTGCACACCACGATCAACGACAACGGGGCACTGCCGCCCAAGCGGTTCACGCACCAGATCAACAACCTGCCCGAGGGCAACCACAAGATCTTCGTCCGGTGGAACATCGCCGACACGGTGAACGCGTTCTACCAGTGCATCGACGCGTACATCACGCCCGGCGGCAACCCCGCGCCGCAGCCCACCCCGACCACGCCGGCGCCGCAGCCGACGTCGACGACCCCGGCGCCGCAGCCGGGCACCGGCTCCTGCACCGCCACGGTCCGTGCCGCCAACTCCTGGAGCAACGGCTTCCAGGGTGAGGTCACGGTGAAGGCGGGCAGCACGGCGATCAAGGGCTGGAAGGTCACCGTGAACGGCGCGACCATCACGCAGGCGTGGAGCTCCACGCTCAGCAACGGCAACACGCTCGCCAACGCGGGCTGGAACGGCAGTCTCGGCGCAGGTGCCTCGACGACCGCGGGCTTCATCGCCAGCGGCAGCGCGAGCGGCCTGAGCGCCACCTGCACCGCCAGCTGACCGACGCTGCACCGACCGGCAGCCCGGACCCGACCAGGGTCCGGGCTGTCGGCGTCGGTGGGGGGCCTGCGCCTCAGGGGGCGGGCGCCGTCGACTCCCGGACCGTGAGGGTCGTGACGAGCTGCACCTGGCGCGACGCCGGCTCGGCACCGTCGGCCATCGCCAGCACGGTCTCGACTGCCATGCGGCCCATGCCGGACAGCGGCTGGTGCACCGACGTCAGGCCCGGCGTCGTCCACGCCGCCTGCGGGGTGTCGTCGAAGCCCACGACGCTCAGCCGCTCGGGCACCGGGACGCCGGACTCGCGCGCGGCCGCGAGGACGCCGACCGCGATCTCGTCGTCGCCGCACACGACGCCGGTCGGCGGGTCGGCGAGCCGCAGGAGCGCGCGGCCGTGGTCGCGCCCCGCCTCGAGGGAGAACGGGCCCTCGCGCACGAGCCGGGGGTCGAGGGGCAGCCCGGCGGAGGCGAGTGCGGCGCTGTAGCCGTGGAAGCGCTCGGTGGACGCGGTCGACGTCGGCGGTCCGCCCACCCACGCGACGCGCCGGTGCCCCAGCTCGAGCAGGTGCTCGGTGGCGGTGCGGCCGCCGGCCCAGTTGGTCGAGCCGATGCTGACGACGCCGGGGTAGCGGACGTCGACGGGGTCGACGACGACGAACGGCAGGCCGGCCTGGGCGGCGGCGCCGAGGAGGGCGTTCGGCTCGCCGAGCGTCAGGCCGATCAGGCCGACGACGCCCGCGGCCCGCTGCTCCGCGACCCACGCGCGTGCGACGGTCGTCGTGCTGCGCACCGCGCGGTCGGGCGCCAGGCGGAGCAGGAGGTCGCAGCCGGCGGCGGTCGCGGCCGCGAGGACGCCCTGCAGCACGCTCGAGATGTACGGCGACTCCAGCCCGTCGAAGACGGCGGCGAGTGCGCGCCCACGCGTCGGCGGAGCCTCGGTGGCGGGGCGGTAGCCGAGCGCGGCGACCGCGTCGAGGACGCGCCGGCGCGTGCCCTCGGCCACGTCGCTGCGGTGGTTGAGGGCCTTGGAGACGGTCCCCGTGGAGACGCCGGCGTGTGCGGCGACGTCCGCGAGCGTCACCCGTCCCGACGGTCTGTTCACCACCGCTCGACCCTCCCCGTTGCTCGAAACGTTTTCGAGCCTAGGAGGCGGGCGGCGGGTGCCGCAAGGGGGTTCGGCCGCGCAGCCCACGTGGATGAGCGGGCCGTTGACCGACTGCGACCGGCCTCGCTACCGTCGCTGTTCCGTCGTTGTGCACGAAACTGTTTCGAAGGCGAGACGCATGAGCGAGACGCACCCCGGCCCCACCCTCCGCATCGACGGCGCGACGCCCCGGGAGCGCCCGCTGCGGCACGTGTGGAACGCGTGCCTCGGTGCCGGCCGCGCGAACGAGGCGCTGCGTGCGGACTGGCAGCAGCACTTCCGGGAGGCCGTCGACGTCCTCGGCGCCCGCAGCGTGCGCTTCCACGGCCTCTTCCACGACGACATGTTCGTGTACCGCGCGACGTACGGCGGCGGCTTCGGGCCGGACGAGGTGCTGGCCGAGCCGGTGCTCACGTTCTCCTACGTCGACAAGGTCATGGACTTCGTCGTCGACGTGGGCGCCCGGCCGTTCGTCGAGCTCGGCTTCATGCCGCGCGCGCTCGCGACGCAGACCGAGACGCTGTTCTGGTGGAAGGCGCACTGCAGCCCGCCCACCGACATGGGCGCGTGGGCCGACCTCGTGCGGGGGACCGTGCAGCACTGGGTGGACCGCTACGGCCTCGACGAGGTGCGGCAGTGGCGCTTCGAGGTGTGGAACGAGCCGAACCTCGTGCCGCACTTCTGGACCGGCACCCGCACGCAGTACTTCGAGCTCTACGAGGCGACGGCCCGCGCGGTGAAGTCGGTCGATCCCGGGCTGCTCGTCGGTGGCCCCTCCACCAGCGTCTTCGTCCCCGACGACCGCTACGCGGGCGAGGTCGAGGACCCCACCCGCACCCACGCCACGGCCGCCGCCGAGGACGTCGACGCGCTCGACTGGCGGCCCGTGTGGGTCGAGGAGTTCATCGCGTGGTGCGCCGAGCGCGAGCTGCCCGTCGACTTCCTCACCACGCACCTGTACCCGACCGACTTCGCGTTCGGCGCGAACGGCGAGGTGCGGCACATCCGCCGGCACGTCGACGCCACGTCGGACGACCTGACCCGGATGCAGGAGATCATCGTCGCGAGCCCCTACCCGGACGCCGAGCTGCACATCACCGAGTGGTCGACGTCGCCCTCGAGCCGCGACCGCATGCACGACACGCTGTTCGCCGCCACGTACGTGACGCGCGCGTTCCTGCGCTGCGCCGACCTGACCGACTCCCTCGCGTACTGGACGTTCACCGACGTCTTCGAGGAGGGCGGCGCGGGGCTCGGGCCCTTCCACGGCGGGTTCGGCCTCGTCAACGAGCAGGGGCTGCACAAGCCGACGTTCCACGCATTCGCGATGCTCGCGCGCCTGGGGACGTGCGCCTGCTCGACGCCGAGCACGGTGTGCTCACGCGGGACAGCGCGACCGGCGCCGTGTCCGCGGTGTTCGTCAACTACCCCGCGGACATGGGGCGGCGCCCGGTCGGGTCGGCCGACTCGTACGCCGAGACGCGCGCGCTCGCGGAGGTGGGCCCGGCCCGCCGGGTGCGGCACGTCGTCGAGGGCCTGCCGCCCGGCGCGCGCTTCGCGGTCGAGCGGGTCGACTGGGAGCACGGCAACGTCGCCGAGGCGTGGCACGCGATGGGGGAGCCGCTCAACCTCACGCGGGAGCAGACCGCGCGGCTGCGGGAGGCCGCGGACGACCTGTGGCGCACCGAGCTCGTGGTCGACGCGGACGGCGTGCTGGAGATCGACCTGGACCTGCCGCCGTGGGCGGTGGTGTCGGTGGCGCCGGCGGCGTGAGCGCGACACGCACGGTGGGTTTCACCCGTTCGGTCCATCCCGCGTCTTCTGCCCGTTCCGCTACGTTCACGCCCGACGGTCACGACGGCGACGGTGCGTCGTGACTCGCCGTCGGCCTCCCGTGCCGCCGGCCGGTGGGCGGCGACGGCACGACGGTGTGCGCGTCCCGGGGAGGAGCGCACGTGGAGCGACACCGGGCCGTGGCCCGCACGAGGACGACGCTGGCGGCCTGCCTGGTGGCGGCACTGGTCGGAGGCGTCGCTGCGCCGGCCGGGGCGAGCGCAGCGCCCGAGCCCCCGGCGCCCGGAGCCGAGCCCCCCGTCGAGTGCGTCGAGCAGACCGCCGACCAGCTCGACGCGGTCGCGGTGGCGCAGGAGTGCGGCGAGGACGTCGAGGTGCTGAGCGCGCGCACGGAGTGGCAGACGCTCTACGCCCGCCCGGACGGGTCGCTGCGGCTCGAGATGTCCGCTGCCGCCGTCCGGACGCGGCAGGGCAAGGCCTGGCGCGACGTCGACAGCTCGCTCCGGCGCACCCGCGGCGGGATCGCACCGGCCGCCCCGGTCGTCGGCATGACGTTCTCGGACGGGCGGCACGGTGCTCCGCTCGCCACCCTGCGCCGGGAGGGCCACGAGCTGCGGCTCGACGTGCCGTTCGACCTGCCGCGACCCACGGTCGACGGTCCTCGGCTCACCTACGCGGACGTCCTCCCGGACGTCGACCTGGTCGTGACGGTCAACGAGGACGCCACCGGGTTCTCGGAGGTCCTGCGGGTCGAGACCCCGGAGGCCGCTGCGGACCCGCGCCTCGCCCGGCTGTCGTTCCCGATCGAGACGTCCTCGGGCCTGGACGTCGTCGAGGACGCCGGCGGGTTCGCCGCCCGGGACGGTGCCGGCGAGCCGGTCTTCCACAGCGCCACGCCGGCGATGTGGGACTCCGCCGAGGCGTCGTCCCTGCCGACGCACTCCTTCCTCGCGCTCGGCGGGACCGCGCAGCGGTCGTCCGCCTCGCCAGCGGCGGACGCGGCGGACGGCGCGGGGGAGCCCGTCGGCGACCGCGCGGTCGCCCCGGTCGGCGGGGAGGCCGTCAGCCACCTGCCCGCGACCGTCTCCGACGACGCGATCACGATCGACGTCGACCAGGACATGCTCACGGACCCCGACACGGTGTGGCCGGTCTACATCGACCCGCCCGTCAGCGGCTCGCTGCACCAGTGGTCGGCCGTGCGCACCGGCGTCACGCCTGCCATCCGCTTCAACTTCGCGGACACGCAGGGCGTGGGGCTCTGCGACCCCCGAGCACCTGGCGGTGACGACTGCCCCTCCCGGTACGCGAGCCGTCTCCTCTGGCGCTTCGCGGGCCTGGAGCAGGTCGGCGCCGTGGACGGTGGCCACGTCCGGTCCGCCGTGTTCTCGGCCTACGGCACGCACACCTACGACTGCTCGGTCCGGCCGATCACGGCTCACCACATCGACGACTTCGGCTCCGGCACGGGCTGGCCGGGCAGCGCGCTGTGGGACGCCCAGCACACCGCGCACGTGAACCACAAGCAGGCCTGCGGCACCGGGCCGGCGTGGGTCGAGTTCGACGTCACCCGGGCTGCGCGTGCCGTCGCCGACGCCAACGCGTCGGTCCTCGCGCTCGGTCTCGCGACGGACGAGTCGAGCATGGCGTTCTGGAAGCGGTACCGGTACGACGCAAAGCTGTCGGTCGTCTACAACCGCCCCCCGGCGGCGCCGACGGGCCCGAGGACGAGCTCGCCGCCGTCCGCCTGCACGACCGGCGCCGGCCGGCCCCTCCTCGCCTCGACGACCCCGATCCTGCGCGCCTCGCTCGCCGACCCCGACGGTGACTCGGTTCAGGCCACGTTCGAGGTCGTGGACGTGGCCACCGGGGGCCGGGTCTGGGGCCCCTACACGACGGCGGCGCTGGGGTCGGGAGCCGAGCACGCGGTCTGGGTGGGGTCAGGGCTCGCGGACGGGCGGGCGTACCAGTGGCGCGTCTTCGGCCGCGACCCCAGCGGCGCTCAGGGACCCACCGCCGCCTGCGAGTTCCTCGTCGACGTGACGGCACCTGACATGCCGGTCGTCACGCCCGTCGAGACGGGTCTGCCTGCGGTGTACCGCGAGAACGCGACGGGAGGGGGCATCGGCAAGCGCGGGGAGTTCGTCATCTCGGCGGGCAGCTCCACAGACGTGGCGAAGTTCCGCTACTCCGTCATCAGCGACGCCAAGAACAAGGAGCTGGTCCCCGTCGCTGGGACGTCGAAGCTGACGTTCGCGCCGACGAGCGACGGGATGCACACCCTGTACGTGGAAGCGGTGGACCGCGCGGGGAACGTCAGCGCGCAGCGCGTGTACCCGTTCGTGGTTCAGGCGCCGGGAGTCGTGGCGCTGTGGCGCCTGGACGAGGGTGGCGGGTCGAGCTTGTTCAGTACCTCCCACGTCGACTCTGGCCCGCTCGGCAACAGGTTCCCCATGACGTCGTCGCCCTACACGTCGCGTGCTGCCGGGCTCTTCCAGGAGCTGGGGATCGACCCCACCGACCGTGCGCTCAAGTTCGACAGTGGCGCGGACCAGGCAGCGACCACCGGACCGGTCGTGGGCATCGAGTCGAGCTTCACCGTCATGGCGTTCGTCCGTCTCACGTCGATGCCGACCCGCGCTGCGACGGCGGTCAGCCAGGACGGGGGCAACACGAGCGCGTTCGAGCTCGGGCTGATTCCTGGCGGGGCCTACAGCGAAGGGCCGTGCTATAAGCAGCAGTGGTGCTGGGGGCTCGACATGCGCACCGCGGCCGGCGGTACGCAGAAGCGGATAAGCGCGGCGTGGCCAACCGAGGCGACGGTCGGCGACTGGGTCCATCTCGCAGTCGTCCGCGACGCGCAGGCCGGGACGTTGAGCGCCTCGTTCTGCAAGGTCGGATCGGTTGAGAAGGGCACCGTCATCGCCCACCCGGTCCCGCGCGTGGTGACCGTTCCCTTCACCTCGTCCTGGTACGCACCGGGCAAGTTCCGGCTGGGCCACGGCTGGATCAACAGCCAGGCCGAACCGACCCCCAAGGCGTACAACCACTGGCCCGGCGACGTCGACGAGGTGCGCGTGCTCGACACGGCCGTGCCCCGCGAGGACCTCGTCCGCTACTGCACCCGCGCCGAGTGACCTCAGCGCTCCGTCCCACCACCCCAGCGCTCGAGGAAGAGGCGGCTCGATGAGGTTCTGGAACGCAGCGCGCACGGTGCTCGTCGGTGCGGTCGTCGGTGCACTCGTGGTCACGACCGGGCCGATGGCCGGAGCTGCGCCCGAGGACGGGGCGGGCGCACGGTGGAGCCGGAACCGGGTGCAGCTCTCCGCACCGGTGGAGACGCCGGTCCCGCACCGGGAGGCGCGGCCGGCTCCCGCCGGGCAGCCGGCGATGCCGGCGGCATCGGACGAGCCGGGCGCGTGGCCCGACGGGTCGGCGACGCTGGTGCCCGGAGCCGGTGCGGCGACGTCGGACGTGGTGACGCTGGAGCGTGCGGCGGACTCCGACGTCGCGGACGCGAAGGTCACCGCGCAGGTCCTCGACCGCGACGTCGCCGAGGACGTCGGCGTGGAGGGCCTGGTCATCGAGGTCGACGGCGCGGACGGCGACGTCGCCGAGGACCGCGGGTCCGGGGCGCCGGCCGCGGGGCCGCGCTCCGCCGCGCCCGCACCGAGCGCCGCCGGCGTCGAGGCGGCGAGCGCCCCGCAGCCGGAGCAGCCCGTCGAGCTGACCGTCGACCGCGAGCGCCTGGCGGACGCGTTCGGCGGTGACTGGGCGTCGCGCGCCCGGCTCGTCCAGCTCCCCTCGTGCGCGCTGACGACGCCGGAGAAGGCGGAGTGCCGCACCCGCACGCCCGTCGACGGCGCCGAGGTGTCGACCGGCTCGGCGCTGACGGCACACGTCCCGGCGTCGGGGTCGACCGTCATGGCGGTGACGGCGGCTGCGTCGGGCTCGGCCGGCAGCTGGGCGGCGACCCCGCTGTCCCCGTCCTCGACCTGGGACGTCAGCGAGCAGACCGGTGACTTCGGCTGGTCCTACCCGTTCGACGTGCCGCCCGGTGTCGGCGGCCCCGAGCCGGACCTGGCCCTGGTGTACTCGTCCGGCTCGCTGGACGGGAAGGTCGCGGGCACCAACACGCAGGCGTCGTGGGTCGGCGACGGGTGGGGCCTGGAGACGGGCTACGTCGAGCGGCGGTACGTGCCCTGCGCGCAGGACGCGACCGCCGGCGCGAACAACGTCGGCCGGCTGACCGGTGACCTGTGCTGGAAGACCGACAACGCGACGCTGGTCCTCGACGGGCGCGCGAGCGAGCTCGTCAAGGACGCCGCCACGGGTGCGTGGAAGCTCAAGAGCGACGACGGCACCCGGATCGAGCGGCTCACGGGCGCGTGGAACGCGGACGACGACAAGGAGTACTGGAAGGTCACCACGACCGACGGGACGCAGTACTTCTTCGGACGCGACCGCCGCTCGGCGTCGGACGGGTTGGCGCTGAACTCGTCGTGGACGGTGCCCGTCTTCGGCAACCACCCGGGCGAGCCGTGCCACGCGGCCACGTTCGGCGCGTCGTCGTGCAGCCAGACGTGGCGTTGGAACCTCGACTACGTCGTGGACACCAGCGGCAACTCCATGACGTACGTCTACGCCCGCGAGACCAACGCCTACGGCCGCAACCTCGGCCAGGCGACCACGACCTACGACCGCGGCGGCCACCTCGTCCGCATCGACTACGGCCAGCGTGCCGGCGCCGAGACGGCGAGCTCGCCGCAGCGCGTGGAGTTCACGGTGGCCGAGCGCTGCCTGCCGTCGGCCACGACCACGTGCGACCCGGCGCAGCTGACCGCTGCGACCAGGAAGTCCTGGCCGGACGTGCCGTTCGACCAGATCTGCTCCTCGGCCACCTGCACCTCCTCGCAGGTCGTGCCCACCTTCTTCAGCCGCAAGCGGCTCACCGGCGTGACGACGAAGGTGCTCGTGGGCGCCGGGTACCGGGACATCGACTCGTGGGCCTTGCAGCACACGTTCCCCGATCCCGGCGACGGGACCAGCCCCGCGCTGTGGCTGGCGTCCATCACGCGGACCGGTCGCAACGGCACGCCGGTGGCGCTCTCACCCGTCACGTTCCAGGGCGTCCAGCTCGCGAACCGCGTCGACACGATCGGCGACAAGGGCCCGGCGATGTACCGCTGGCGCGTCAACCGCATCACGACCGAGGCAGGCGGCCTGATCACCGTCGCCTACACGCCCACCGACTGCTCCGTCGCCAGCCTGCCCGGATCCCCGGACACGAACACCCGTCGCTGCTTCCCCGTGCGCTGGACACCCGAGGGTGCCGGCGAGCCCATCCAGGAGTACTTCCACAAGTATCTCGTCGCGACGGTGGCCACGGACGGACGCGACGGCGAGAGCGTGCCGGTCGAGACCGCGTACTCGTACGTGGGCACTCCGGCGTGGGCCTACGACGACAGCCCGCTGCTCCCCGAGAAGGAGCGGACCTGGCGCGAGTACCGCGGCTACGGCACGGTCGACGTCCTCACGGGCGCGTCGACGGGGACGCGCTCGCAGACGCGCTACCGGTACTTCCGGGGCCTGCACGGCGACCGGACGGCGACGGGCACGCGCACGGAGTCGGTGGACGGCATCGCGGACGTCGAGCGGCTCGCGGGCTTCGTGCGCGAGGAGATCGTCCACGACGGCGCCGGCGGCCCCGAGGTCTCGCGCACGACCACCTCTCCCTGGACGGCCACGACCGCCACGGCGGCGGACGGGTCGACGGCGGTGCTCCTCGGCGACGCCGTCGTCGAGGAGCGGGTCGTCGCGCCCGCGCTGCCCGGCGGCGCCCGCACGACGCGGACCGTCACGACCTACGACGCCACCTACGGGATGCCCACGCAGGTGGACGACCTCGGGGACGTCACGACGGCGGCCGACGACAGGTGCACCCGGATCGAGTACGCGCGGAACGTCGCCGCGCACATCGTCGACACCACGTCGCGGAGCGAGACCGTCGGGGTCGCCTGCGCCGCTGCCCCTTCGCGGCCCGCGGACGTCGTCAGCGACACGCGCACCCTGTACGACGGGCTCGCCTTCGGCGCGGCGCCGACGCGCGCCCTGGTCACCGCGGTGGAGGAGGTGAGCGGGTACTCCGGTGCGACGCCGACCTACACGACGCGTGCGAGGCACGCCCACGACGTGCACGGGCGCGAGACCTCGGCGACTGACGCGCTGGGCCGCACCACGTCGACGGCCTACACACCGGCGACCGGCGGTCCGCTGACGAGCACGCGCACGACGTCGCCCGACCCCGACGGGACGGGCCCGTTGACCGCGCACGTCACCGTGTCGGAGGTCGACCCGGCGCGCGGGCTCCCCGTCAAGGAGACGGACGCCAACGGCAAGGTCACGACCGCCACGTACGACGCGCTCGGCCGCGTGACGCAGGTGTGGCTGCCGGGACGGGCGCAGGGCAGCAAGAGCGCCCACATGACCTACTCCTACGCGGTCTCCTCCGACGCGCGGAACTCCGTCACGGCCAAGACGCTGACGGCCGCGGAGACGTACCGGACCAGCATCACCCTGTACGACGGCCTGCTGCGGGAGAACCAGACGCAGCGAGAGTCCTCCGACCGCACCGCGCCGGGGCGGATGGTCACCAACACGGTGTACGACTCGCGCGGCCTGGTCGGCTACGTCAACGCGGAGTGGTTCACGACCGGGGCGCCGTCGACGACTCCGGTCGTGCCGACGGACGCCGTGGCGGTGCCGCTGCGCACGCGCTTCGAGTACGACGGTGCCGGGCGGCAGACCGCCGAGATCACCGACGTCAAGCACCAGGAGCGGTGGCGCACGGTCACCACCTACGGCGGCGACCGCGTCAGCGTCGACCCGCCGCAGGGCGCGGTCCCGACCACGACGATCAGCGACGCGCGCGGTCAGACGGTCGAGCTGCGGGAGCACACCGGTGCCGACCCGAGCAGCGCGTACGTCTCGTCCACGTTCGCCTACGACCGCGCGGGCCGGCTCGCGGCGACCGCCGACGCCGCCGGCAACCGCTGGACGTACCAGTACGACCTGCTCGGTCGGCAGGTGCAGTCGGTCGACCCCGACCGCGGCACCAACACGTCCACGTACGACGCCGCGGACCAGGTCACGTCCGTGACCGACGCGCGCGGCGTCACGCTCGCCTACGGCTACGACGCGCTCGGCCGCCGCACCGCCGTCCGCGAGGGCAGCGCCTCCGGGACGCTCCGCGCGTCCTGGGTGTACGACACCCTGGCCAAGGGCCAGCTGACGTCGTCGACGCGGCACGAGGGCAGCGCGCAGTACGTCCGGGCCGCGACCGGGTACGACGACGGCTACCGGCCGCTCGGCTCCTCCCTGACCCTGCCGAGCACCGAGGGCGCCCTGGCGGGCACCTACACCACGACGTACACCTACACGGCCGACGGTCAGCTCAAGAGCTACCGCTTGCCATCCGCCGGAGGCCTCGGCGCCGAGACCGTCCAGCTGACCTACGACGCCGCCAACCAGCCCGACTCGCTGAGCGGGGGCTTCGGCTACGGGGTCTACGTCACCTCGACCACGTGGTCGCCCTACGGGGAGCCGCTGCTGTACCGCATGGGTACGAGCGGCAACTACCACGCGACCCTCTCGCACACGTACGAGGAGGGGACGCGGCGGCTCGCGTCGACGGCGCTGGCGCGGTCGAACGGCAACGGCCTGGACCGCAACGTCACGTACGCCTACGACCCCGCCGGCAACCCGACCTCGGTCGTCGACCGCCCGACGAGCAGGCCGGTGGACGCGCAGTGCTACCGGTACGACGGGCTCCGGCGCCTCTCCGCGGCCTGGACGCCGGCGAACGGTGACTGCGCCGCGTCGCCGACCGCGGGCACGCTCGGCGGACCGGCGCCCTACTGGTCGAGCTACACGTACGACGCCATCGGCAACCGCAGCGCCGAGGTGCTGCGCACCGCGACCAGCACGGTGAACCGGACGTACGCCTACCCGGCTGCCGGCGCACCCCGACCGCACGCCGTCCAGTCCGTGACGCAGTCCGGCACCGGGGGGACGGCGACCAGCACCTACGCGTACGACGCCGCCGGCAACACGGTGACCCGCGCCCCGGCCGGCGCGACGGCGCAGACGCTCGAGTGGGACGTCGAGGGCGAGCTCGCGCGCGTGCGCCAGGGGACGACCGTCACCGGCTCCTACCTGTACGACGCGGACGGCGAGCGGCTGATCCGCCGCCAGGGCGGAACGGTGACCGCGTACCTGCCCGGCGGCGTCGAGCTCACGCTCACCTCGTCGACGGGAACCGTGAAGGCGCTCCGGTACTACTCGTTCGGCGGCCAGGTCGTCGCCGTGCGCACCGGGACCGGAGCGGGTGGCGTCAGCACGCTCGTCGCCGACACCCAGGCCACGGCCCAGATCTCTATCGCGAACAGCACCAACGTGATCACGCAGCGCTGGACGGACCCGTTCGGCAGCCCGCGCGGGTCGACGCCGACGTGGCCCGGCGACCGGGGCTTCCTGGACAAGCCCGTCGACGCCACCGGTCTGGTGCAGGTCGGCGCCCGGTACTACGACCCGACGATCGGCCGGTTCCTCTCGGTCGACCCGGTGATGGTGATGGCGACGCCCCAGCAGTGGGCCGCGTACTCGTACGCGAACAACAACCCCGTCACGTACTCGGACCCCACGGGTCTCGCGCCGCGCATGGTGGCCGACTGGGCGAGGGGGCCGCGGCGGCCCGCGGCCACACCCGCGCGGAAGTCCACCACGCCCTGGGTGTCCGCGCCGACGCGCAAGGCGAGACCGGCAGCCCGGCCCATGACGCCGATCGGGTGCTTCGGGAACACCGCGTGCCGCTCGCGGTCCGTCCAGTCCTGGGTCAAGCGGAACAAGGAGACGATCCTCGACTCCACGCCGGTCGTGGGGACGGTCCGCTTCGCCCAGCAGACGGCGCGCGCCTTCCGGACCGGCGACTTCAGCCGCTGGGAGGGAACCGGGCAGCGTGGGGTGACGGCGTGGTCACGCGCGCTGCAGATGGAGGTCGGCGGTCTCGCCCTGAGTGTCGTCGGCGGCGGTGTGCTCGCCAGCGGCTTGAAGGCGGGTGCGACAGCGACGGCGCGGGGGGCCGCAAGGACTGCACCTGCTGCTGCGCCTCGGTCGCTCCCCACGCAGCTGACGTCCGGCAGGAACGCTCAGTCGGGGGTGCACGTCTACTACGGTGTGGACCGCGGGAAGCCGGTCTACGCCGGCATCACCGACGACATCGCGCGGCGCCAATCCCAGCACGGGAGCAGGTTCGTGCTGGAGCAGCTGACCCCTTCGGGGGGCGTGACCCGTGGACAGGCTCGCGCAATCGAGGAGGCCCTGATCGTCCGGAACCCTGGGTTCCAGAACGCGCGGCACGAGATCAGCCCGCGTCATCCCTGGTACCAAGACGCACTCGGCTGGGGCGACGACTGGCTGAACGGGCAGGGGTTGTGATGCGTCCGACCACGAACCTGCGTGTGCTGAAGGCGTCGCGCAAGAAGCCTCGCGCCGGCGACCTCTTCGTGATGCAGCTGCCCGACGGCAGCCATCTCTTCGGCCGGGTGATCAGCACCGATGCCCAGGCGGGACCGTCCATGCCGGGTGCCGTGCTCATCTACGTCTATCGGCAGCGCTTCCCCGGGAAGGATGTGCCGGACAGGTCGGCTCTGTCACGGGACCACCTGCTGGTGTCGCCCATGATGACGAACCACCTGCCGTGGTCGAAGGGATACTTCGAGACCGTGGCGCATCGGCCACTCGAGCCCGGGGACGTGCTGCCTCAGCACTGCTTCCTCAGCGCCGCGCGTGGACGGTACTTCGACGAGCGCGGCAACGAGCTGCCGGGACCGATCGAGCCGGTCGGCGACTACGGGTTGCACAGCTACCGCACGATCGATGACGCCGTGAGTGAGGCGTTGGGACTGGACCTCGCCTGACGGTCGGGTCCTAGGTGCGTGAGGGTGATCGGTGCGCCCTAGGGTGGCGGTACTTGCCTACTAGTGCGTAAGTACCGCCCACGACGAGGTGAGGCAGCAGTGACCGACACGTCCACCACCGCGTTCGCGGCAGCCGTCGAGCGTGTCCGCGCCGGGGCCGCCCCCGCCGACGAGGCCGCCGCGCTGTACGCGCAGCTCGACGAGACCGAGCGCCTCGGGCTGCTCGACGGCGACCAGCCCTTCTGGGAGGGCATGGCCGAGATGAGCCAGGGCTACAACGTGCGCCCGTACGTGCACGGCGCGGTCGAGCGGCTCGGCATCCCGGGCATCCGGTTCGTCGACGGCCCGCGCGGCGTCGTCTCCGGGCACGGCACCGCCTTCCCGGTGTCCATGGCGCGGGGCGCCACGTGGGACACGGCCCTGGAGGAGCAGGTCGGCGACGCGATCGGCACGGAGCTGCGCGCCGTCGGCGGCAACTTCTTCGGCGGCGTGTGCATCAACCTGCCGCGGCACCCCGCCTGGGGCCGGGCGCAGGAGACCTACGGGGACGAGCCGTACCACCTGGGCGAGCTCGGGGCGGCGCTCACGCGCGGCGTCCAGCGGTACGCGATGGCGTGCGCGAAGCACTACGCGCTGAACTCGATGGAGAACGCGCGCTTCACGGTGGACGTGACGATCGACGAGGCGACGCTGCACGAGGTGTACCTGCCGCACTTCAGGCGGACGGTCGACGAGGGCGTCGCCGCGATCATGTCCGCCTACAACTCCGTGAACGGCGAGTGGGCCGGCCAGAACCACTACCTGCTCACCGACGTGCTGCGCGACCAGTGGGGCTGGGACGGCATCACCGTCAGCGACTTCATCTGGGGCCTGCGCGACGCGGCGGCGTCCCTGAACGCGGGGCTGGACCTCGAGGAGCCGTTCGCGCAGCAGCGCGCCCGGGACCTTCCCCGCCAGCTCGAGGCCGGCGAGACGACCTGGGAGCTCGTCGAGCGCGCGGGCGTGCGCCTGCTCGCCGCGCAGCTGCGCTCGTACGCGCGGCGCGAGCAGGGCGACTTCCCGGTCGAGCTCATGGCCTCCCAGGCGCACCGCGACCTCGCCCGCGAGGTGGCGCGCCGCGCGATGGTGCTGCTGCGCAACGAGCCCGTGGACGGCACGCCCGTCCTGCCGCTCGACCCGTCGGCGATCAGGTCCGTGGCCGTCGTCGGCCGCCTCGCCACGGCGCCCAACATGGGCGACAAGGGCTCGTCGGACGTCCGGCCCCCGTCGTACGTCACGCCCGCCGACGGCATCCGCGCCGCGTTCCCCGGCGCCACCGTCACGGTGGTCGACCAGGACGACTTGGCCGCCGCGGCCGAGGCCGCGCGGGCGGCGGACGTCGCGATCGTCGTCGCCGGGTTCGACGAGCGGGACGAGGGCGAGTACGTCGGTGCCGAGACGATGAACCGGCCCGAGCTGCTGGCGCTCTTCCCGGAGCAGCCGGACGGCGGGCAGGCGTCCGACGCGATCACCGCCGCGGCGGGCGAGGGCAACGTCGTCATGACCGCAGGCGACGAGTACGGCGGCGACCGGACGAGCCTGACGCTGCGGCCCGTCGACGAGGAGCTCATCCGCGCCGTCGCCGCCGCGAACCCCCGCACGGTCGTCAGCGTCGTCGCCGCCGGCGCCGTCCTCATGGAGCGGTGGCGGCACGACGTCCCCGCGCTGGTCATGATGTGGTACGCGGGCATGGAGGGCGGGCACGCCCTCGCCGACGTGCTCACGGGTGCGCACAACCCGTCCGGGCGGCTGCCGTTCTCGGTGCCGACGAGCGAGGAGCACCTGCCGTTCTTCGACCGCGACGCCACGGCGATCACGTACGACCGGTTCCACGGCCAGCGGCTGCTCGACAGGCTGGGCGTGCAGGCCGCGTACCCGCACGGGTTCGGGCTGTCCTACACGACGTTCACCGTCGAGGACGCGAGCGCGGGCGAGCTCGTCGACGGAGCGCTCACCGTGACGGCGCGCGTGCGCAACGGCGGCGACCGGGACGGCCGGCACGTCGTGCAGGTCTACGGCCGCCGCGCCGAGGGCGAGCGCGCGGGCGAGACGGTGGTCGTCGGCTTCGCAGTCGCCGAGGTGCCCGCCGGGCAGGCCGTCGAGGTGGCGGTGCCCGTGAGCCTCGTCCCGCTGTCGCTGTGGGACGCCGGGGCGAAGCGCCTGCGCCTGCCGTCCGGCGTCGCGGTCGAGCTCGAGGTCGCCTCGCACGCGCACGCCGACGACGCGGTCACCCTGCGCGTCCAGGCGTGACGGGGCGTCCGCCGGGCTGAGGTCCACCGGTGCGCCCCGCGGGTGTGCGGCGGGGGAGGATGTCCCGGTGCCGGCCGCGCGCCGGCGGACCGGTGGGAGGAGGCGGCGTGCCGTCGTACCGCGTGACGTCGACGGTCGGGCTGCTGCGCCCGGGGACCGCACCGCAGGACGTGCTCCCCGAGGCGGTCGCCGTGGCACGGGCGATGACGACGGTCGAGGCGCACGACGTCGGGGTCGTGCGGGGCGCGGCACGCGTCACCGTCCGCTTCGAGGCCGCCGGTGACGGCGAGGCCCGCCGCGTCGCCTGGGCCGTCCTCAGCCGTCTCGACGAGCTCGCGGAGACGTCCGACGGCCACCTGACCCGCCGCTACGGCAACCGCTGGCTCCCGCCCCGCCGCCCGCCGGGCTGACGGCATCTGGCAGCACGCGGGGCGAGGGCGTCCGGTCCGGCCACGGGGCGTGCCGGGGTGTCGCGCGGGACGCGGTCCGGCAGGCTGGGGCCGTGGTCAGCCTGGACGAGGTGGTCGACGACCTGTACGGCGGGTCGCTCGCGGACTTCGTCACGCGTCGGGACGCCGCCGTCCGCGAGGCCCGCGCCGCGAAGGACCGCGACCTCGCGCGCGAGATCGCGGCGCTGCGCAAGCCGACCCTCGCCGCGTGGGCCGTCAACCTGCTGGTGCGCGACGACCCGGGGCTCGCCGAGCAGATCCGCGCCGTCGGCGAGGGGCTGCAGGAGGCGGAGCGGACGCTCGACGGGCCGGCGCTGCGCGAGCTGACGACGCAGCGGCGCAAGCTCGTCGCGGGGCTCGTGCACCGCGCCCGCCGGATCGCGGCCGCCGCCGGGCAGAAGGTGTCCGAGGCGGCGGCCCAGGAGGTGGACCGCACGCTCAACGCCGCCCTGCTCGACCCGCGGGTCGCGGAGGCGGTCACCAGCGGGACGCTCACGCACGGGCAGGAGTACGTCGGCTTCGGGTCGGCCGACGGGGACGAGGAGACCCCGGGCGCCGACGCCCCGGACGCGGAGACCCCCGACGCGCAGACCCCCGACGCGGACACCCCCGACGCGGTCGTGACGCCGTTCCCCGTCGGGGGCCGGGCGGGGCGGGACCGGGCGCGGCGGTCCGCGGGCGGGGGCACGGGCCCGGGGGACGACGGCGGGACGGACGACGGCGGGACGGACGACGGGGCCGACGGTGACGGGGGAGGTCGTGGCTCGCGCCGCGGCTCCCGTGCCGGTGGGACGACCACGCGCCCGAGCGGGGGACGCACCCCGTCGGCGGCGCACGACGACGGCGACGCCGGGCGCCCCACCCGCGGACGCGGTGCGTCGCGGCGGGCGTCCGGGGACGACGACGAGGCGGCTCGCGCCGCCGAGGCCGAGCGCGCCGCGCAGGAGGAGCGGGCGCGCGCGGAGGCCGCCGAACGGGAGCGGCGGGCCGCGCAGGAGCGCGCCCGGCGCGAGCGCGAGCGGCTGCGGCGCCGCCACGAGCAGGCCGTCGCGGCGCGCGAGGAGGCGGAGGCGGAGCTCGCACGCGTGCATCAGCGGCACGACGACGCGTCCCGGGCGGAGCACGACGCCGCGAGCGCGCTCGAGGAGGCCGAGGAGGCGTCCGCCGAGGCGTACCGCACCGAGGAGGAGCTGGTCCGGCAGCTCGCCGAGGTGCGCCGCCGTCTCGCCGAGGCGCGCTCGGCGCTGCCCCGCGCCGACGAGGCGGTCATGGCGGCGCGGACGGCCGCCCACGAGCGCGAGAAGGCCCTGCGGGCGGTGCACCGCGAGCTCGAGCGCGCGCGCGGCGCGGCCGAGCGGGCGCACGCCGTCGAGGAGGACGCCGCCGACGCCCTCGCCGCGGCGCCCGCCGACTGACCGCCGGCGCTCCCCGGGCGGGGCACCGGGCCGGGCGACCCGGGGTGCGACCCCGGGCCCTCGTCCTGCCTCGTCGTCGCAGGTCCGGCCATGATGGCTCCGTGCCGACCGGACCCGACGACGCCGAGCTCGAGCTCATCCGACGCTCGGGCGTCGTGCTGCGGGTGGGCCGCCTGAGCCTGTCCGCCGGCACCGGCTCGTACCGGGTCAAGGCGTCGATGGCGCGGGTGGCGCGGGCCCTCGGCGTCGACCGCCACCAGGCGCACGTGACGCTGACGGAGATCACCACGACGTCGCACCGGGGCCGCTCGTTCCGCACCGAGGTCACCGAGGTGCGCAGCGTCGGCGTGAACACCGACCGCCTCGACGAGCTCGAGCGGCTGGGGCAGCGGCTGGAGGCGCACGCCCCCGTCGCGGTCGAGGAGGTGGAGGCCGAGGTCGACCGCATCGCCGCGAAGCCGCCGCTGTACCCGACGTGGCTCAACGCGCTGTGGGCGGCGGTCGCGTGCGCGGCGTTCGCGTTCCTGAACAACGGCGGCCCGGTCGAGGTCGTCGGCGCGTTCGTCGGTGCCGGGCTCGGACAGGGGCTGCGGCGCACGATGCTGCACCGCGGCTACAACCAGTTCGGCGTCACCATGCTGGCGGCGGCGCTCGCGGCGACGAGCTACCTCGGCTTCGTCGCGCTGCTGGAGGCCGCCGGCGTCACGGGCGGCGCGCACGAGTCGGGGTACGTCGCGGCCGCGCTGTTCCTGGTGCCGGGGTTCCCGCTCGTCACGGGCGCGCTGGACCTCGCCCGCCTCGACCTGTCCGCGGGCGTCGCGCGGCTGACGTGGGCCCTGATGATCTTCGTGTCCGCCGCGTTCGCGGTCTGGGCCGTGTCGATCGTCGTCGGCCTGAGGCCAGACCCGCCGACGGCCGTCGCGCTCGACCCCGTCGCGCTGCAGGGGCTGCGGGTGCTCGCGTCGTTCGTGGGCGTGCTCGGGTTCGCGCTCATGTTCAACAGCCCGTGGTCGATGGCGCTCGTCGCCGCCGCCGTCGCGGCCGTGCCGAACGTCCTGCGGATCGGCGCCGTCGAGCAGCTGGACTGGCCGCCGCAGGCCGCGGCGGCGGCCGCGGCCTTCCTCGTCGGGCTGCTCGCCGCGTGGGTCGCGCCGCGCCTGAACATCCCGCGGGTGACGGTGTACGTGCCGGCGGTGACGATCATGGTCCCGGGCGTCGGCGCGTACCGGGCCGTCTACCACCTGAGCAACGGCGAGGTGACGCAGGCCCTGGAGCACGGCGTCCCCGCGGCGCTCGTCGTCACCGCGCTCGCGGTCGGGCTCGCCGTCGCGCGCATGGTGACCGACCGCGAGTGGGGCTTCGAGCACTGACGCGGCACGCCCCGGCGCGGGGTCGGCGCGCGGGCGCTTTGGCGCCGGGACGCCCGGCGGGTAGCCTGTGCTCGTCCTTGGAGACGTCGCATAGCCAGGTCTAGTGCGCGGCCCTGCTAAGGCCGTGAAGGGGTCAACCCTTCCGTGGGTTCAAATCCCACCGTCTCCGCTGTCGCGAAGGCCCCCGACGAGCACCTGCTCGTCGGGGCCTTCGTCGTCCCCGGGGCGGCGCGCCGCGGCGTGACGTCCGTCGCATCCGGTGGGTGACCGGCGGATCCGGTTTGGGACCAGCGGCCCGGACCTGTAATGTTCTCTGCGGCCCGCAAGGGCCACGCGCCCGTAGCTCAACGGATAGAGCATCTGACTACGGATCAGAAGGTTGGGGGTTCGAGTCCCTCCGGGCGCGCAGCAGTGACCAAGGCCCAGCACCGCGACGGTGCTGGGCCTTCGTCGTCTCCCGGTCCGGACCACCGCGTCCCCCGCCGGTCGATGCCCGCG
The DNA here is from genome assembly GCF_009720485.1 of Cellulomonas sp. JZ18. Classification (NCBI taxonomy): domain Bacteria; kingdom Bacillati; phylum Actinomycetota; class Actinomycetes; order Micrococcales; family Cellulomonadaceae; genus Cellulomonas; species Cellulomonas sp. JZ18. The sequence continues at coordinate 3,624,315 of NZ_CP045245.1, read as the reverse complement.
GACAGCGCTCGCCCGGGGCCGTTCACCCGTCTGCGCCGCTCCGTTTGCCGACCGTGTGCGCGCCCCTGACCCTGGGGAGGCCGGGACCTCACCCGTGCGCGACCGGCAGCAGGGGGCAGGTGACGACGACCCAGCCCGTCCCGGCGGTCCCGCGCCCGCCGGTGCCGCGTGCCGTGCGGGCCGCGCTCGTGGGCGGTGCCGTCGCGCTCGCCGTCGCCGCGGTGGCGACGGCCGGTGGGGACACGGCGCACGCGGTGACGGCCGGGGTCCACCTCGGGGTCGAGGTGCTCGCGGCGCTCGTCGTGCTGGCACGGTGCGTGACGGTCCGCACCGAGCGCCGGGCGTGGGGGCTCATGGCCGCGGCGCTGCTGCTGCACCCGGCGGCGGAGGTCGCGGCCACGGTCGCGCACTCCCGACCCGCGTCGGCGGGAGCCGCCGCGGTGGCCGTGGCGCTGCCGGTGGTGCACCACGCGCTGGCGGTGGGCGCCGTGGTGGTCGTCGTCTCCGGACGGCTCGTGCTGCGCCGGCCCGTGGTGTGGCTCGACACGGCGATCGCCGCGCTCGGCCTGTTCGCGGTGGGGGCGCTCGTGCTGGCACCGGCGGCCGACGGCGGCGAGGTGCCGTGGCTGACGCTCGCGCCCGTGGTCGGGGCGCTGGTCGTGCTGTCGGCGTTCGTGGGTGCGCTCATCGCGCTGTCCGCGTGGCCGTCGCGCGCGTGGTGGACGCTCGTCGGCGGCTTCGCGCTCGTCGCGGTGTCGTCGATCCTGGCGGCGGTGAGCGGCGGAGGGGCGCACGCGCCCGGGGACCCGGCCGACCTGCTCACGTCCGCCGGGCTGCTCGTCGTCGCCGGCGGCGTGTGGCTGTCCTGGCCGCCGCCGCGCGGCGAGGTCCGGTCGCTGCCGCGTCTGGGCCTGCCGCTCGTGTTCCTCGTCGCCGCCCTCGGGGTCGACGTGCTCGCTCTCGTGACGCCGGTGCCGGTGCTCGCGGCGGCGGCCGCCACGGCGACGCTCGCGGCCGGCACCGGCCGCCTCGTGATCGCGCTGCGCGTCGCGCAGCGGCTGGGGCACAAGGAGCGCGCGCTCAACCGCGAGCTGGTCCGCGCGCACGAGGCGTCGACGGCCGCGGCCGCGGAGAAGAGCGCGTTCGTGGCCAACATGAGCCACGAGATCCGCACGCCCATGAACGCGGTGATCGGCATGACGGACCTGCTGCTCGCGACCGACCTGGACCCGGAGCAGCGCGAGTACGCGGACACCGTGCGGCGCTCCGGCAACCTGCTGCTCGACCTCATCAACAACGTGCTCGACCTGTCGAAGATCGAGTCCGGCAACCTCGTGCTCGAGGACCACCCGTTCGACCTCACGGCGGCCGTCGAGGACTCCGTGAGCCTGCTCGCGCACCAGGCCGAGACGCAGCAGGTCGCGCTCGTCGTCGACGTCGACCCCGCGTGCCCGGCCTGGGTGCGCGGCGACGTGACGCGGCTGCGGCAGGTGCTCGTGAACCTCGTCGGCAACGCCGTGAAGTTCACGCGCGCCGGTGAGGTGCTCGTGCGCGTGGCGCCGGAGCCGCAGCGCCCGGGAGCCTTGCGGTTCGCCGTCGTCGACGAGGGCATCGGCATCCCCGCCGACCGCATGGACCGGCTGTTCCGGACGTTCAGCCAGGTGGACGCGTCGACGACGCGCCGGTACGGCGGCACCGGGCTGGGCCTGGCCATCAGCCACGCGGTCGTCGCGCTCATGGGCGGGGAGCTGACGGCGACGTCGCAGGTCGGGCGAGGGTCGACGTTCGAGTTCGCGGTGGTGCTGCCCGAGGTCGAGGGACCGGCCCGCGCCGTCCCCGCCGCGGTGACGGCCGTGCGCGGCCGGTGCGCCCTCGTCGTCGAGGACGACGACACGAACCGGCGGATCCTCGTCGCGCAGCTGGGCCGCTGGGGCATGACGTGCCGCACGGTGCCGGCGGCGGAGGACCTGCTCGGCACGCTCGACACGGCCGACGTGCCGGACCTCGTGGTGCTGGACATGCGGCTGCCCGGGGCCAGCGGCGCGCAGGCGGCGGCGCGGCTGCGCGCGCACCCGCGCTGGTCGCAGGTGCCGCTCGTCCTGCTCAGCAGCCTGGGGGAGGTGCTCGCCGCGCCGCAGCGTGCCGCGTTCGCGGCGGTGCTGACGAAGCCGGTGCGGGCGGCCGAGCTGCGCCGGGCCGTGACCCGCGCCGTCGCGGCGGACCCGGTCCCGGTCCCGCCACCGGCGACGCCGCCGCCGGCACCCGCACCCGCACCCGTCGGGGACGGCCCCCGGCTGCGCGTGCTCGTGGCCGAGGACGACGCGGTCAACCGCGCGATGGCACAGCGCCTCCTCGCACGCCTGGGGCACGACGTCGAGACCGTCGAGGACGGGGCGCAGGCCGTCGCACGCACCGAGCACGAGCGGTTCGACGCCGTGCTCATGGACATCCACATGCCCGTGCTGGACGGCCTCGACGCGGCACGCGCGATCCGGGCCCGTGGTGCGCGCACGCACCAGCCCGTGATCCTCGCGCTCACCGCCTCCGCGACGGCGCAGGACCAGCGGGCGAGCGCCCAGGCGGGTATGGACGGCTTCCTCAGCAAGCCGTTCCGCTCGCAGGACCTGCAGGACGCGCTGCTGCGCGCCACGGCCCGCGCGGGCGAGGGGGAGCGCGGCCGCCCGGTCCCGCCCGCGCCGCCCGCGGACCCGCGGCCCGGGACGGACGACCGGCCGGTGGTCGACGCACGCCTGCTCGCGCTCGCGCGCGAGGTGGACGCGGGCTCCGACGAGCCGCTCCTGGCGTCGTTCGTCGCGGAGTGCGAGCGGGGGGCCGAGGCCCTCGCGGCCGCCGCGCGGGCGGGCGAGCCGCCGCGGGTCGCGTCGGTCGCGCACCGCTGGCTGGGCGGGTGCGCCGCGGTGGGGGCGCTGCGCCTCGCGGGCCTGCTGCGCACGGTCGAGCGGGACGCCCGCGAGGGGCGCCTGCCCGACGCGCCGACGCTCGAGCGCGTCGGCGCGGAGGCGCGCGCGGTCCTGGACGCGCTCCGCGCCGCCTGAGGGCCCCGGCCCCGCCCGGCCCCGCCCGACCCCTGCGTTGGGCCGTCCGGGCGACGCGCCCACCCGAGGACGTGGGTGCTGCCACCCACCGTCGCGACGCCGGTGAGCCCCCTCACAGGTCCGATCCACCCGATCTGCCTGCCGGTGCCCCTTAGGCGGCGTTGACCCGCGGCCTAGCGTCCAGCAGGACGCACGTCCAGCACAGGTGGACAGGCCCGCCGGGGCCTCGGGGGGAGAACGTCGTGACGGTGGCAGACCGGCCGGGGGCCGCGGGGGACGCAGGACGACGCGGGCGCACACGGCGCCGGCGGGGGCTCGCGCACGTGGCGGCGCTCGTCGTGGCGGCGCTCGTGGCGCCGCTCGCGGTCGTGGGGCTCGCCGCGCCCGCGACGGCGGCGGAGTACCGGCCGTTCGCGCGGCAGTTCTCGACGAACACGAACGGCGACATCCTCCTCGCGGCGAACACGCTGATGACGTGCTCGGGCACCGGGACCGCGTGCACGGACGCCCGGTCCGGCGCGAGCAACGCGAGCAACAACGACCTGGCCATGACGTACGTCGACGTCGACGGCGCGGGCGGCGCGTTCAACTCCTCCTCGGCGACCCTGACGATCCCCGAGGGCGGCACGGTGCTGTGGGCGCGCCTGTACTGGGGCGGGCGCATCCTGACGTCCAACACGACCACCGCGAACCCCGCCCTGCGCCGCCAGGTGTCGCTGCAGACCCCCGGGGCCACGGCGTACCGGCGGGTGGAGGCGCCCGTCGGTCAGCTCGACGAGGCGACCCGCGACTCGTGGGGCACCGCCTACCAGGCGTACGCCGACGTCACCGACGTCGTGCAGAGGGCCGGCAGCGGCAGCTACACCGTGGGTGACGTGCAGTCGTCGGTCGGCAGCTCCAACCGCAACGAGTACGCGGGCTGGTCCCTGGTCGTCGCGGTGGCCGACCCCGCGGCGCCCGCGCGCAACCTCACGGTGTTCGACGGCTTCGGGTCGGTGAACAGCGGCGACCCGCTGCCGACGTTCACGGTGAGCGGCTTCGTCACGCCGCCCAACGGCGACATCCGCACGTCCGTCGGTGTCGTGACGTACGAGGGCGACCGCGGCATCACCGGCGACCAGCTGCGGCTGAACGGCGCGACCCTCGGCGCCGAGGGCAACCTGTCCGACGCGGCGAACCCGCTGAGCAACTCGTTCAACTCGTCCATCAGCCGCAACGGCGCGAACGTCACGACCCGCAACCCGGCCTACGTGAACCAGCTCGGCTTCGACGCCGACGTCTTCTCGGTGGGCAAGCCGATCATCAAGAACGGCGACACGAGCGCGACGATCACGCTCACCACGTCGGGCGACCAGTACTTCCCGGGCGTCGTCACGTTCGCGACCGAGCTGTACGACCCGACGCTGCTGGGCAACAAGTCCGTGGTCGACCTCAACGGCGCGCCGGTGCGCCCGGGCGACGTCCTCGAGTACACCGTGCCCGTCCGCAACGTCGGCCTCGACACCGCCGACGACAGCCGGTTCTTCGACGCGATCCCGACGGGCACCGCGTACGTGCCGGGCTCGCTGCGGGTGGACGGCGTGCCCGTCACGGACGAGCCGGGCGACGACGTGGGCGAGTTCGTCCGCTCCCCCCAGGGGCACGTGGTCGCGCACCTGGGCGCGGGCGCGACGGCGTCGGGCGGCGGTGCCATCCCGATCACGCCGGCCGGTGCGGACTCCCCGCACACCGTGACGTTCCGCGTGCGCGTGGGGTCGGACGTGCCCGACGGTGCCGACGTCGTCAACGCCGCCGCGATGACGTACCGGGGGCACACGACCCGCGCGGCCGCGTCCGCGACGACGAACGTCCTGCTCGACCCGGTGGTGGCGACCCCCGTCCCCGGCGCCACCGCGCCCGAGGCGGTGCAGGACATGGTGACGTTCCGGCCGCTGCCGGGTGCACGCACCACGACGGTCGCGGTCCTGGCGAACGACAGCGACCCGGACCGCGACCCGCTGCGGGTCGTGGGCGTGACGGACGCCGCCGGCGGCACCGTCACGGTGAACCCGGACGGCACCCTGACCTACGCGCCGCGTGACGACTTCGCGGGTCGCGACGTCTTCACCTACACGGTCGAGGACCCCAGCGGCCTGCGCTCGACCGCCGCGGTGCGCGTCACCGTGCTCAACGACGTGCCCGTGCCGGCGGCGGACTCCGCGACGACGGCGGGCGGCAGCGCGGTGGCCGTCCCGGTGCTCGCGAACGACCGGGACGCGAACGGCGACCGGCTCGCGGTCCGCTCCGCCTCGACGCCCGCGGGCGGCACCACGGCCGTCCAGGCCGACGGCACGGTGCTCTACACGCCGCGTGCCGGGTTCCGCGGCCAGGACTCCTTCACGTACGTCGTCGAGGACACGCGCGGCGGGTCGGACGTCGCGAGGGTCACGGTGACGGTCACGAACGCCGCGCCCGTCGCGGTCGCGGACGCGTACACGACGAACGCGGGCACCGCGGTGGACCTGGCCGTGCTCGCGAACGACCGCGACCCGGACGGGGACGCGACCTCGGCCGTGCTCGTCACCACGCCGTCGAACGGCACGGTCCAGCTGAACCCGGACGGCACCGGCCGGTACACGCCGCGCGCCGGCTTCCACGGCACGGACACGTTCACGTACCGCGTGGTCGACGGCTTCACCCCCGCCGCCCAGTCCGCGCCGGCGACCGTGACGATCACGGTGAACGGCGCGCCGGTCGCCCGTGACGACAGCGCGCAGGTGGCGGTGGGCGAGGACTCCGCGGTCGTCGCGGTGCTCGCCAACGACACCGACCCGGAGGGCCGCCCGCTGTCGGTCACGCCGGCCTCGCCGCCCGCGCACGGCGACGCCGTCGTGCTGCCCGACGGCCGGGTGCGGTACACGCCGACCACGGGCTGGGCGGGTGCGGACACGTTCACGTACCGCGTCACCGACGAGGGCGGCCTCACGGCGACCGCCACGGTCACGGTGACGACCGCGAACACGCCGCCCGTCGCGGTCGACGACGTGGCGTCCACCGCGACGAGCACGACGGCCCGTGCGGTCCCCGTGCTCGCGAACGACTCCGACGTCAACGTGGACGCACGCGTCCCGGGGCAGGCGCTGACGGTCGCGTCCGCGACCGCGGACAACGGCGCCACCGTGACCCGCAACGCGGACGGCACGCTCGACGTGACCCCGCGCCCGGGCTTCGCGGGCACGGTGACGGTCCGCTACGTCGTCGCCGACGGTGCGGGCGGCACCGCGACCGGCACGCTGCTGGTCGACGTCGCGAACGCCGCCCCGACGGCGCTGCCCGACGTGGCGGCCACCGACACGGGCGCGGCCGTCCTCGTCGACGTCCTCGTCAACGACAGCGACGCGAACACGGACGACACGCTCACCCTCGAGGGCGTCACCGATCCCGTCGACGCCGACGGTGCGGTGCGCGGCCGGGTGGTCGTCGAGGCCGGCGGCGTCCGCTACACCCCGCCGGCGGGCTGGGCCGGCACGGTCACCTTCGACTACGAGGTCGGGGACGGCCGTGCCGTCTCGACGGCGCGCGTCACCGTGACGGTCCGCAACAGCGCACCGGTCGCGGAGGCCTTCACGGCGACGACCGGCACGGACGCCCCCGTCCGCCTCGACGTGCTGGACCACGTCCGGGACGCGAACGTCCCCGGCAGCGACCAGGTGCTGAGCGTGACCGGTGCGAGCGCGGACCGCGGGGCGACGGTCGTGCGCGACGCCGACGGCTCGCTCACGCTGACGCCCGCGCCGGGCGCGAAGGGTGCCGTCACGGTCACGTACACCGTCTCCGACGGCGTCGACACGGCGACCGGGACCGTCACGGTCACGGTGCGCAACGCACCGCCCACGGCCCCGGAGCTCGTCCGCGCGACGCCCACGGGCACCGCGGTCACGGTCGACGTGCTCGCGCAGGTCACGGACGCCAACGGCGACGACGTGCACGTGGTGACGTACTCGCTGCCGGCCGGTCCGGACGGTGACCTCGCCGGCACGGTGCAGGGCAGCACGGACGGGCTCGTCACGTTCACGCCGGCCCCCGGCTTCGCCGGTCGCGCGTCCTTCCGGTACGTCGTGGCGGACGACGAGGACGAGGTCGAGGGCTGGGTGCGCGTCGACGTCGCCAACGCGGCGCCGGTCGCCGCGTCCGACACCGCGCGTACGGCCACCGGCACGCCCGTGACCGTCGACGTGCTGGCGAACGACACCGACCCGAACATCCCGGGCACGGCGCAGCGGCTGGCCGCCTCCGACCCGGTGGCGAGCGACGGGGCGCAGGCCGTCGTCGAGCCCGACGGGCGGATCACGGTCACCCCGGCGCCGGGCCACCGTGGCCCCGTGACGGTGACGTACACGCTGTCCGACGGCGCGGGCGGCACCGCGACCGGCACGCTCGTCGTGACGGTCGAGAACGCGGTGCCCGTCGCGGGCGACGACGGCCCGGTGAGCACCCCCACGGGCGCGCCGGTCCTGGTCGACGTCCTCGCCAACGACACCGACGCCAACACCCGCGACACGCTCGAGGTCGTGCCCGGCACGCTCGGGGTGCCGCGCGACGCCGACGGCACGCAGCAGGGCACGGTCGCGGTCGAGGGCCGCGCGGTGCGCTACACGCCGCCCGCCGGCTTCGCCGGCACGGTGACGTTCACCTACGCCGTCTCGGACGGCACGGACGCGGTGCGGGGGACCGTCACGGTGGTCGTGGAGAACGCCCCGCCCGTGGCGGTGCCGGACACGGTGCGCGTCCCCGCCGGCGGCACCGCCGTCGTGGACGTGGTCGCCAACGACACGGACCCGAACGTCGGGGCGACCGACCAGCGGCTCACGGTCACCGCCGTGCGCGCCGACCGGGGCGCGCGGGTCACGACCGGTGCCGACGGCCGCACGCTCACCGTCACGCCGGCACCGGGGTTCAAGGGCGAGGTCGCCGTGGCGTACACGGTCGCGGACGGCGCCGGCGGCACCGCCGAGGGCGTCCTGACGGTGACGGTCGAGAACGACGCGCCCGTGCTGCCGCCGGTGCGCGACAGCGTCGCGACGGCCCACGGCACCCCGGCGGTCGTCGACCTGCTCGACGGTGCGACGGACGCGAACGGCGACCCGCTCGAGGTCGTCGAGGTCGGGCAGCCGGTGGACGCCGACGGCACCCCGCGCGGCACGGTCACGGTCGTGCGCGGCGTCGCGACGTTCGCGCCGCCGGCCGGGTGGTCGGGCACGGTCACGTTCCGGTACGTCGTCTCGGACGGCACCGCCACGACCACGGGCACGGCGTCGGTGACGGTGGCCAACGGTGCGCCGGTCGTCGCGCCCGACGCGGCGACGGCCCGGGCCGGCGAGCCGGTGACGATCGACGTCCTGGCGAACGACGCCGACCCCGAGGGCGGTCCGCTGACCCTCGTCGGCGTCACGCAGCCCGCCTCGGGCTCGGTCGCGGTCGTCGGCGGCAGGCTCGTCCACACCCCGGCCCCGGGCTTCACCGGGACCGTGACGTTCACCTACACGGTGGCGGACGCGACCGGTGCGACGTCCACGTCCACCGTGACGGTCCAGGTCGTGGCGGCACCCGTCGCCGCGTCCACCGGTCCGCTGGCCCGGACCGGTGCGCAGCCGGCCGTGCTCGCCGGGGCCGCGCTCGTGCTGACCCTCCTCGGCACCGGGCTCGTCCTCGTGCGACGCCGGCGGGAGGCGGTCGCCCGCTGACGCGGGCGCACCGCGCGGGGCCCGGGGGACGGCACATCCTCCGGGCCCCGTCCCGTCCCCGGGCGGGACGGGCACGCAGGAGGGTCAGTCGGGGTCGTCCGGGCGGCGCCGCTCGAGCAGCAGCACGTCGCGCCAGACGCCCGCGCGCGGGCCGTGCACCATGCGGCCCAGCCGCTCGCGCCGCCCGACCACCCGGAACCCCACGGACGTGTGCAGGGCGATGCTCGCCGTGTTCTCGGGGAAGACGCCCGCCTGGACCGTCCAGACCGCACCGCGGTCCGCCGAGTCGAGCAGCGCGGTGAGCAGCGTGCGCCCGACGCCGCGCCCGTGCGCGTCCGGGTGCACGTAGACGGAGACCTCGACGACGCCCGCGTAGACGGCCCGGCTCGACGTCGGGCTGACGGCGACCCAGCCGAGCACGCGCCCGTCGTCGTCGACCGCGACGAACCGGTGGTCCGCCAGCTTGGCGGCGTCGAACTGGTCCCAGTCGGGCGGCTCCGGCTCGAGCGTCGCCTCGCCGGTGGCGATGCCGCGTGCGTAGATCTCGCGCACCTGCGGCCAGTGCGCGGGCTCGAGGGGGACGACGCGGACGTCCGGCGCGGACGGTCCGGGGGAGGGGGCGCTCACGCGCGCCATGCTGCCGCACCCGCCGGGCGCGGGCGCGCCCGGCCTGGCCGACGGTACAGATTCGGCTGTACTGTCGTGGCGTGGAGACCGTCACCCTCACGCACACGGCGGCGCTGGCCCGCCTCGGGCACGCGCTGTCGGACGAGACGCGCACGCGCGTCCTGCTCGTCCTGCGCGAGGCGCCGGCCTACCCGTCGGACCTCGCCGACGCCCTCGGCGTCTCCCGGCAGACGATGTCGAACCACCTGGCCTGCCTGCGCGGCTGCGGCCTCGTCGAGGCGGTGCCGGACGGCCGCCGCACCTGGTACCGCCTCGCCGACCCGCACCTGGCGCCCGCCCTCGGCGACCTGCTGCGCCTCGTCCTGGCCGTCGACCCGACCTGCTGCGCGACCGAGGGGTGCACCTGCACATGACCACGCTGCCCGTCCGCGCGGGGCTGCCGGCCGCCCGCCGCACCGTCCTCGAGCGGCGCGTGCGCCTCGTCGTGGCCGCGACCATCACCTGGAACGTCGTCGAGGCGGTCGTCGCCCTCAGCGCCGGCCGTGCCGCGTCCTCGAGCGCGCTCGTCGGCTTCGGCCTGGACTCGGTCGTCGAGGTCCTGTCCGCCGCCGCGGTGGCGTGGCAGTTCGCCGCACCCGACCCCCGCCGCCGCGAGCGGACCGCGATGCGGCTGATCGCCGTGTCCTTCTGGGGGCTCGCGGTGCTCGTCACCGTGGACGCGCTGCGCTCCCTGCTGGGCGCCGCCGAGCCGCACCCGTCGCCGGTCGGCATCGCGCTCGCCGCGCTGAGCCTCGCCGTCATGCCGTTCCTGTCGTGGTTCGAGCGGCGCACCGGGCGTGAGCTCGGCTCCGCCTCCGCGGTGGCGGACTCGCGGCAGACCCTGCTGTGCGCGTGGCTGTCCGCCGTGCTGCTCGTCGGCCTGCTGCTCACCGCGGGTCCGGGCTGGACGTGGGCCGACCCGGTCGCCGCGCTCGTCATCGCCGCCGTCGCCGTGCGGGAGGGCGTCGAGGCGTGGCGCGGGGACGCCTGCTGCGCACCGGCGGGGCTGCGCCGCGACGCCCCGGGTGCCGCGGGGGGCAGCGCCCCGGGCACCGCCGCGGACGGCTGCGCCGACGGGTGCTGCCGGACCTGACGCGTCCACGAGCCGCGTCCGCTCTGTACGGATACGTCCGCCACCCCCTAGCGTCGGGCGCGGCAGCACCGGCGGCGCCGCGCCGCCGGCACCAGGGGGGTGCCATGTCCGCCACCGCACGTCGTCCTGCCCGTCGTCCGTCCCGCCACCGGTGGCGCCTGCTCCTCGCGACCGCGTGCGTCCTCGCGGCGGCGCTGCCCGCCGGCGGGGCGTCCGCGGCCCCGGCCGCCGCCCCGCCGCCCTGGCGCGACCCCGCCCTGCCGGCCGCGACCCGCGCCGCCGACCTCCTCGCCCGCATGAGCCTGGAGGAGAAGGTCGGCCAGATGACCATGGTCGAGCGGCGGTACGTGACCGCCGACGCGCTCGCGGGCGGCGGCATCGGGTTCGTCTTCTCCGGCGGGGGCTCGCTGCCGCCCACCAACACGCCGGTCGGCTGGGCCGACATGTACGACGGGTTCCAGCGCGCGGCGCTCGGGACCCGCCTCGGCGTGCCGGTGGTGTTCGCCGCCGACGCGGTGCACGGGTTCGGCAACCTGCCGGGCGCGACGATCGTGCCGCACCAGATCGGCCTGGGCGCCACCGGCGACCCGGCCCTCGTGCGGGAGGTCGGCGACGTCGTCGCACGCGAGCTGACGTCGATGGGCATCGTGCAGAACTTCTCGCCGGTCGTCGCGGTGGTGCGCAACGACCGGTGGGGTCGCACCTACGAGTCGTTCGGCGAGGACCCGGCGGCCGTCTCGGCGCTCTCGGCCGGCCTGGTCGCCGGCCTGCAGGGGACGTCCGTCGCGGCCCGCGACCAGGTGCTCGCCAACGCCAAGCACTACCTGGCCGACGGCGGCACGACCGGGGGCGAGGACCGCGGCGACGCGGCGCTCACCGACGCGCAGGTGCGCGCGCTGCACCTGCCGCCGTTCCGGGCCGCCGTCGACGCCGGGGTCGCGTCCGTGATGGTCACGTACTCCTCGATCCGCGGTGAGCGCGTGCACGGGTCGCGGCACTGGCTGACCGACGTGCTCAAGGGCGAGCTGGGCTTCCGCGGGTTCGTCGTGTCCGACTTCGGCGCCGTCGACTACCTCGACGGCAACAGCCGCGACACCACCGCGTACGACGTGCGCACCGCGATCAACGCGGGCGTCGACGTCGTCATGGTGCCGGAGCGGTGGAAGCACTTCCGCGGGCTCGTCGTGCAGGAGGTGCAGGCCGGCCGGATCCCGCTGTCCCGGATCGACGACGCCGTGCGGCGCGTGCTCACGGCGAAGATCGCGAAGGGCCTCGTGGAGTCGCCGTTCGCGGACCGGGCGCGGCTCGGCGAGGTCGGGTCCGCGGCCCACCGGGCGGTCGCGCGCCGCGCGGTCGCCGCGTCCGTCGTCGTGCTGAAGAACGAGTGGGGCGTGCTGCCCCTGCCCCAGAGCGCCAGCCGCGTCCTCGTCGCGGGCGACGCCGCGGACGACGTGGGCCGGCAGTCGGGCGGGTGGACGCTCGGCTGGCAGGGCCGCACGGGCAACGCGATGCCGGGCACGACGGTCCTCGAGGCGGTCCGGGCGACCGCGCGCGGCACGGTCACGTACTCACCGGACGGCAGCGCCGCGGACGGCAGCCACCAGAGCGCCGTCGTCGTCGTGGGGGAGATGCCCTACGCCGAGTACGAGGGCGACGACCCGACGGGCGACATGCGCCTGTCCGCACGCGACCGCGCGACCATCGACCGCGTCGCCGCGGCCGGCGTGCCGATCACGCTCGTGCTGCTCACCGGGCGTCCCCTCGACGTCAACGAGGAGCTGCACCAGGTGCGGGCCGCGGTCGCCGCGTGGCTGCCCGGCACCGAGGGCGCGGGCGTCACGGACGTCCTGTTCGGCGACGTGCCGCCCACCGGCACGCTGCCGGTGACGTGGCCGTACGACGCCGTGCAGCAGCCGATCAACGCGGGCGACGGCAAGAACGCGCTGTTCCCGCTCGGGCACGGGCTGCGGTTCCCCGCGTCGCAGTCGGCGTACGACACGATCGGCGCCTCGTTCTACGACGACCAGCGCGGCACGCAGGTCGAGACGTGCACCGACACCGGCTGCGGGCAGGCCGTCGCGCACCTCGCCGACGGGGACTTCGTCGGGTGGTTCGACGTCGACTTCGGCGACCGGTCGCCGCGCACCGTGAGCGTGCGCGTCGCGTCGGGCGCCACCGCGTCCGGGACGCTCGAGGTGCGCCGCGGCACGAACCGCGGGCCGCTGCTGGCGCGCGTCCCGATCACGCCGACCGGCGGGTGGCAGGCCTGGGAGACCCGGACGGTCCCGCTGAGCGCCGCGGTCACGGGGGTGCACCGGGTGTACCTGCAGGTGGTCGGCCCGGCGAGCGGCGCCGAGGTCGGCAACGTCGGCTGGCTGCGCTTCGCCCGCTGACGGGCGCAGCACGTCCCAGCACGTCCCGGCGCACGCACGCCGCCCGCGCCACCGCGCCACGCCACGTCACGCCACGTCACGTCACGTCGTCACCAGGTCACCAGGGGGAACCGTGCCCGTCGCCGACCGTCGTGCCCTGCGCACGCGCCTGCTCGTCACCGCCGCCGTCGTCGCCGCCCTCGCCGTGCCCGCCGCGGTGCCGGCGGCGGGGCCCGCGCGTGCCGCCGCCCCACCGCCCTACCGGGACCCCGGCCGGCCCGTCACCGAGCGTGCCGAGGACCTGCTGGGGCGCATGACCCTCGACGAGAAGGTCGGCCAGATGACGCTCGTCGAGCGGCGCTGGCTCACGGCCGAGGCGCTGTCGAGCGGCTGGGTCGGCGTCGGCTTCTCCTCCGGCGAGTCCCGCCCGGCCACGAACACGCCCGCGGGCTGGGCCGACCTGTACGACGGGCACCAGCGTGCGGCGCTGCAGAACCGGCTCGGCATCCCGCTGCTGTACGCCGTCAACGCCGTGCACGGGTTCGGCAACCTGCAGGGCGCGACCGTCGTGCCCCACCAGATCGGCCTCGGCGCGACCGGCGACCCGGCGCTCGTGCAGCAGCTCGGGCGGATGGTCGCGCGCGAGGTCAGCGCGCTCGGCGTCGACGCGACGTGGTCCCCCGTGACCGCCGTCGCACGCGACGACCGGTGGGGGCGCACCTACGAGTCCTTCGGGGAGGACCCCGCAGCCGTCGCCGCGCTGTCCGCCGCGTACGTGCGCGGCTTCCAGGGCGGGTCGGTCGCGGACCGCGACGCCGTCGTCGCCGGCGCCAAGCACTTCGTCGCGGACGGCGGGACCGCCGGGGGCGTCGACCGCGGGGACGCACCGCTGACGCGTGCCCAGGTCGAGGCGCTGCACCTGCCGCCGGCGCGCGCGGCGGTCGACGCCGGGGCGGGCGTCGTCATGGTGTCGTTCTCCTCGATCGCCGGCGAGCGGCTGCACGGCTCGCGGTACTGGCTGACCGACGTGCTCAAGGGCCGGCTCGGCTTCGACGGGTTCGTCGTGTCCGACTACGGCGGCATCGACTTCCTCGACGGCGACGCGGGCGACATCTCGGCGTACGACGTGCGCACCGCGCTCAACGCGGGGATCGACGTCGTGATGGTCCCCGACGAGTGGCGGCGGTTCCACGAGCTGGTCGTGCAGGAGGTGCGGGCGGGCCGGGTGCCGCAGTCCCGGGTCGACGACGCCGTGCGGCGCGTGCTCATCACGAAGCTGCGCAAGGGCCTGTTCGAGGACCCGTTCGCCGACCGGGCGCGCCTGGGCGCGATCGGGTCGGCGGACCACCGCGCGCTCGCGCGCCGGGCGGTCGCCGCGTCGACCGTCGTCCTGAAGAACGAGTGGGACGTGCTGCCGCTGCCGCGCAGCGCGAGCAAGGTGCTCGTGGCCGGGGTCGCCGCGGACGACGTCGGCCGGCAGTCCGGCGGGTGGACGCTGCGCTGGCAGGGGCAGACGGGCAACGCGATGCCCGGCACGACGATCCTCGAGGGGGTGCGCGCGGCCGTGCGCGGGACCGTCACGTACTCGCCCGACGGCAGCGCCGCCGACGGCAGCCACCAGAGCGCGATCGTCGTCGTGGGCGAGGACCCGTACGCCGAGTGGCACGGCGACGACGACGGGGACATGCGCCTGTCGGCGCGCGACCGGGCCGTCATCGACCGCGTCGCCGCCGCGGGGGTGCCGATCACGCTCGTGCTGCTCACGGGCCGCCCGCTCGACGTCAACGCCGAGCTCCACCAGGTGCGCGCGGCCGTCGCCGCCTGGCTCCCCGGCACCGAGGGCGACGGCGTCACCGACGTGCTGTTCGGCACGGTCGCGCCGACCGGGCGGCTACCCGTCACCTGGCCGTACGACGCCGTGCAGCAGCCGATCAACGCCGGTGACGGCAAGAACGCGCTGTTCCCGCTCGGGCACGGCCTGCGCTACCCGGCGACCGCCTCGCCGTACGCCACGATCGGCGCGTCGTTCTACGACGACCAGCGCGGCACGGCGGTCGAGACGTGCACCGACGTCGGCTGCGGGCAGTCCGTGGGCCGCCTGGCGGACGGGGACTACCTCGGCTGGTTCGGCCTCGACTTCGGCGGCACGTCGCCCCGCTCGGTGAGCGTGCGGGTGGCCTCCGGCTCGACGGCGTCGGGCTGGCTCGAGGTGCGGCGGGACCAGAACCTCGGGCCCCTGCTGGCGCGCGTCCCGCTGTCCCCGACCGGCGGGTGGCAGCGCTGGGAGACCCGGACCGTCCCGCTGTCCGCGTCCGTGACCGGCGTGCACCGCGTCTACCTGCAGGTCGTCGGACCGCCGGACGGCACCGAGGTGGGCAACGTCAGCTGGCTGCGGTTCGACCGCTGAGGCCCCGGGGGCGCCGACGGGTCAGACCCGCACGACCACCTTGCCGCGCACGTGCCCGCCCGCGCTGGCCTCGTGCGCCGCGGCGGCGTCGGCGAGGTCGAACACCTCGGCGACGTCGACGCGCAGCCGTCCGGCGTCCGCGAGCGCGCTCAGCGCGTCCAGGTCGGCGGTGCTGGGGCGCACCCACACGTAGTGGCCGCCGAGCTCGTCACGCGCGGCGGCGTCGACGATGGACGCGACCGTGCCGCCCTCGGCGAGCACGGCCCGGGTCGTGGGCACGAGGTCGTCGGAGCCGTAGTCGAGGACGACGTCCACGCCCTGCGGCGCGAGCGCCCGCACGCGGTCGACGAGGCCCTCGCCGTACACGACCGGCTCGGCGCCCAGCGCGCGCAGGTGGTCGTGGTTCCGCTCCGACGCGGTGCCGATCACGCGGGCTCCGCGCGCGGCCGCGACCTGGACCGCGAACTGCCCGACCCCGCCGGCGGCCGCGTGCACGAGCACGGTCTGCCCGGCGCGGACGCCTGCGCGCTCGATGCTCTGGTACGCGGTGAGGCCCGCGAGCGGCACGGCCGCCGCCTCCTCGAAGGACAGCGACGCGGGCTTGCGGGCCAGCGTGCGCACGGGCGCGGCCACCAGCTCCGCGAACGTGCCGCCCTGCACCCAGTCCTTGCGCACGTAGCCATACACCTCGTCGCCAACCTGCAGCTCGGGGGTGTCGAGGCCGACGCGCTCGACCACGCCGGCGACGTCCCAGCCGGGCACGACGGGGAACGTCACGTCCATGACCTGGTCGAGGTACCCCGCGCGCATCTTCCAGTCGACCGGGTTGACCGACGCGGCGCGCACGCGCACCAGCACGCTGTCGGGGCCGACCTTGGGGGTGGGCTGCTCGGTGAGCTCGAGGACGTCGGGGCCGCCGTAGCGGGAGTAGGTGATCGCACGCATACCGGTGGCAACCTCGGCTGGGTGCGCGCTCTTCCCGGCGGTCGCACGCGAGTGGCGCCGCCCTGCGGAGACACCAAGGGGCTCGCGGCCGGACGAGGGCGGGCGCCCGTATCGTCGGCCGCGGCCTGCCCGAAGACCGGGTGGGTCGGTCGTCATCCCGCGCGCCCGTCCCCGCGGAGGGGCAGACGATGTCTCGCATGCGAGAGTTGCGGACCGTGTGGGGGTTGACCGAGGGAGAGGGCGGGCGGGTGCTGCCCGACAGGCCCGGGACCGGTGGGCCGTTTGCAACCCAAGCGGCGGGCAGACGAGACGGTGCTGACCGACGAGCTGCTGACGCGCCTGCAGCAGCTCTCGGACCGGTGCGACCCACCGCCGTGGACCGCCCATGGTCGAGGGCCGGGACCACGTGGCGGGCGAGAGCGTCATCCTGGTCGGTCGGGCCGGGGACCGGGGCGAGGACCTGTACGTCGTCCGCGACAGCGGGCCGGCTGGCCAGGGCGACCTGGACCTGATCGCCGCCGCGCGCACGTACTTGCCGGGGCGCGTCGACGAGGTGCGTACCTTCCGGGCCGCTCTCGACCGGGTCGCTCCGTCTGCGACGGGAGCGGACGAGTGAGGTAGGGCTCGACCCAGCGTGTCGGCCGTGCTCGACTCATCCGGCGGGGACGTGGCGGCTACCGTCCGACGTCGCGGCGGCGCGGCGGCACTCGGTGACCTCCTCGTGATGGAGCCGAGCACCGTCCCGGTCGGGTGCTCGGCACGGGCGTCCTGCACATTTTCGCGTTGATGACTGGTGTGGAACCTCGACGCGTCCTCCGCACGGCGTTGGGGCGCGCGACGTGGCCGTTCGTCCCGGTCGTGATCCGCTGGGCACATCCTGGACCCTCGGACGACTAGAGCGAACCCTCATCTGGGAACTCGTCGAGGATCTTGTCCTGCACGTTCGTGGGGATCAGGGTCGAGTAGATGATCTGGCCGGGAGCTGGCTGCACCCCCGCCGCCCCTCCAGGCTCAGCGAGCCAGTCGTCGGCGGGGATGTCGGGGATGCTCCCGAGTATGTTCGCAATAAGACTCGGGTCGATGAACCCCTCGGTGGCGATCACTAGGTAGGCCTCGCCATCGTCTGCCCGGACGTGCGCGCTGACTGTCGCGTTCGAGAACTCAGCAGTCCACCCCTTGCCCGTCCGGAGAGAGCGAGCGACAAGCCTGCGGACGACGAAGCGGATGGCGAGCACGACGGCAACGCCTTCCTCAAGACGCAGGCGCGTTTCGTCCTGGGAGTCCGGCAGCATCCACGAGGAGTCTGTCTTGGCTTTGGTGCCCTTCGCTTCCCGCTTCGCGATCGTCTCGAGTTCGGCGTAGACGTCGTCAGCGTTGCCGGCGCTGCGTGACCCGGCGGCCCCGATCCACCAGCCGCCGACCGGCTGATGGTCGGCCGGAAGCTCGGTCACTGCAGCGCGGAAGCGCCCGGCGCGCTGCTTGAACCACACCCAGTCATGAAGTGACCTGATGCGCTCCGCGCTCCCGCTGGCGACCTCAGTCGGCGTCCTCTGCGCCTTCGCGATGACCGGGTGGTCAAGGAGGTGCAGGGGGTCGTTGATGGGAGGGAGCGGAAGATCGAGATCATCCCGAAGGCACCGAATCGTGGGCCTCACGGGGGATCGTCGCAGTCACTCATGGTCGGCAAATATAGAGGCGTGCGGCCCGTAGGTGGGATACCCACGGGCCGCACGCCTACTTGGTGTTGACGTCGTCAGCGAGTCTCGTCGATGCCGCCGAGGGCGGCGATCTCCTCCTGCGAGACTCCGGTGAGCACAGAGACGGATGCGCCGAGCGATCCGTCAAGCTGCTTCAGGGCGTTGCTGACGCCCTCCTGGATCGCATCGCGGTGGTTGTCGATGTACTCGCGCACCGCCTGGTCGACGATGTCCTTCTTCGATCGACCGAGGAAATGTGCTGTGTGGCTGATGAGCTGATCGGTGTGAGCGTCAACCTTGATCGGGGCGGCAAGAGTTGCCATGGCGCTGCCCTCCTGGCTGTGGCGTACGCGCAACTTTAGGCACGGTACCCAAGTACCGTCAACCACTAGGTGCGCGCGGTACTTGACACGTACCGCTAGGCTGCTGCGCGAGGTACGAGCATAGGCAGCAGCCTAAGCATGCTTGTCTGGTTCGGTGGCGTCGCTCGCGCAGAAAGATGCAGGTCAGGGCACTAGCGAGCATTGCTTCGCGATGCGAGGCACCGCTTCGGGGTGCCATGGCCCCCAGGCCATGGTCCACAATCTGGACGGTGGTGTGACCTGGAGGCCATCTTGCGGCTCACCGCGTCCGTACGCGCTCAGCCCTTGCTCAGGTCCCGTCCCGCAGCGTGGGGACCCATGAGCGTCACCGACCCGGTGCGCCGGTGGCGCGCCCGCGCCGGCACGGCGCTCTTCCTGCGCGTGGCCGGCCCGCACGGCGAGCGCAGCCGGCAGCGCATCCACCACCGGCCCGGTCCGCGCTGGTTCGCGCCCGACGCCGCGATCCGCGTCGTGCACGGGGACGCGTCGATGTTCGTCGGCGGACTGCGCTCGCTGCTGCTGCAGTCGCTGCACCCGGCGGCGATGGCCGCGGTGGCGGACCACTCCGGCTACCGCGCGGACCCCTGGGGGCGGCTGTCGCGGACCAGCACCTTCCTCGCCGTCACGGTGTTCGGCACGGCCGACGACGCGCAGGCGGCCGTCGACGCGGTCCGGTCCATCCACGCGCGCATCCGCGGCGTGACGGACGACGGCGTCCCCTACGCGGCGGACGACCCCGACCTGCTGCGGTGGGTGCACGTCGCGGAGATCGAGTCGTTCCTCGACGCCCACCGCCGGTACGGGTCGCACCCGCTGGGCCCCGCGCGGGCCGACGAGTACGTCGCGCAGGCCGCACGCGTCGGGTACGCGCTCGGCGCCGTCGACCTGCCCGAGACCGTCGCGGACCTCACCGCCGCCCTCGAGGGGTACCGGCCGGTGCTGCGCGCGACGCCGGCCGCGCTCGACGCCGCGCACTTCCTGCTGCGCGAGCCGCCCGTGCCGGCCGCGCTGCGGCTCGGGTACGGGGCGCTCGCGCAGGCCGCGGTGGCGAGCCTGCCCGCCTGGGCGGTCGACGGTCTGGGGCTGCGGCCCGTGGGTCCGGTCCGCGAGGGGGCCGCGCACTGGGCCGGGCGGCAGGCGACGCGGACCGTGCGGTGGCTCCTCGCCGGGCAGCCGACGGCCGCCCCGGGGCCGCCCCGGGGCCGGCGGCGGCGCCCGCCGCCTGACGCCGGCACACCGCGCGGGCACCGCACGACCACGTCTTCGTCGCACGTCCAGGTCAGGGCCCTGCTCGACGGGCGCTCGGAGCCGGCGACGCCTAACGTGAGTGCGCGCGTGAGACCCCACGCACACACCCCCTCGGAGGAGCCCAGTGAGCGAGCAGCGCACCGACGGTCCACCCGACGTCGACGGGGGGCTGCGCACCTCCCGCCCGCCGGAGGGGTTCGAGCCGGTGCGCACGTGGACGATCGACACCACCGCCGAGCTCTCGCGCCTGCGGCACGAGCTCTCCGCCGCGACCGGCGGCCTCGACCCGGTCGGGGAGCGGATGGTGCTCATCGCCAGCGAGCTCGCGACGAACGCGCTGGTGCACGGCATCCCGCCGACCGAGGTGACGCTGCTGCGCCGGGACGACCAGCTGCTGCTCGACGTCGCCGACCACGACGTGAGCAGCTCCCCCGCCATCGCGGGCGAGCGGCCGGTCGGCATGGGCGGGTTCGGCCTGCAGATCGCCCGTCGCCTCTCGCAGGACGTGGGCTGGTACGCCGACGAGGACACGAAGCACGTGTGGGCCCTGCTGGACGTCGCCGGGCCCTGAGCCCGGGCCCGGAACCCGGGCCGTGGACCCGGTGGCGGACGCACGAACGGCGGCGCGGACCCGGTGGGGTCCGCGCCGCCGTCGCGTGCGGGTGCGGTGCGTGGCCGGTCAGGCCACCGCCACCGGGGTGCGCGCCGCCAGCCAGCCGGCCAGCCGGTCGGGCCGGTCGGTGATGATCGCGTCGACGCCCAGGGCGACCGCGGCCGCCCAGTGCTCCGGCTCGTCGAGCGTCCACACCATGACCTGCAGGCCGGCCGCGTGCAGCCGGTCCACCAGGCCCGGGTCGGCCGCGAGCAGCGGCCCGTACGGGTTGCAGGTCATGACGCCGAGCTCGGCGCACAGGTCGAGCAGGTCGTCGCGGACCTCGAACACGAGCAGGCCCCGGCGCAGCTCGGGGGCGGCGTCGCGCAGGGCGGCGACCGTCTCCGGCCAGAAGCTCTGCACGACGACCCGGTCGGCGAGCCCGGCGGCGAGCACCGGCTCGGTGACCGCCCGCACCTGGTCCACGGTCCACGCGCCCTTGACCTCGAGCAGCAGGTCGATGCCGGGCCGGCGCAGCAGCAGGTCGACGACCTCCGCGAACGTCGGCACGCGCTGCCCCGCGTACGCGGGCGCGAACCAGGCGCCCGCGTCGAGGGACCGCACGCGGGCCAGCTCGGTGGCGCCCACGGCGCCCGTGCCGTCCGTCGTCGCGTCCAGCGTGTCGTCGTGGATCACGACGACCTGGCCGTCGGCCGTGCGCTGCACGTCGATCTCGATGGACCCGGCACCCGCCCGCCACGCCGCCTCGAACGCCGCGAGGGTGTTCTGCGGCGCGACGGACGAGTTGCCGCGGTGCGCGACGACGAGCGTCACAGGTAGGGCTCCACGTTCTCGCGGTACGCGGTCTCGATCTTCGGCGTGATCGACTCGAAGGCCGCCGCGGGGTCGGTGCCCTGCAGGACGATCTGCTCGATGCCCTCGGTGAGGATCGCGTCGGCGCCGGGCACGAACACGCGGATCCAGTCCTGCGAGCGCGCCTTGTCGGCGAGCTGGTCGACCGCGGTGCGGAACTGCGGCGCCTGCTCGTAGACGGCCTTCATCGTGTCGGACTCGACGGCGGACGTGCGGACGGGCATGTAGCCGGTGTTCTGCGAGAAGTACGCCGTCTGGTCGGTGCCCGTGAGGAAGTCCAGGAAGATCGCCGCGGCGAGCTGCTGCTCGGGCGTGCGCGAGGACGGGATCGCCAGGCCGGTGCCGCCGGTCGGGGTGCCGCCGCCGTCCGGGCCGTCGGGCAGGTACGCCGTGCCGACCTCGAACGTCGCCGAGTCGAGGATGCCCTTGAGCGAGCCCGTCGAGCCGATCGTCGCCGCGACCGTGCCGGAGGCGAAGTCGACGGTCGCGTCCTCCGAGACCGTCGCGAGGGGCGCGTCACCGTGGAACAGGCCGCGCAGGAACTCGCCCGCCTCGAGCGCCTCCGGCGTGTCGAGGGTCGTCTCCCACTCGTCGGAGTACTGGCCGCCGTGGCCCCAGATCATGTTCTCGAACCACCACGCGGACCACGAGGTGCCGACCGACATGCCGAGGGGCGCCGAGTCGGCGGGCAGCTGCGGCTGGAGCTGGCCCGTCCAGGACGCGAACTCCTCCCACGTCTCCGGGCCGCGGTCGGGCAGGCCGGCGGCCGCCCACATGTCCTTGTTGTAGTAGAAGAGCGGCGTCGAGCGGGCGTACGGCGCGGCCCAGTGCTGCCCGTCGTACTCGTAGTCGCCGTACAGCGCCGGGACGAAGTCGTCGGTGTCCGAGCCCAGGTGCTCGAACACGTCGTCCAGCGGCATGATCTGGTCGTTCAGGTGGTACCGGAACCACCAGACGTCGGAGGCGATGACGAGGTCGGGCAGCTCGTCCGTCTGCGACGCGGCCTGGAAGCGCTGGGCGACCTCGTCGTAGTTGGCGCCCGCGGTGACGAGCTTGACGGAGATCTCCGGGTGCTCCTCCTCGAAGCGCGCGATGAGCTCCTCCTCGACCGCCTTCGAGGCGCCCGGGTGGTTGCTCCACCAGGTGATCTCGGACGCGGGCTCGACCTGCGACCAGTCGACGTCGGCGGCGGCCCCGCCGGATGCCGACGGGTCGTCGCCCGCGACGCTGGGGGCCGTGCAGGCGGTGAGGGTCAGGGCGCCGACGGCGGCGAGCGCGCCGAGGGCGAGGGCGGACGGACGACGGTTCCGCGCGGTGCGGTGGAACACGGGGTCTCCTCGGGGGTGTGCAGCAGGGGTGCTGTGCGCGGCCGGACGGCGCGCGCGGGGACCGGACCGGGGGTGGTCCGGTGGTCGGGGCGGGTGCCGGGGCGCGGTGCGCGCCCCGGCGGACGGGTCAGCCGGTGACGGCGCCCGTGGTGAGGCCGGCGACGAGCCGGCGCTGCAGGAGCAGGAAGACGAGCAGCACGGGGAGCGTCACGACGACCGTGGCGGCCAGCAGCACGCCCCAGTTCGACATGCCCTCGACGTTCTGCAGGAGCGTCAGGCCCACGGGGAGCGTCATCTTGTCGGGGTCGTCGACGACGAGGAACGGCCACAGGTAGTCGTTCCACTCGGTGACGACGGCGACGAGGCCGACGGCCGCGACCGTGGGCAGCGACATCGGGACGACGAACCGCCACAGCCGCCGCCAGTGCCCCGCGCCGTCGAGCTGTGCCGCCTCGAGCACCGAGGGGGGCAGCGTGAGGAAGTGCTGGCGGAACAGGAACGTGCCGAACGCGCTGGCCAGGCCGGGCACGAGGATGCCCTGGTAGGTGTTGAGCCAGCCGAGGCTCGCGACGAACGTGTAGTTGGGGATGATCGTGATCTGCGGCGGGATCATCAGGGCCGCGATGACGACGAGGAACACGGCCCGCTTGAACGGCACGTCGAGGAAGACGAGCGCGTACGCGCAGCACAGGCCGAGGACGACCTTGAGGCCGGCGCCCGCGACGGTCAGGCCGACGCTGTTCGCGAAGAGCGTGCCCAGCGGGATGGTGTCCGCGGCCTGCGCGTAGTTGGCGACGTCGAACCGCTCGGGCAGCCACTGCAGCGGCACCTGGTAGAGCTCGTCGGGCCGCTTGAGGCTGGCGAGCGCCATCCACAGCAGCGGCATCCCGAGCACGACGGCCGCGACGACCATGGCCAGCACGCCGCCGCCGTCGAGCAGCAGGGCCCGCGGG
The DNA here is from genome assembly GCF_009720485.1 of Cellulomonas sp. JZ18. Taxonomy (NCBI): domain Bacteria; kingdom Bacillati; phylum Actinomycetota; class Actinomycetes; order Micrococcales; family Cellulomonadaceae; genus Cellulomonas; species Cellulomonas sp. JZ18. The sequence goes on along the minus strand of NZ_CP045245.1, from coordinate 3,601,000 downwards.
GAGCGGCCGCGGTGGGCCGGTGCGGGCGGGGACGCCGCGGGCGGCGGCGAGGCGGGCGCCGCAGCCGCCGGGCGTGGGGGAGTCTGGACGCTCATGCGTAGTGGACCTTCCGCTCGACGTAGCGCAGCTGGACCGCGGTGACCGCGAGCAGGAGGAGGAACAGGATCGTCGCGCCGGCGGACGCGTACCCGGCCCGGCCGTTGACGAAGCCCTCCTGGTAGATCTGGTACATCAGCGTCGTCGTGCTGCCGAGGGGCCCGCCCTGCGTCATCGCCTTGATGATGTCGAAGGACTGCAGCGAGGCCAGCAGCATCGTGACGAGCAGGAAGAACGTGGTCGGCGCGAGCAGCGGCAGCACGATCGAGCGCAGCGTGCGCGCGGGCGTCGCGCCGTCGAGCGCCGCGGCGTCCCGCAGGTCCTGCGGCACCGCCTGCAGACCGGCCAGGTAGATGAGCGCGACGTACCCGAGGTTCTTCCACAGGTACACCACGACGACCATGACCAGCGGCCACGGCGGCGTCGTGTACCACTGGGGCGAGGTGGCGCCGAACCAGCCGAGCACGGTCGACATGAGCCCGTACCGGGGGTCGAAGATGAACAGCCAGAGGATGCCGACCGCGTAGCCGGACAGCACGTAGGGGGCGAACGCGACCGTGCGCGCCAGGCCGCGGCCGGGCAGGCGCAGGTTCAGCAGCAGCGCGAGACCGAGGCCCAGCGCGAGCGCCCCGCCGACCGTCGCGAGCGTGAACACCGCGGTCGTGGTGAGGACGCGCGCGGTGGAGTCCGCGGTGAAGAACTCGACGTAGTTGCCGAGGCCCACGAAGCGGGCGACCGGCGAGCCGAGGTTCCACTGCATCGTCGAGAGGTAGAAGCTCTCGACGAGCGGGCGGTACACGAACAGGACGAGCAGCGCGACGTTCGGACCGGCGAGCAGCGCGAACCACGCGAGCGCGCGACGGCGGCGGGCGGCGCCGGTGCGGCGGACGGTCGGTGCGGGCGGGCGGGGTCCGGCGGGGTCCGGTCCGGTGCGGTCGGCCCCGGGCGGGGCGAGCACGGCAGCCATGGGTCTCCAGGCACGAGGGGGCGGTGCGACGCACGCGCGGCCCGCTGCGGCGTGACGGCCGGCGGTGCCCGCGGTGCGGCAGGGGGCGACGTCCCGGGTGGGGCGCCGGGCCCGACCTCGGCCGGACCGCGGACCACGCTAGGGAGCGCGGATACCGCAAAACGGACGCGACCGCGACCGTTGCGAGCGCGTTGGGCGAGTGTTCACGCAGGTCAGCCGCCGTTCGACGGGCCGACGCCGCGCCGGGTGCCCGCGTTCACCGGCCGGTCCCGTGCCGTTCCCGCAGCACCCGGGGCGTCCGCCGGGCGGAGAGGAGGACACGGTCCGTCCGCTTCCCGGAGGAGGGTGGGGAGCGCGGCACAGGGCCGGTGACGGAGGGAGCAGCCATGCTGCGCGGAGTCGCGACCATCTCCATCTACGCCGAGGACCACGCGGCGGCGTCCGCCTGGTACACGCAGGTGCTGGGCCTCGAGCCGTACTACCGGGTGCCGGGGTACCACGAGTGGCGCGTCGGCGACCTCGAGCACGAGCTCGGGCTCATCGACGCCGCCTACGCGCCCCCGAACGCGCTGGGCGAACCCGGCGGTGCGGTCGTGCTGTGGCACGTGGACGACCTCGAGGCCGCGCACGAGCGGCTGCTGGCGCTGGGTGCGACGCCGCGCGAGCCGGTCACCGAGCGCGGTGAGGGCTTCCGCACGGCCGTCGTCGTCGACCCGTTCGGCAACCTGCTCGGGATCATGCAGAACCCGCACTACGTCGAGGTCGTGGGACGCCGGACCGCCGGCTGAGGCGCCTGCCGCCTCGCCGTGCGGGCGCGCAGGTCCCCGACGAGCATGGGGACGACCCTGGCGGGCGGTGCCGTCGCGCGCCGCCCGCCGCACCGAGCGGGAGGAGATGCGCGTGAGCGAGGAACCGGGCAACCAGACGCCGGACACGCCCGACGTCAGCGAGACGGAGCTGCGCGAGAAGAGCGTCGACGAGCTGCGCGAGCTCGCGAAGGAGCACGAGGTCTCCGGCAGCTCCGGCATGAAGAAGGACGAGCTCGTGCAGGCGCTCGCCGGGACGCTGCAGGGCCTCGCCTCGGGCGACGGCGGCGGTGGTGTCGGCGGCGGTGGCGGAGGCGGGGACGGGGACGCGGACGACGTCGGCCCCGGCCCGGACGGCGGGCACGTGCGCACCGGTCCCGACACCTCGAAGTCCCTGAAGTACTCGCAGGAGGTCACGTCGCCCGACGACGAGCCCGAGCGCGCCGGCCGCAGCCTCGTGACCACGAGCCACGAGGTCATCAAGCAGTGGGCCGAGGACCGCGGCGGGCGCCCGGCGACGGTCGAGGGCACCGAGCACGACGACCACCTGGGCGTGCTCCGGTTCGACTTCGGCGACCAGGACGACCGGCTCACGCCCGTGACCTGGGACGAGTGGTTCGAGACGTTCGACGCGCGGCGCCTGAACTTCATCTACCAGGAGGAGCGCAAGGACGGGAAGCAGAGCAACTTCTTCCGGCTGGAGAGCCCGGACCGCGAGGACGGCTGACGCTGCCGCGCGCCGGCCGCGACCGTCAGCGGTCGGCGCGCGCGCGGTCGTTCGGTGCGTCCGCGTCCAGCACGACGTCGAACGCGTCGACGTCCCGCTGCTCGACCGTCGTCGGCGCCTCCAGGTGCACCGCACCGCTCGGCAGCAGCCCCGCCCCGCCGAACCGCTCCATGACGCGCCACTGCACGGCGACGTCCTCGCCCGCGTGGTCGGCGGGCAGCCGGTCCCAGAACCCGAACCCGCCCACGTCCAGCAGCGCCGCGCGCCGGTACAGCACGCACGCGCCCACCCACGCGACCTTGTAGGGCAGCCAGCCGCCCTCGGGCACCTCGACCTCCGCCGCCAGGTGCACGAGGTTCGCCGCGTTGTGCAGGGTCCACCGGTCGAAGCCCGGCTCCCCGCGGCGCACCCGCTCGGGCCGCACGCCGTCGCGCCACGGCTCGAACGGCGTGCGCTCGTGCGGGCGGTCGTCGTCGAGGTAGCTCAGGCCCTGCACGGCCGCGCCGACGAACCCGCACCCCAGCGTCGTCAGGGCGTCGTGCATCCGCGCGAGCATGCCCGGCTCGAGCCACACGTCGTCGTCGAGGAACAGCACGGTGTCCGCGCGGGCCTGGTCGAGCAGGAACTGCCGGTGCTCCGCCAGCCCGCGCCGCGGCAGGTGGCGCAGCACCTCCACCGGGCGGCCCTGGGCGCGCAGCACCCGGACCATCGCCTGCACCGCGGGGTCGTCGGTGCCCGGGTCGCCGGGGGACTGGTCGCTGACGACGACCCGGAAGCCGGGACCGTCCTGCGCCGCGAGCCCCGCCAGCGTGACCGCGAGCGCGCTGGCGCGGCCGGACGTGGGGACGAGCACGTCGACCGCCGGTGCGGGTGGCGCGGCCGGCAGCGGCCGCGCCCAGTCCCCGGACCAGCGGCGCGTCACGACGCGCCCGCGCCGCGCTCGGCCGGCTGCGGCGCGTCCCAGCGGATGCGCTCGACCATCGCGGTCGTCGAGTGGTGCGCGACGTAGTCGAGCATCGCCAGCTCGCCGCCGTACGCGCGCACGGCCTCGGCCTCGGCGAGCATCTCGGGCGTGTAGTCCCCGCCCTTCGCGTAGACGTCGGGGCGGATCCGCTCGATGAGCGGGATGGGCGTGTCCGTGCCGAAGACCGTCACGTAGTCGACGCACGCGAGCGCACCGATGACGGCCGCGCGGTCCTCGGCGCCGTTGATCGGCCGCTCGGGGCCCTTGAGCCGGCGGACGCTGTCGTCGTCGTTGAGCGCGACGACGAGCACGTCACCGAGCTGCCTGGCCTGCTCCAGGTACGTGGTGTGCCCGCGGTGCAGCACGTCGAAGCAGCCGTTGGTGAACACGATCCGGCGTCCGGCGCGGCGGTCGGCCTCGAGGCGCGCGAGCAGCTCGTCGGGCGGCAGGACGGGCCCCGGCCGGGGCGGCCGGTGCGGGTGGCGAGGCGCTCGACGAGGTCCGCGACCCCGCACACGGACGTGCCGAACTGCTGCACGACGACGTCCGCGGCGGCCTGCGCGACCTCCTGGCACACCGGCAGCGGCAGGCCGGCGGCGCGCGCGACCGTGAGCGCGGCGACGAACGTGTCACCCGCGCCCGACGCCTGCTTCTCCGTCGCGGGCTCGGCGACCGTGCGGTGCGGCTCCTCACCGGGCGCGACGAGCACGGTGCCGGCGGCGTCGAGGGTGACCACCGCCGCCGCCGCGCCGGACGCGGCGAGGACGGCGTCGCGCTGCGCGAGCACGGCGGCGGCCCGGTCGGGGCCGCGGGCGGCCAGGTGCGGGACCTCGAGGAGGGCCGCGACCTCGGCGGCGTTGGGCGTCACGAGGTCGGGCCGCAGGTCCGCCCAGCGCCGCAGGTCGTGCGCGTCGACGACGGTCAGGGCCGGACGCGCCGCGGGGGACAGGAGCGCCTCGCGCACCGGGCCGTCGAGCGCCCCGACCCCGTAGTCGCAGACGACGAGCACCCCCGGTCACCCGGTCCGGGCGCCGCGCGCCGCACCGCCGCCGCGACGTCCTCCAGGACCGGGGCGGGGTACGGCTCGGACTGCTGCTCGTCGACCCGGACGAGCACCTGGTCGGCCGCGAGGATGCGGTTCTTCGCCGTGGTGCGGACCCGGTCGCTGACCACGACGCCGCCGGTGTCGACGCCCGCGTCGGCGAGCAGGTCGAGCAGGCGGCGCCCGTCCGCGTCGTCGCCGACGAGGCCGACGAGCCGCACCCGCGCGCCGAGGGCCGCGAGGTTCGCGGCCGTGTTCGCGGCCCCACCGGGCGCGTAGCAGCGCTCGGCGACGTCGACGACCGGCGCGGGCGCCTCCCGCGTGACGCGGTCGACCGTGCCGGTCCACCACCCGTCGAGCACGAGGTCGCCGACGACGGTGACCTCGGGTGCGGCACCGCGCAGGCGCGTCAGCAGGTCAGCGGTCACGACGGACATGCGGGCCCTCCCGGTGGGGTCGACGGTGGTGCCAGAGAAGCACGCGAACCGGGCACCTGCTCGTCGAGCGCTCCTCCGATTGCCGCGCCCCGGCGCGGGCACTAGGAAGGCAGCGGACCTCGCAGCGTCGCAGGCCCTCGTCCCCGACCGACCGAAGGAGCCCCGCCCGTGGTCCTGCCGAGCCCGTCCGCCCCGCTGCCCGCCGTCGGCCCCCTCGGCGAGCGGTTCGCCGACGTGCGGCGCATCGCGGTGCTGCGCGGCGGCGGCCTGGGCGACCTGCTCTTCGCGGTGCCGGCGGTCGAGGCCCTGGCGCACGCGTACCCGGGCGCGGAGATCACGCTGCTCGGCAGCCCGATGCACGCCGCGCTGCTCACCGGGCGGCCCGGGCCCGTGCACGACGTCGAGGTGCTGCCCGTGGCGCCCGGCATCCGGGAGGCGCGCGGCCAGGAGGAGGACCCCGCCGCGACCGAGGAGTTCGTGCGGCGCATGCGCGAGCGCCGGTTCGACCTCGCCGTGCAGGTGCACGGGGGCGGGCGCAACTCCAACCCGTTCCTGCTGCGGCTCGGCGCCCGGCACACCGTCGGCACCCGCACCCCGGACGCCGTCCCGCTCGAGCGGTCGCTGCCGTACGTGTACTACCAGCACGAGATGCTGCGGGCCCTGGAGGTCGTCGGCCTGGCCGGCGCCCCGGCGGTCGCGCTCGAGCCGCGCCTGGCCGTGACCGACGAGGAGCGCGACCGCGCCCGGCGGCACGTCGGCGGCGGCGACCGGCTCGTCGTCGTCCACCCGGGCGCGACCGACCCGCGCCGGCGCTGGCCCGCGGAGCGCTTCGGGGACGTGGCCGCCGCCGTCGCGGCCGACGGCGCGCAGGTGCTCGTGGTCGGGGACGCCACGGATGTCGAGAGCGCGGACGTCGTCGTCGCCCGGGCGCAGGCCGCGCTCCCGCCGGCCGCGCGCGGCCGCGTCGCCTCGCTCGCGGACCGTCTCGACCTGGGGGAGCTCGCGGGCCTGCTGAGCCTCGCGGACGTCGTCGTCGCCAACGACTCCGGCCCGCGCCACCTCGCCCGCGCGGTCGGCGCGCCGACCGTCGGCATCTTCTGGTTCGGCAACGCGGTCAACGCCGGCCCGCTGGGGCGCTCGCAGGACCGCATGCAGATGTCCTGGACGTCGCACTGCCCCGAGTGCGGCATCGACTGCACGCAGGTCGGCTGGACCGCGCCGCGGTGCGAGCACGACCCGTCGTTCGTCGCCGGCGTCGAGGTCGCGCCCGTGCTCGAGGACGTCCGCGACCTGCTCGGCACCGCCGCGCACGAGGCGGTCGCGTGAGCCTCGTCCGCCGCTTCGGCCCCCGCCCCGACGCGCCCGAGCTGCTCGCGCTGCGCGCGCTCAAGCTCGGCGACCTGCTCGTCGCCGTCCCGGCCGTCCGCGCGCTGCGGCGCGCCCACCCGGAGCACGAGCTCGTCCTCGCCGTGCCCGAGTGGCTCGAGCCGGTGGTCGCACTGGTGGGCGGCGTCGACGTGCTGCTGCCCACCCGCGGCCTGGACGACCCGCTGCCGGTCGAGCCCGGCCGCGTCGACGTCGCGGTCAACCTGCACGGCAGCGGTCCCGAGAGCCGCGGGCTGATCGCGCTGCTGGAGGCCCGGCGCGAGATCGTCCACCACGTCGACGGCTGGGAGGGTGGCACCCCGTGGGTGCACGGCGTCCTCGAGCGGGTGCGGTGGACGCGGCTGCTCGCCGACCACGGCATCCCCGCCGACCCGGACGACGTCGGGCTGCTCGTGCCGCCGGTCGAGCCCGTCGCGCGCGGCGCCGCCGTCGTCCACGTCGGCGCGTTCTACGGGTCCCGCCAGTGGCCCGTGGACCGGTTCGCGCGCGTGGCACGGGCGCTCGCCGACGAGGGGCGCGAGGTGCTCCTGACCGGCAGTGCGGCCGAGGGGCCGCGCGCACTGGAGGTGGCCGCGCTCGCGGGCCTGCCGCAGGCCGCCGTCGTGGCCGGCGAGCTGGGGCTGACGGAGTTCGCGGCGCTCGTCGCCGCGGCGTCGCTCGTCGTCTCCGCGGACACCGGAGCCGCGCACCTGGCCTCGGCGTACGGCATCCCGTCCGTCGTGCTGTTCGGCCCCGCGCCCCCGGAGGAGTGGGGGCCGCCGCCCGGCCCGCACGTGGTGCTCACGGACGCCTCGGTACGCCGGGGCGAGACGTTCGCGCCCGACCCCGACCCGGCGCTGCTGGCCGTCACGGTCGACGACGTGCTCGCCGCGGTCCGGTCACTCGACGGCGTCGCGCCGCGTCCGCCGGCGGTGGACCTCGCACCGGCCGCGCCCGGCGCTGCCGTGCCGGCCCCGTGACGCAGCCCGTCGCGGGGGTGGGCGCGGTCCGGTCCGGCTGCTGCTTGTCCGCCACGGCCCGACCGCCTGGAACCTCGAGTCCCGGTACACGAGCCGGACCGACCTGCCGCTGCACGCGTCGGCGGCCGGCGCCCTCGCACCGGTGCGGGAGCGGCTGCGCGGCGCGGGCGTCGCGCGCGTCCTGGTGAGCCCGCTCCGCCGCGCCCGGGAGACGGTCGACCTGCTGGTCGCCGGCACCGACGCCGCCGCCCTGCCCGTCGAGGTGCGCGACGACCTGCGCGAGGTCGACTTCGGCGACTTCGAGGGCCGCACCAAGGACGACCTGCGCACGGGCGACCTCGCCGGCCCGTTCGCGGCCTGGTTCACGCCCGAGCACGACCTGGTCGCCGCACCGGGTGGGGAGTCGTGGGTGTCGGCCCAGGAACGCGCGCGCCGCGTGCTGGACGACGTCCTGGCGGACGGCCGCAGCGCGCTGGCCGTCTCGCACGGCTACCTGCTCAAGGTCCTCGTCGTCACGGCCGTGCCGGAGGTCCCGCTCACGATGGTCCGCGGCGGGCACCTGCCCAACGGCGGCGTGACCGAGCTGGTCCACGACGGCGAGGCCTGGCACCTGCGCTCGGCGGGCTGGACGGCGGCCGCCTGACCCGGCGGCGGCGCGCCGCTCCGACCGTCGGCCGCTGCCGCCCGTGGCACGACGCGACGCCGCACCTGGGCGCGGTGGAGCACCTCCGGCGTCAGGACCCGGCCGGGCGCATCCAGGAGCTGAGGCCGCCCCGCGCAACGCCGCCTGCTCCGCGCTGGGGCCCGCGGAAGGGTCCGCCCGCAGCATGTCGTCACGCTCCCGCCGGGTCCGGCGGGACCGGACCAGCACGGCGGCACCCGGCACGACGACGGCGGTCAGCAGCGTCGCGAGCAGCGCGATCAGCACCAGGGCCTCCACGCCTCGACGCTACCGGCCCCGCAGCGCGGCGGCACGAGGGGCGGTGCGGGTGAGGGGCGTCACGGGAACCGGGCGGAACAGGACCCCGGGCGCCGGCGTTGAGACGCGTGCCGCCCCGGTTCATGACCCCGGGCTCCAACACCAGCCGCTACGAGCGGCCACGCGCCGTGAGGCGTCTGTCGGGGCGGTCGCGCCGGGCCGGTGGGTGATCCCACCGGCCCGTCGTCGTTCCCGGCCCTCGTCCGTCCACCGTCCCCGCCACCGTCCCTGCCTGCCTGCGGGCACCGGCCTAGGGTCGGGGGCATGTGGACCTTCGCCACCGCGGGACGGGTCGTGGCCGGGCCGGGTGCCGCCGAGGGGCTGGCCGAGGTCGTCGGCGGGCTCGGTCGGCGGGTGCTGCTCGTCGCCGGCGGGCACGCGGACGCCGACGCGCTCGCGGGCGACGTGCACGTGTGGCGCCACCGCGGCGAGCCCGACGTCGAGGACGTGCGCGCCGGTGTGGCGCGGGCCCGCGAGGTGCGGCCCGACGTCGTCGTCGGCTGGGGCGGCGGGTCCGTCCTCGACACGGCGAAGGCCGTCGCGGCCCTGTGCCGCGGCGACGGCGACGTGCTCGACCACCTCGAGGTCGTCGGCGCCGGGCGCCCGCTGCCCGCGGACGCGCCGCCCGTCGTCGCCGTGCCCACCACCGCCGGCACGGGCGCCGAGGTCACGGCGAACGCGCCCGTGCGGGTGCCCGAGCACGGGGTCAAGGCGAGCCTGCGGGGGCGCACGCTGCTGCCGGCCGTCGCCGTCGTCGACCCCGTCCTCACGCTCGGCTGCCCGCCGCCCGTCACGGCGTCGTCCGGCGCCGACGCGCTCACGCAGTGCCTCGAGGCGTTCACGACGCCGCGTGCGACGCCGCTGACCGACCCCCTCGCGCGCGAGGGGCTGCGCCGCGCGGCGCGCTCGCTCGTGCGCGCCCACGCGCACGGGGACGACCTCGACGCGCGCACCGACATGAGCCTCGCGGCGCTGCTGTCCGGGACGGCGCTGGCGAACGCGGGGCTCGGCGCCGTGCACGGCCTCGCGGCGGCGCTCGGCGGGCGCCTGGGCGCACCGCACGGCGAGGTGTGCGCCGCCGTGCTGGCGGCGACGACGGCCGCGAACGTGCGCGCGCTGCGGCGCACCGACCCCGACGGCCCGGGGCTGCGCCGGTACGCCGAGGCCGCGCAGGTCCTCACCGGGAGCGCGACGGCCCGCCCCGAGGACGCCGCCGCGTGGCTCGCGGACACGGTCGGGACGCTGGGCCTGCGCGGGCTCGCGGCGCTCGGCCTGGCGGACGACGACGTGCCCGCGGTCGCCGGGGCCGCGCTCGCGGCGTCGAGCACGCGCGCGAACCCGGTGGTGCTGGGCCGGGACGAGGTCGAGGACGTGCTGCGCGCGTCGGCCTGAGCAGCCGGTCCACCCGGCCCTCCCGGATGTCGGTGGGCGGGTGCAGCATGGGTCGGACCGGGACGAACCGGACCTCGACGCCCCCGACGAGTCGCGGCGCCGGCACCGGTCGGTACCCGCGAGCGCACCGGGCGACCGCGTCCGGTGGCTGTCCGGCGACGAGGCGGAGGGCAGGCATGGCGACGGCGACGATCTCGGCCCAGGGGCTGGTGAAGCGGTACGGCGAGGTGGAGGCCCTGCGGGGCCTGGACCTGCAGGTGCCGCAGGGCACGGTGCTCGCGCTGCTCGGCCCCAACGGGGCCGGCAAGACGACGGCGGTGCGCATCCTCACGACGCTGCTGCGCCCGGACGGCGGCTCGGCCACCGTCGCGGGCGCGGACGTGCTGCACGCGCCGGAGGAGGTGCGCCGGCGCATCGGCCTCTCGGGGCAGTCCGCCGCGGTCGACGAGAACCTCACGGGCGCCGAGAACCTCGAGATGATCGGGCGCCTGTACGGGTTCCGCCGGCGGCGGGCCGCGGAGCGGGCGCGCGAGCTGCTCGCGGGGTTCGACCTCGCCGACGCCGCCGACCGGCCCGCCAAGACGTACTCGGGCGGGATGCACCGCCGGCTGGACCTCGCGTGCGCGCTGGTCGCGGAGCCGCCGGTCGTGGTGCTCGACGAGCCCACCACGGGCCTCGACCCGCGCAGCCGGCTGCAGATGTGGGAGGTGATCCACGGGCTCGTCCGCGCGGGCACCACGCTGCTGCTCACGACGCAGTACCTGGAGGAGGCCGACCGCCTCGCCGACGACATCGTCGTGATCGACCACGGCCGGGCGATCGCCCGCGGCACGGCCGACGAGCTGAAGTCGCAGGTCGGCGGTGAGCGCGTCGAGCTCGTCCTCGCCGACGCGGCGGACCGGCCGGCCGCCCGTGCCGCGCTGGCCGCGGTGGCCGCGGGGGACGAGGTGCACGACGGCGGCACCGAGCGGTCGCTGTCGGTCGCCGTGCGCGAGGGGGCACGGTCGCTGCGGGTCGTGCTGGACCGGCTGGAGGCCGACGGGGTGCGCGTGCTCGACGTCGGCCTGCGTCGCCCCACGCTCGACGACGTGTTCCTCACGCTCACGGGTCGCACCGCGGACGACGAGGCCACCCCGGGACGGGCCGGGCAGGACGGGGCCGGGCAGGACGGGACCGGGCAGGACGGGACCGGACGGGACGGGACCGGACGGGACGGCGGTGGCCGGCACCGGAGGGCCGAGGAGCGGGACGCCGTGCCCGCCCGCCCCGACGTCACGTCGGAGGTGCCGCGGTGAGCGCGCTGACCAGGACCGTCGTCGACACGCAGGTGGTGGCGAAGCGCAACCTGCTGAAGATCGTGCGGGTGCCCGAGATCCTCGTGGCCGTCCTCATCTCGCCGATCATGTTCGTGCTGCTGTTCGCCTACGTGTTCGGCGGGGCGATCGACCCGGGTGAGGGCGTCTCCTACCGCGAGTTCCTCATCCCCGGGATCTTCGCCCAGACCGTCGTGTTCGGGGCGACGTTCACGGGCGCCGGGATCGCCGAGGACATGCAGAAGGGGATCATCGACCGGTTCCGGTCGCTGCCCATGTCGCAGTCCGCCGTCCTGGCGGGGCGCACGCTCTCCGACGTCGTCTACAACGTGCTGTCGCTGGCGATCATGGCGCTCACGGGGCTGGTCGTGGGCTGGCGCGTGCGCGGCTCGTTGCTGGACGCCGCGGCGGCGTTCGCGCTGCTGCTCGTGTTCGCGTACGCGGTGAGCTGGATCATGGCGCTGGTGGGTGTGCTCGTGCCCAGCGTGGAGGTCATCAACAACGCGTCGTTCATCGTCATCATGCCGCTGACGTTCGTCTCGAACGCGTTCGTGCCGCTGGAGTCGTTCCCGTCGGCGCTGCGCGTCTTCGTCGAGTGGAACCCCGTGTCCACGCTGACGCAGGCGTGCCGCGAGCTGTTCGGCAACACGAACCCGGCGGCCGCGGTGTCGGACGCGTGGTCGATGCAGCACCCGGTGGCGTACACGCTGATCTGCGTGGCGGTGATCCTCGTGGTGTTCGCCCCGCTCGCGATCGCCCGGTACCGGCAGACGTCGCGGTGACGGCGCGCGGTGCCCGGGCTCAGGCCCGGGCGCCGCGCGGGACGGCGCCGCCGTCGTGCGTCTGCCCGTCGCCGGCAGCGCCCACGTCACCGGCAGCGCCCGCGTCACCGGCAGCGCCCGCGCCGTCGCCGTCCTCGGCCGCGCCGACCGCGTCGACGACGAGCTGCGCAGCACGTCGGATCTCGTCGACCTGCTCGGGCGTCACGCCGAGCCGCTCGACCATGGTGGCCGGGATGTGCTCCGCCCGGTCCCGCAGGGCGCGGCCGGCCGGGGTGAGCTGGATCGCGAGCGTGCGCTCGTCGCCGGCCGCGCGGGAGCGGACGACCAGCCCCATGGCGGCCAGGCGCTTGACGATCGGCGACGTGGTCGCGGGCTCCAGGTGCAGCAGGTCGGCGAGCGCGCGCAGCGAGAGCGTGCCGTGCTGCCACAGCGCGAGCATCGCGAGGTACTGCGGGTGCGTGAGCCCGAGCGGCTCGAGGAGCGGCCGGTAGAAGGCGACGAGCGAGCGTGCGGCCGCCGAGAGCGTGAGGCACACCTGGGCCTCGACCGCCAGGGGGTCCGTCGTCGTCGCGCGCGTCACGGCCCCGATGCTACCGCCACTCCTTCGTGCCCTTATGATGAGTGCGCTCACGAAAGGTGGAGGGGACCGCATGGCGCGAGGACGACGGTTCGACATGACCGACTGGCTCGCGCGGTACCTGCTCGGTCCTGCGTCGGTCGCGCACCCGCGACGTGCGGGCCGCAGCGCCACCGAGGAGGAGCGCCGCCGCGAGTCGGCGCTGCAGGCCGAGTTCGTGCGCGTGCGCGACGCGAGCGGCCGCGTCTACCTCGTCGACCGCGCGACGGCCGAGGCGACGGGCGCCACGCCTGTGGACGAGCCCGGGCGCCCCTGAGCGGCGGTCGGCCTCACCCGCACCCGACGCCGCTCAGCGTGACCGGCAGCCCGGGTCGCGGTACCCGCCGACGCTGACGCCGAACAGCTGCAGCAGCCCGGGGGCCGCGAGGCAGCGCAGGTCCTCGCCGACGCTCGTGCGCAGCACGCTGAGCGAGGGCTGCACGTCGACCGCCGTCAGCGACCCGCCGATGCGCGGGCCCTGCCCGCCGCACGACGACGCCCCGAGCGCGCCGGTGCCGGCCGCGGCGGCCAGGAGCACGTCGCCGCCGACGCCGCCGCCGCACACCCGCAGGTTGGTCCAGCGCGCGACATCCATGTCCCCCTCGACGGTGGTCCACGCGAACGTCATGTCGCCGCCGTGCGCGGCGAGGTCACCGCTCACGGTGCTGTCGACGACCCGCAGCCACGGCTGCTGCACGCTCGTCTCCACCACGACGTCGCCGCGCACGACCGTCTGGTCGAGGATGACGCTGCCGCGCGCCCGCACCGAGCCCTCGAGGTGCGCGTTCGCCGTCGCGAGGCCGGCGCCGCCCGTGAGGTGCACGTCGTCCCGCACGGTGGTCTGGATGAGGTCCACCGCGCCCGCGGACGCCACGACCCCGTCGACGAGCGAGCGGAAGAGGTTCGTGTGCGTGCCGGGCTCGACCCGCACGTCCCCGAGCACGTGCACCCCGCTGACGTCGCAGACCCGCAGGTCCCCGAGCAGGTCCCCGTCGAGGACGCGTCGCCCGCTGTCCGTGACGATCGGCCAGTCCGCCTGCTCGCTGCACCGGTACACGGGCGGGGCCGCCGTCGCGGGTGGCGCCGCCGCCAGGCCCGCGGTCACCGCCAGCGCCGCCGCCGTCAGCACGCGCGCGGGCGTGCCCCGTCCTCGTGCGGTCATGTCCGCCCCCCGTCGCACAGCCGTCGTGCGGCCAGTCTCCGCCGTGCCGCCGGGGCGGACAAGGGTGAGGAACCGGGCGTCAGCGCAGGAGGGTGCCGGCGAGCCCGACGCCCGCGGCCGCGGCCGCGACGCACGCCACGAGCGTCCCGACGGCGTTGAGCAGCGCGCGGCGCACCTCCCCGTCCCGTGCCAGCCGCACCGTGTCGACCGTCGCGGTGGAGAACGTCGTGAAGCCGCCGCAGAAGCCGGTGCCGGCGACGAGGAGCACGTCCGGCCCCAGCGCCCCCGCCGCGTGCCCTCCCGCGACCAGCCCGAGCAGCAGCGAGCCCGCCACGTTGACCAGGAACGTCCCGCGGGGGAACGGGGTACGGGTGCGGGCGGTCACCGCGCCGTCGAGCACGAACCGCGCGGCGGCCCCCAGCCCGCCGGCGAGCGCGAGCAGCAGCACCGTCACGGCCACGTCCCCGTCCGGCGCCGCAGCCGGGAGCCGGTGACGACCCCCGCGAGCGCCGCGAGCACGCCGACCCCCACGCTCACCACCCCGTACCCGACCGCGAGCAGGGCGTCGCCGCCGGCCAGCAGCCGCTCCACCTCGAGCGCGAGCGTGCTGAACGTCGTGAACCCGCCCAGCACCCCGGTGCCCAGGGCGAGCCGCGCGGCGCGCGCCGACGGTGACAGCGGCCCGTGGCCCAGCGCGCCGACGAGCAGCCCGAGCGCGAGCGCGCCCGCCAGGTTCACCACCGTCGTCGCGACCGGCCAGGCGCCAGGCCCGTCCACGAGCTCACCGACGCCGTAGCGCGCCAGGGTGCCGACCGCGCCGCCCGCCGTCACGAGGGCCACGAGCGCGGGGCGCCCGTGCGCGGGCCGGGCAGCACCTGGCCCGTCGTCCGCACGCACATGACAACCCTCTCATCCGGGTGTCACGCGGGCCCCACCCGCACCGGGTCGGATGGCTGCCATGACGACGACCGAGCGCGTGCTCCTGGGCCCCGCCGCCGGCGACGTGCTGGCCGCGGTGCTCGAGCCCGCGGGCCTGCGCGTGGAGCGGTGGGGACGTGACGCCGTGCACGCCCGCCCGGGGGCGGAGACGAGCGTCGGCTACGTCGTCGGCACCCGGCCCGCGGGCGCACCGGCGGCGGAGCCGGTCACGCACCACCTCACGGTCACGACGGCCGACGTCGACGGGCCCGGCGTGGCACGCGTGCGGGTCGGCGACGCCGCGCTCGCGGTGTGGGCCCACCCCGACGACCCGGCGCTGCCGGCCCTGCGCACGGCGAGCACGCCGGACCTGCTCGCGGGCGTGCTCGCTGGCGCGGGGGACGCGACCCGCGTCACGGCCCTGCGCACGGTGGCGTACCGGCCGCTGCGCCGCGCGGTCCTCGCCGCCGGCACCGACACGGGCGACCGCTGGGCCAAGGTGCTGCGCGCGGACCGCTCGACGGGCCTCGTCACGCGGCTGGCGCTGCTGCGCGGGGTCGACGTGCCGGTGCCCGCCACGGTCGCGCACACGCCGGGGCTCGTCGTCCTCGGGTCCGCGGCCGGGCGCCCGCTCGCCGACCACCTGATGGCCGGCGACGCCCCGCACCCGGGCGCGGTCCTCGAGCTGCTGAGCCGCGTCGCCGCCGTCCCGGCGGACGCGCTGCCCGCCCGGCCGCCGTGGAGCGCGCGGCTCGAGCAGTACGTCGCGGCGCTCGTCGACCACGCGCCGGACCTCGCGGACGTCGTCCGGTGGACCGCCGACGCCGTGCACGCGGCCGTCGCCGTGACCGACCCGGGTCCGGCCGGCGTCACCCACGGCGACCTGCACCCGGCCAACCTGTGGTGGGACGGGGCGACCGGCCTCGGCCTCGTCGACGTCGACACGCTCGGGCCCGGCCTGCTGGTGGACGACCTCGCGTGCCTGCTCGCGCACACGAGCGTCCTGCCGACCCTCGACCCCGGGTACCGCGCGGTGCCCGGCTGGCGCGACGCGCTGCTGCGTGAGGCGGACCGGGTCGTCGACCCGGTCGGCCTGCGGGCGCGTGCCGCCGCCGTCCTGCTCTCGCTGGCCGCGAGCCGGCCGGCGGAGCACCTGGTCCGTGCGTGGGCGCTGCTCGCGCGGGACCTCGTCCCCCGCCCCGTCCGGGGCGTCCCGGTGCCGGCCCCCGGCACCACCGAGAGGAGAGCATCGTGAAGAGGAACACCGCCGTCTGGCTCGTGTCCGGCGCCATCGGGATCGGCGGCGTGGCCGCCGCGTCCGCGGCCGCCGCCGCCGGGGACGACGCCCCGCTGCCCGCCGTGACGATCGCGCCCACGGCCGCCCCGACCGGTGCGGCCGTGCCCGGCTCGCCCGCCACGCCGTCCGCGGCGCCCGTGCCCGGCTCGGCGAGCACCCCGGCCGCGCCCGCAGCCCCGGTGCCCGCACCGGCCGACGCGGTCGTCGCGCCGCCGGCCGACCCGACGAACGTCGTGCCGGGCAGCCAGGTCACCACGGTGACGGCCGTCAGCGCGCCGTCGCCGCGGACGGCGGCGAGCACCGCCAGCCCGGCCAGCCCCGCCAGCCCCGCGTCCCCGGCGAGCCCCGTCAGCCCGCAGACGCCGCCCAGCCCGGCCAGCGCGCCGTCGGCCCCCTCGGCGGGCTGACACCCCCGGACCGCACGTGCGCCGCCCGACCCCCCGCGGGCGGCGCACGTGCACCGGGTCAGACCCGGGCGTCCTCCACGGCCGGTGTCGCCGCGTCGGCGTCGGCCTCCGCCATCGCCCGGCGTCCGGACGGCAGCGCGACGGCCACGACGACGACGAGCAGCAGCGCGACGCCGGCCGCGACCAGCAGCGACTCGACGCTGTACCGGTCGGCCAGCGGCCCGAACACCGACATGCCGAGCGGCATCGCGACCGCCATGACGATGCCGACGAAGCCGAACACGCGGCCCTGCCGCTCGGGCTCGACCTTCTCCTGCAGCACGGTCATCGTCGGCGTCGAGAAGAACGGGACGCCGAGGCCGATGAGGAACATGAAGGCGAAGAACACCCACAGGTTCGTCGAGACGCCGAGCCCGATGTTGAACAGCGCGAACAGTGCGGTCGTGCCGACGACCATGGCGATGCGGTTGCGCAGCCCGCCCCACGCCGCGACCGCGATGCCGCCGAGCAGCATGCCGACGCTGAACGCGAGCTCGTTGACCGTCAGCTTCCACACCTCGTCGCCGAACGTGCGCACGACCATGAGCGGGGTGAGGAACGACGGCGCGACGATGAGCACGAACACGACGCCCCACAGCAGCAGCACCCACCGCACGAAGGCGTGCGTGGCGACGTACCGCACGCCGCCGACGAGATCCGCGACGTAGCCCCGGACGCCCGCGACCTGGTCGGTGCGCACCAGCCGCTGGACGGGCACCAGGGCGAGCAGGCCGATGCCGATCAGCGCGGTGACGACGTCGACGAAGAAGATCGTCTCGATCGAGGCGGACGCGTACAGCCCGGCAGCCACGGCCGGGGCGACGAGCATCATCGCGGACTGGATCGTCTGGTTGATGCCGTTGACCCGCATGAGCTTCTCGGTCGGCACGACCTGCGGCAGCAGCGACGACACCGCAGGGGTCTGGATGCCCGCACCGGCCGAGCGGATCGCGGCGACCAGGTAGAGCAGCCACAGCTCGTCGTAGCCGGACAGCATGAGCAGGGCCAGGGCGAGCGTGCTCGCGGCGATCGTCGCGTCGGCGCCGATGATGAGCTTCTTGCGGTCGTGCCGGTCGGCCCAGACGCCGCCGAACACGGAGACGACGGCCTGCGGCAGGAACCCGAACACGGCGTACAGCGCCATGACGGCGCCGGACCGCGTCTCGAGCGTGAGGTGCCACATGATCGCGTACTGGACCAGCATCGAGCCGAGCAGCGACGACGTCTGACCCGCGAGGAACACCGTGACGTCGCGCCGCCACCGCGGCCGCTCGGCCTCGGTCAGCGGTGCGTCCGCCAGCGCGACGTCGACGTGCGCGTCGCCGGCCGGGGCGTCGGGGGACCCGCCGCCGGACGTGGCGTCCGGGGGCGTGCCGGTCGGCTGGTCCGCGGGGTCGGGTCCGGGCGTGGGGCAGACACGGGAGGTCCTCCGGCGGGGTGCGTGGGGTGTCGGTGGTGCAGACCGCCCGGGCGCGAACTCATCGGGTGGGCGTCGGACGACCCCACCCTGGTGCGGACCGCCCCCGCTGTCACGGGCTTTCGTACCCGCCGGCGCCGCCCGGCACGGGTCGGTCAGCGCGCCGCCAGGCGGTAGCCCATGCCGCGCACGGTCTCGACCCGGTCGGCGCCGACCTTGCCGCGCAGGTAGCGCACGTAGACGTCGACGACGTTCGACGACGGGTCGAAGTCGTACCCCCACACCTGCGACAGCAGCTGCTCGCGGCTGAGCACCTGGCCCGGGTGCCGCAGGAACGCCTCGAGCAGCCCGAACTCGCGCGCCGACAGGTCGACCTCGCGGTCGCCGACGCCCGCGCGCCGGGTCCTGAGGTCCAGGGACAGGTCGCCGGCGCGCAGCACGGTCGGCTCGTCGGCGGGGTCGGTGCGCAGCCGCACGCGGATGCGCGCCAGCAGCTCCTCGAACGTGAACGGCTTGGCCATGTAGTCGTCGGCGCCCTCGTCGAGCCCCGCCACGACGTCCCGGACCGTCGAGCGCGCGGTGAGGATGATGACCGGCATGCGGCTGCCGTGCTCGCGCAGCCGGCGCAGGACCGCCAGGCCGTCGCCGCCCTTGAGGCCGAGGTCGAGCACGAGCAGGTCGAACTCCCCGCTCGCGGCGAGGTCCAGCGCCTCGCGCGCGGTCGCGACGGTGGTGCTGCCGTACCCGGCGGCCTTGAGCCCCTTCGCGACGAAGCGGGCGATGCGGGTCTCGTCCTCGGCCACGAGGATCTGGGTCACGGCGTCCCTCCGGAGGTCGGGGCAGCGGCGGTCGGGGCAGCGGCGGTCGGGACGGCGGCCGGTCCCGGGGTGGCGCCGGACGGCGGGCCGGCGAGGGGCACGCGGACGGTGAACGTCGAGCCCCGGCCGGGGGTGGACACGACGTCCGCGGTACCGCCGTGCGCGTGCGCGATGGCCGCGACGATGGCGAGCCCGAGGCCCGCGCCCGGCCGCTCGTCGTCCTCGTCCGCCCGCGCGAACCGCTCGAAGACGCGGCCGACGTCGGCGGGGGCGATGCCGACGCCCTCGTCGGTCACCCACAGCTCGAGGTGGTCGTCCACCACGCGCGAGCCCAGCAGGATCGTCGACCCCTCGTCCGAGAACTTCACGGCGTTCGCCGCGAGCTGCAGCCACGCCTGCGTCAGGCGCTGCGCGTCGACGAGCGCGGTGCCCTCGGCCCGCGCCTCGACGCCCCACCGCCGCCGGCCGAGCGGGCGCACGTTGCCGGAGACCGTGTCGGTGAGCGCGCCGACGTCGTGCGGCGCGAACCGCACGAAGTCCGGGCTGCCGACCGTCGCGAGCGTGAGCAGGTCGTCCATCAGGCGGCCCATGCGGTCCAGCTCGTCGAGCACCAGCTCGCGCGTCTCCTGCGCGTCGGCCGGGTCGGCGGTGTCCATGAGCTCGACGTGCCCCCGCACGACCGTCAGCGGCGTCCGCAGCTCGTGGCCCACGTCGTCCAGGAGCGCCCGCTGGGCGCCGACGGCCGCCTGGATCCGGTCGAGCATCGCGTTGAACGCGCGGGTCAGCTCGGCCACGTCGTCGTTGCCGCGCACGGGCAGCCGCGCCGACAGGTCGGTGTCGGTGATGCTGCGCGCCGTGCGCCCGAGCAGGCGCACGGGGCGCAGCAGGCGTCCGGCCACGACCCACCCCACCACCGCGACGAGCGCGGCCGCGACCGCCGCGACGGCGGCGTAGGTGCCGAAGATGCCGACGAACGCCCCGCGCTCAGCGGTCCGGTCGTAGGCGAGGACGAGCACGGTCGTGCCGTCGGCGGCCGTCGTCGCGTCGGCGGGGCGCACCGGGATCACCGCGACCCGCCAGTCGGTGACCGCGGTCGGGACGCTGAGCAGGCGCGCGCTCGCGGTCAGCGCGGGGTCGGCGAGACGGGCGACCAGCTCGGCGTCGTCCTCCGGCCGCAGCACCACCGAGTCCGCGGCGACGACGGTCACGGCGCCGTCCTGCAGGGCGAGCATGCCCTCGGTGCGCGCGGGGACCGTGCGGGACATCGCGGTGACGACGAGCTCGTGCGCCGACGCGAACGGCCCGCCCGTCTGCGGGTCCACCCCGTCGGCGGCGAGCAGCCGGACCTGCTCGGCGTTGCGCCGCAGGTCGTCGTCGATGCGCGCGTCGACGCGGGCGCCGCCGAGCAGCGCCGCGACCCAGCCGGACACGGCGAGCGCGGCGCAGGTCGCGGCGAGGACGGCCGCGAGCACGCGGACGCGGACGGTGACGACCCGGCGCTCCGGCTCCGCGGACGGTGCGGGTGCCGCAGGCCCCTCGGGCGTCGGCGGTGTCGGGGGTCGGGGCGCGACGTCGACCGCCGGCAGCGGCAGCGTCGTCTCGACGGCGGACGGCGGCGGCACCGGTCGTGCGGCGCGGCGCGGCGGCAGGGCCGGCGGGCGCCGGCCGGTGGCGTCAGTCATCGTCGGCACCCGCGTCGTCGTCCTCGTCGTCACCCGCGTCGTCGTCGCCGTCGTCGTCCCCGTCGTCGTCGCCGTCGTCGTCCGCGGGGCGGGCTGGGGCGGCGCCGGGGCGACCGCGGTCGGCGTCGGTGCCGGGGCGGGGGTGCTGGGGACGCCGGTGCGGTGCCGGGACCACCCACGCCGGGGTCCGGGGTCGCGGGCGCCGGCGTGGTGGTCACGACGACGACCTCGCCGAGGCCGGTGTCCGCCGGTGGCGCGGCGGCGGCGCGCGTGACGAGCCAGCCGGCGAGCGCGAGCACGACGGCGCCCACGAGCGCGACCACGCCGCGTCGGCCCATGCCCGTCCTCCGTCCCCGCGCGCTCGCGCGCTGCGCCCCGCGGCCCGTCCCGGGTCCGCTCCGCGGACGAGGATGCCGCCGCCGGATGAGACGTGGATGAGAGTCTCGGCGTCGCGCGCTGCCCGCGACGGGCCGGGACGGGCCGACACGCCGGGCAGGACGCGCCGATCGTGCCGGGACGTCCCGATCCGTCCCGGGACCGCAGGGACCACCGGCCTGGCCCAACCCCCGGCGGCCGTCTAGCGTTGCGCAAGTGACTGAGAACCGTGTCAACGGCACCGCACCCGTGACCGCCCCCCAGCACTCCGTCGAGGGCTTCGTGAAGGAGTTCCTCCGCGAGCTGCACTTCGGGCAGGGCGTGACCCTGGCGCGCTCCAACGTCAACGACCAGTACCTCGCGCTCGCGCGCACGGTCCGCCAGTACCTCATGGCGCGCTGGCTGGAGACGGTCCGCCGCCAGATGGAGGCGCAGTCCAAGGCCGTCGCGTACCTGTCCGCCGAGTACCTGCTGGGCCGGCAGCTCGACAACGCGCTCATCGCGACCGACATGGCGGAGATCGTCGAGGAGGGCCTCGGCTCGCTCGGCATCGACCTGGCCACGCTGCGCGAGCAGGAGGTCGAGCCCGGCCTCGGCAACGGCGGTCTCGGGCGCCTCGCGGCGTGCTTCGTCGACTCGCTCGCGACGATGAGCGTGCCCTGCATCGGCTACGGCATCCGCTACGAGTACGGCATCTTCCGCCAGACGTTCGTCGACGGCTGGCAGGTGGAGCAGCCGGACACGTGGCTGGAGCTGGGCGCGCCGTGGGAGTTCCCGCACCCCGAGCACGCGGTCACCGTGCACTTCGGCGGGTCGACCGAGACGTACACCGACGAGGACGGCGTCGAGCGCACCCGCTGGAACCCGGCGTGGGACGTGCTGGGCGTGCCCTACAACTACATGGTCCCCGGGTACCAGAACGGGCGCGTGAACACGCTGCGCCTGTGGAGCGCGCGGGCGACGCGGGCGTTCGACCTGCAGATCTTCAACTCCGGCGACTACGCCGAGGCGGTGCGCGCGCAGACGTTCGCGGAGAACATCTCCAAGGTCCTGTACCCCGAGGACTCCACGCCGCAGGGCAAGGAGCTGCGCCTGCAGCAGCAGTACTTCTTCGTCGCGTGCTCGATCCGCGACTTCGTCGACAACGTCCTGCCCGCGGGCTTCGACCTGCACCGGCTGCCCGAGCGGATCGTGTTCCAGCTCAACGACACGCACCCCGTCATCGCGGTGCCGGAGCTCATGCGCATCCTCGTCGACGAGAAGAAGTTCGCGTGGGACGAGGCCTGGGCCGTCACGCAGCAGTGCTTCGCGTACACCTGCCACACGCTGCTGCCCGAGGCCCTCGAGGTGTGGTCGGTCGACCTGCTCGGCCGCCTGCTGCCGCGGCACCTCGAGATCATCTACCGCATCAACGAGGAGTTCCTCGCCCAGGTGCGCGAGCGGTTCCCGAACGACGAGCCGCGGCTGCGCCGCATGTCGATCATCGCCGAGCACCCCGAGCGGTCCGTGCGCATGGCGTACCTCGCGACGATCGCGGGCTCGAAGGTCAACGGCGTCGCCGAGCTGCACTCGCAGCTGCTGCGCGACAACGTCCTGCCCGACTTCGCCGAGGTCTGGCCGGACAAGTTCACCAACGTGACGAACGGCGTCACGCCGCGCCGCTTCATCCGCCTCGCCAACCCCGCGCTGTCGGACCTCGTCACCGACGCGATCGGCCCCGGCTGGCTGACGGACCTCGAGCGGCTGCGGGAGATGGAGCCGCTGGCCGACGACGCCGAGTTCCGCGAGCGGTTCCGCGCGGTCAAGGCGGCGAACAAGCAGCGCCTGGCGGACGTGCTCGAGCGCCGCGACGGCATCACGCTGCGCACCGACGCGATGCTGGACGTGATGGTCAAGCGCCTGCACGAGTACAAGCGCCAGACCCTCAAGCTGCTGCACGTCGTCTCGCTGTACGAGCGCATCACGACCGGCGAGCTCGACCCCGCCTCGATCCAGCCGCGCGTCTTCGCGTTCGGCGCCAAGGCCGCGCCCGGCTACACGATGGCCAAGCAGATCATCGGCCTCATCAACCACGTGGCCCGGACCGTCAACGCCGACCCTCGCGTGCAGGGCGCGCTGACGGTCGTGTTCCCGCCGAACTACAACGTGACGCTCGCGGAGAAGCTCATCCCGGCCGCGGACCTCTCGGAGCAGATCTCCCTCGCCGGCAAGGAGGCGTCCGGCACGGGCAACATGAAGTTCGCGCTCAACGGCGCCCTGACGATCGGCACGGACGACGGCGCGAACGTCGAGATCCGCCGGCTCGTCGGCGACGAGAACTTCTTCCTCTTCGGCCTCACCGAGCCCGAGGTGGAGCAGGTGCAGGCGGCCGGGTACCAGCCCTCGCGGTACTACGAGGAGAACCCGACGCTGCGCCGCGCGATCGACCTCGTCGCGTCCGGCGCGTTCGCGGACGGCGACCGGCAGTGCTTCGCCCCGGTCGTGTCCAACCTGCTCACCGAGGACCGCTTCCTCGTGCTCGCGGACTTCGCGTCGTACCTCGAGGCGCAGGACCGCGTCGACGCCGCCTACCGCGACCCGGAGGCGTGGACGCGCTCGGCGATCCTCAACGTGGCCCGCTCCGGCTTCTTCTCCTCCGACCGGTCGATGTGGGACTACATCGACCGCATCTGGCACACGCAGCCGGTCCTCGCGCGCTGAGGCGCGCGGGCGGCGCACGCACGGGCCGCACACGCACGGGCCCCCGCCGACCAGCCGGTCGGCGGGGGCCCGTGGCCGTCGGGGCCCGGTGTCAGCCCCGCAGCGCCAGCACCGACTCGTGCAGGCGGTCCGCGGTGGTCCGCAGCTCGTCCGCGGCGCCGCGGATCGTGGCGATGCTGCCCAGGGACCGGCGCTGCGCCTCCTCGACGACACCGACGCCCTGCTCGATGTCGCGTCCCTCGGTCGCCGCCTCGGCGACGGCGGCGGCCATGGACGCCGTCGTCACCGACTGCTCCTCGACCGCACCCGCGATCGTCGTCTGGTGGTCCTCGACGCGTCGCACGGCGTCGCCGATCCGCGCGATCTCGTCGACCGCGCGCCCGACCGCGTCCTGGATCGCCTCGACCTGGCCCGCGATCTCGCCCGTCGCGCGGGCGGTCTCCTGGGCGAGCTCCTTGACCTCGCCGGCGACGACCGCGAACCCGCGGCCCGACTCGCCCGCCCGCGCGGCCTCGATCGTCGCGTTGAGCGCCAGCAGGTTCGTCTGCTCCGCGATGCCGCTGATGACCTTGACCACGGAGCCGATCCGCGCCGAGGACGCGCCCAGCTCCTCGACGGTGCGCGCGGTGCGGTCCGCGACCTGCACGGCCTCCCGCACCACGGCGGACACCTCGGTCGCGTTGCGCGAGATCTCCCCGATGGACGCGTCCATCTGGTGCGCCCCCGCCGCGACGGCGTCGATGCGGTCGGCCGCCTGCCGTGCGCTCGCCACGACCTGCCGGGTCTGGGCCGCGGAGTCCTGCACGTCCTCCGAGAGCGACTCGCTCGACCCCAGCAGCGTGCTCACCGCACCGGTGACGGCCTCCGCCGACGCGCTCACCTCGGTCGTCGCCGCCGCGGTGCGGTCGAGCGTCGCGTTGAGGGCGGCGGCGAGCCGGTCGAGCTCGGTGCGACCGCTGCCCGTGTCGAGGCGTGCGTGCAGGTCGCCCGAGGCGAGCGCGTCCGTCGCGCGGCGCAGCGGACGGGTGATGGAGCGGGACACGGCCAGGCCGAGGACGGTGAGCAGCACGAGCGCGGGGAGCGCGACGAGCACGATCGGCACGGTGTCCGCGACCGCCGCCGCGCGGACGTCGTCCACGTAGATGCCGGAGCCGACGACCCAGCCCCACGGCTCGTACCCCGCGACGTACGACACCTTCGGCTGCGGCTCGTCCATCCCGGGCTTGGGCCACTGGTAGCGGACGGTGCCCGCGCCGTCGGCCTCGACGACGTCGACCATCGTCACGAACAGGCGCAGCCCGTCGGGGTCCTCGTGCTCGGTCAGGTCCTGGCCGTCGAGCTCGGGCTTGAACGGGTGCATGAGCATCGTCGGGTGCATGTCGTTGACCCAGAAGTACTCCTCGCCGGCGTACCGCAAGCCGCCGAGGGCCTCGAGCGCGAGCGCCTGCGCCTCCTCGGTGGTGAGGTCGCCGCGGTCGGCGAGGGTGCCGTAGTGCTCCACGACCCCCAGCGCGGACTCGACGACGTGCTGGGTGGCGGTCGTGCGTTCGGCGGTGATGCGTCTCTCGACGCCGGCCACCGCCACCACGGTCAGGAGCGCGAGCGCCAGCGCGGTCAGCACGACGAGGGCGATCATCCGCAGACGGATGGGCAGGGCCTTGAGGCGCAGCACGGGATCCTCCATTGGGTCGGCGTGCGGGTCCGTGCCCTCCGGTCGGCCGCGGACGCCCGGTCCTGAGAGGTCCGCGGCCGGTGACGGCCGCCGACGGGGCGTCGTCACCCGGTCGGGCGTGCCGGTCGCGTCCGTGCGTGATGCTGGTCAGCGCGCGCGACGTCCACGGCCACGGGCGGGACGAGCGCCGCGCGTGCCGGTGCGCGGCGTCCGCGGGGACGTGCCCCGGCCGGCGACCGCCGGCGCGGCCGGGGCCGGCGGTGCGGCGACGTCGCCCCGCGAGCTGCCCGCCGTGCGGCCGCGCACGATGCCCACGAGCTCCTGCACGAGCGGGTGCTCGGCGTCCCGGTGCCACACGAGCGCGACGCGCGAGGCCGGCACCTCGGGCACGTCGCGGACGGCGAACCGCGTGTCGCCGTGCTCGCGCGCGAGCGCGTGGGGGAGGACGACGACGCCCGCGCCGGACGCGACGAGGTCGAGCGCCGTGGGCGTGTCGGGCACCTGCGTGACCTCGGCGGCCCCGACGGCCGCCTCCGCACCGAGCACGTCGTCGGCGGGCACGAGCAGGGGCTCCGCGCGCAGGTCGTCGAGGTCGACGGCGTCGACGACGGTGAAGAGGTGCTCGCGCGGCACGACGACGACCGCGCGGTCCTCCCACAGCGGCACGACCGCCCACCCGTCGCGCGTGCTCGGCACCGGCGACGGCAGGCCGGGCGGCGGCAGGTCCGGCGACGAGGGGCCGGGAGACGACAGGCCGGGCGCCGGGTCCGGGGGCAGCCGCAGCACCGCCGCGTCCACGTCCCCCGCGAGCACGGCGGCGGCCGCACCGGCCGGTGCCGCGCGCACGACGTCGAGCGGCTCGTCGGGCACGCGCTGCGCCCACACGCGCGCCCAGCGGTCCGGCGAGACCCCGGGGACGAGGAGCAGCCTCATCGCACGCGCCGCACGACGAGGTCGGTGACCTGGTGTCCGAGGTCGAGGCCGCGCTGCTCGAAGCGGGTGACCGGGCGGTGCGCCGGGCGGGGCACCACGCCGCCCTCGAGCGCCGGGTCGGCGGCGAGGACCTCCGCCGCCTGCGCGGCGTAGTCCGCCCAGTCGGTCGCGACGTGGAACGTGCCGCCCACGCGGAGCCGGTCGCGCACCAGGTCGACGTGCGCCGGCTGGACCAGGCGTCGCTTGTGGTGCCGCGCCTTGGGCCACGGGTCGGGGAAGAACGCGTGCACCGCGTCGAGCGAGCCGGGGGCGACGGACGCCCGCAGCAGGCGCAGCGCGTCGCCGTGCGCCACACGCACGTTCGTCAGCCCCTCCCGCTCCACCAGGACCAGCAGCGCGGCGACGCCCGGCAGGTGCGCCTCGACGGCGAGCCAGTCCCGGTCGCGGTCGGCGGCGGCCATCGCCGCCGTGGCGTCGCCCATGCCGGAGCCGATCTCGAGCACGAGCGGCGCGGTGCGCCCGAACAGCGCGGCGGTGTCGAGCAGGCCGTCCGCGGTGCGCGGCGGTGCGGCCCGCTCGTCGTCGACCGAGAACCCCCAGCGGGGGAACAGCCGGTCGAGCGCGTCGGCGCGGTCGCGTCCGAGCGCGGCGCGGCGCGGGTGGAACGTGCGCAGGGGCTCGTGCGCCCGCGACGCGCGGTGCGTGAACACGTCCTCCGCCTGGCGCACGGTCACCAGGCTACGCGGCGGCGCGGCCGGGCCCGCCGCCGCCCGTGTCAGGCGACGACCTCCGGCGGTGCCTGCTCGAGCAGCGCGACGACCTCGCCGGCCGGCCCCTGCGCCAGGACGAGCCGGCCGTACGGGGTGTCCTCCGGGCCGCTGACGACGGCGCCGCCGACCTCCGGCACGCGCCGCGCGGCCTCCTCGGCGTCCGTCACCGCGACGTACCAGGTCCACGCCGCGGGGACGTCCGCGCCGACGCCGGCGCCGTAGCCGCCCACGCCGACGGCCGGGGTCCCTCCGACGGCGAGGGAGGTGTACGTGAAGTCCGGTGCGCTCATGTCCGTCTGCTCGTACCCGAACAGGTCCGTGTAGAACCGGCGGGACAGGTCCGGGCGGTGCGACATCTGCTCGGCCCACACGAAGGCGCCGGGCTCGTCCGTGACGTCCCAGCCCGTGTGCGCGCCCGGCTGGTGGAGGCCGACGACCGCCCCCGCGGGGTCCGCGAGCACGGCGACGTCGCCCAGGCCGAGCACGGTCATCGGCCCGGCGAGCAGCTGCGCGCCGGCGGCGACCGCGTGCCCGACCGCGAGCGTCACGTCGTCGGCCGCGAGGTACACGCACCACGCCGCCGCCGCACCCGCCTCGGCCCCCTCGGCCGCGAGCAGGCCCGCGACCCGGTGCCCGTCGACCGACGCCGTGACGTAGCCCCCGCCTCCGCGCGGGGCTCCGAGAACTCCCAGCCGAGCAGGCCGCCGTAGAACCGCTGCGCGGCGGCGAGGTCCGGCACCGTGATGTCGGCCCACGCCGGGACGCCGGCGGGCCAGGAGCTGTCGTGAACCGTCATGCGCGTCGTGCCGCCTCTCGTCCTGGCCGCCCCGGCACCCGGGGCCGGACCGCGGCACAGCCAACCATCTCGGACGCCCGTCCGCATCACGCCGGTCGTCGTCCTCGGGACGCGGCGCCGCCGGCGCTGTGCTACGCCGGACGCATGACGTCCACGCCCGACCGGCGGACCACGGCCCCCGACCCCGCCCGCGCGTCCGGGCGGAGCGACGACCGGGAGGGGCTCGCCGGGGACGAGGGTGCCGGCGGCGGGGAGTCGCTGCTGACGGTCGCGCTCGCGCTCGCGGCCAACGTGCTCATCGCGGTGGCGAAGTCGGTCGCGGCGGTCGTCACCGGCGCCGCGTCGATGCTCGCCGAGGCGGCGCACTCGTGGGCGGACGCCGGCAACGAGGTGCTGCTGCTCATCGCGCACCGCCGCGGCGAGCGGGCCGCGGACGCCGCGCACCCGCTCGGGCACGGGCGCGAGGTCTACGTGTGGTCGCTGTTCGCCGCGATCGGGCTGTTCGGCGTCGGCGCGGGCGTGTCCGTCACGCACGGGATCCAGGAGCTGGTGCACCCCGAGCCCGCGGGCTCGTTCGTCGTCGCGTACGTCGTGCTCGCGATCGCGTTCGTGCTCGAGGGCGTCTCGTTCGCGCAGGCGTGGCGGCAGTCGCGGGGGGACGCGCGACGCCGCCACCGCGGGCTCGTCGAGCAGGTGCTCGCCACGTCCGACCCGACCGTGCGGGCGGTCTTCTTCGAGGACGCCGCCGCGCTCGTCGGCATCGTCATCGCCGCGGCCGGCATCGCCGCGCACCAGGTGACGGGCTCGCCGGTGCCCGACGCGGTCGGCTCGATCCTGGTCGGGGTGCTGCTCGCCGTCGTCGCGCTCGTCCTCATCGCGCGCAACCTGCGCTTCCTCGTCGGGGAGGCGGTCGACCCGGGGCTGCGCGACGCGGCTCTGCGCCGGCTGCTCGCGATGCCGGAGGTGGCGCGCGTGACGAGCCTGCGGCTCGAGTTCGTCGGTGCCCGCCGCGTGTTCCTCGTCGGTGCGGTGGACCTGGCCGGCAACCCGGTGGAGGACGAGGCCGCGCACGTGCTCGCGCTCGTCGAGCGGCGCACGCGCGACGTCCCCGGCGTCGTCGGCGCCGTGCTGTCGCTCGCCGAGCCGGAGGAGCCCGCGCTCGTCCCGGCGGACGGCTGAGCGCCCCCGTCAGCCGCCCAGGCGCGCGGCGAGGAAGCGGCGGACCTCCTCGAGGTAGCGCTCGCGGGCCGGCGCGGGCGAGAGCGCGAGGTCGTGCGCGCCGCCCGACACCTGCACGAACGTCACGTCCGGCCCCAGCAGCGGCGCGCGGGCGGCGATCTGGGCCGGGTCGAGCACGGAGTCCGTCGTGAGCAGGGCGTCGTGGCGGCGGTCGTCGGGGCCGGCGGCGTCGGACGCCAGGACGAGCACGGGGCAGTCGACGGCGAGCCCGCGGGCGACACGTGCGTGACCGCGCCGCACCGTGCGCACGAAGCCCGCCCGCACCGCGAACCCGTGCGGCTTCCACGCGAGGTCGTAGTCCCACTCCCCGCCGGTGGCCGCGTGCAGCGCCTCGCCGTAGTGCCGCCCCAGGTGCGACACGACGAGCCGCGGTGCGACCCCGCCGACGACGTCGAGCACCTGCGTGAGCACGGTCCGCTCGAGGCGGCTGCCGCGCAGGTCGAGCCACGGCGAGTTCAGCACGAGCGCGTCGACGAGCCCGAGGCCCCGGCGCGCGTCCGCCCACAGCGCCGCGACCAGCCCCCGGTCGAGTGGGCGAGCACGACGACCCGCTCGTGCGTCCCGCGCAGCAGGCGCACCGCGGTGTCGATCTCCTCGGTGTACGTGGCCAGGTCGGTGATCTCGTTGGCGGGGCGGCCGGGCCGGATCGAGCGGCCGTAGTCACGCAGGTCGAGCGCCCACAGGTCGTAGCCGTCCTCGGCCAGCGCTGCCGCGACGTGCGGGTGGAAGAAGTAGTCGACGAACCCGTGCAGGTACAGCACGGCCGTGCGGGGCCGCGGCGGGGCCAGGTCCGTGGCCGTGTCCGGCGCCGCGTCGGGACGCCGGTGCACGAGCGTCGCGACCGGGTCGGGCGCACCGCGCCGGGACAGCGCGTCCGGGCGCAGCGGCAGGGTGCGTGCGACCCAGCCGGCGCCCAGCACGTCGTCGGTCTCGGGCGGTCCCACGGCGTCGTCGTCCACGGCGCCGATGCTGCCACCCGGCGCTGCCGACCGCGCCGGCGTCCCCCGCCCGCGCGTCGTCCACGCCGGGGCGTCCGCCCGTCGGGACAGGGCGGGCGACGACCCCGTGATCCGGCGCGTCGTCGCCGCGATGACGCGCCCGATCACGGGGTCGCGGCCGGTGGCGTCCCACGGTGCGGACCCGTGCGGCGGCGTGCTGCGCGGTGCCGGCCTGCTCGTCCCCGGCCGTGGCCCCCCGGAGGGCCGGGGACGAGCAGGCGGCGGTCCGCGGGTGGTGCGGCCTCAGGCGACCGACGGGACCGGGGTCGGCTGCGTCATGGGGCGCGCCGCGACGTGGCCCTGGCCGGCGACGTCGAGCGCGAGCTGCGTGATGCGCGCCGTGCCGTCCGGCTCGATCTCGACGGTCGACACCGACGCGTTCGGCAGCGGGACGAGGCCCACCGGGTCGACCGTCGCCAGGTACGCGCCGAGCGCCAGCCCGTGCCCGACGACGAGCACGTGCCCCTCCGGGTGCTCGGCGGCGATGCGTGCGAACACGGCGCGCGTGCGGCCCATGAAGTCGGCCGCGTGCTCCCCGCCCGGCAGGCCCGGGTGCGTGCCGGCGAGCACGTCGGTGACGAGGTCGGACCACGCGACGACGCCGTCGAGCGTCGACTCGGGCTTCTGCTCGTAGATGCCGAAGTGGTACTCGCGCAGGTCCGGGTCGGTGCGCAGCGGCACGTCGGGGTGGTGCCGCAGCAGCTCGACCGCGGTCGTCACGGCGCGCCCGGACGGCGACGCCCACGCCGCGGTGAACGGCACGTCGGCGAGGTACCGCGCGGTCGTGCGCACGCCCTCGCGTCCGGGGCGGGTCAGGGGCGAGTCGCAGCGTCCCTGCAGGATGCGCCGCGCGTTGAAGTGGGTGCGCCCGTGCCGGACGAGCGTCAGCGTGAGGGTCATCGGTGCCCTTCCTCTCCTGGTGTCACGGGGACGCTAGGCAGGGCGGGTGTCGGCCGGGCGACGCCGACGCGACGGTCCGGTGACGCGTGGACGTCGGCCCGCGCCAGCAGTGGTGAGCAGAGTTGAGCGGAATAGACTCAAGTCTGCGATCCGTTGAGGACGTCAGGAGAAACGACGACGTGCGGGGGGTCCCGCACAGGGAGGTCACGTGGACGCGAAGTTCACCACGCGGTCGCAGGAGGCACTCGGCGACGCGATCCAGCAGGCGAGCGCGGCCGGCAACCCGCAGCTCGAGCCGGCGCACGTCCTCAACGCGCTGCTGCAGCAGGAGGGTGGCGTCGCGAACGGGCTGCTCGACGCGGTCGGTGCCGACCGCACCGCGCTCGGCCGTGCCGTGCGCGGCATCCTCGTCAACCTGCCCTCGTCCAGCGGCTCGACGGTGGCGCAGCCCAGCGCGTCGCGGCAGACCGCCGCCGCGCTCGAGGCCGCCAACGCGGAGGCCCGCAGCCTGGGCGACGACTACGTCTCGACCGAGCACCTGCTCATCGGGCTCGCCGCCGGGCAGTCCGGCGTCGCCGACGCGCTGCGTGCTGCCGGGGCGTCACGCGACGCGCTCGTCGCCGCGCTCCCGTCGGTGCGCGGCAGCGCCCGGGTCACCACGCCGAACCCCGAGGGCACGTACAAGGCCCTCGAGCAGTACGGCGTCGACCTGACCCAGCGGGCGCGCGAGGGCAGGCTCGACCCCGTCATCGGCCGCGACGCGGAGATCCGCCGCGTCATCCAGGTGCTCAGCCGCCGCACCAAGAACAACCCCGTGCTCATCGGCGAGCCCGGCGTCGGCAAGACGGCCGTCGTCGAGGGGCTCGCGCAGCGCATCGTCGCCGGCGACGTGCCGGAGTCGCTGCGCGACAAGACGCTCGTCTCGCTCGACCTGGCGTCGATGGTCGCGGGCGCCAAGTACCGCGGCGAGTTCGAGGAGCGCCTCAAGGCCGTGCTCGCCGAGATCACGGCGTCCGAGGGGCAGGTCGTCACGTTCATCGACGAGCTGCACACGGTCGTCGGCGCGGGCGCCGGCGGCGAGGGCGCCATGGACGCGGGCAACATGCTCAAGCCCATGCTGGCCCGCGGCGAGCTGCGCCTGGTGGGCGCGACGACGCTCGACGAGTACCGCGAGCGCATCGAGAAGGACCCGGCGCTCGAGCGGCGGTTCCAGCAGGTGTTCGTCGGCGAGCCCTCGGTCGAGGACACCGTCGCGATCCTGCGCGGCCTGCGCGAGCGGTACGCCGCGCACCACCGCGTGGAGATCTCCGACGGCGCGATCGTCGCGGCGGCGACGCTGTCCGACCGGTACATCACCGGACGCCAGCTGCCCGACAAGGCGATCGACCTGATCGACGAGGCCGCCTCGCGCCTGCGCATGGAGCTCGACTCGTCCCCGGTGGAGATCGACGAGCTGCAGCGTGCCGTCACGCGTCTGGAGATGGAGGAGCAGTTCCTCGCCACCGCCGACGACCCGGCCTCGCAGGACCGTCTCGCGCGGCTGCGCGCCGACCTGGCGGACCGCCGCGAGGAGCTCGCCGCGCTCAACGCCCGGTGGGAGAAGGAGAAGGGCGGCCGCAACCGGGTCGGCGACCTGCGCGTGCGCCTCGACCAGCTGCGTGCCGACGCGGACCGTGCCCAGCGCGAGGGCGACCTCGCCACGGCCGGCCGCCTGCTCTACGGCGAGATCCCGGCGGTCGAGAAGGAGATCGCCGCGGCGGAGGCCTCCGAGGCCGAGCCGACCGAGGCGCCGATGATCGCCGAGAAGGTCGGCCCGGACGAGGTCGCCGAGGTCGTGGCCGCGTGGACCGGCATCCCCGCCGGCCGGCTGCTCGAGGGCGAGACGCAGAAGCTGCTGCGCATGGAGGAGGTCATCGGGGAGCGCCTGATCGGCCAGAAGGCGGCCGTCGCGGCGGTCTCCGACGCGGTGCGCCGCGCCCGGGCCGGTGTCTCGGACCCCGACCGCCCGACGGGCTCGTTCCTGTTCCTCGGCCCCACCGGCGTCGGCAAGACCGAGCTCGCGAAGGCGCTCGCGGACTTCCTGTTCGACGACGAGCGCGCCATGGTGCGCATCGACATGAGCGAGTACGGCGAGAAGCACTCCGTCGCCCGGCTCGTCGGGGCGCCCCCGGGGTACGTCGGCTACGAGGAGGGCGGCCAGCTCACCGAGGCCGTGCGGCGTCGGCCGTACTCGGTCGTGCTGCTCGACGAGGTCGAGAAGGCGCACCCCGAGGTGTTCGACGTGCTGCTGCAGGTGCTCGACGACGGCCGCCTGACGGACGGCCAGGGGCGCACGGTCGACTTCCGCAACGTCATCCTCGTGCTGACGTCGAACCTGGGGTCGCAGTTCCTCGTCGACCCGCTGCTCGACGAGGGCGCGAAGCGCGACGCCGTCATGGGCGCCGTGCGCACCGCGTTCAAGCCGGAGTTCCTCAACCGGCTCGACGACGTCGTCGTCTTCGACCCGCTGAGCCTGGAGCAGATCGGCTCCATCGTGGACCTGCAGGTCGGGCTGCTGGCCCGCCGCCTGGAGGACCGCCGCCTCACGCTCGAGGTCACGCCCGGCGCGCGCGAGTGGCTCGCGATCGAGGGGTACGACCCGGCGTACGGCGCGCGTCCGCTGCGCCGGCTGGTGCAGAAGGAGATCGGCGACCGGCTGGCGCGGTCGCTGCTCGCGGGCGACGTCCGCGACGGCGACACCGTGCACGTCGACCTCGGCGAGGGCGGCCTGACGCTCAAGGCCACCCGCTGACGTCCGCCCGGGCCTCGCTCGCCGAGCGGGCGGGGCCCGGGGTGGGCAGCCTGGGGGCATGGCGACGACGGACGACGTGGACCGGCCGGGCGCGCAGCACTGGGTGCCCGAGGGCGGCGACGTGGACGCGCTGCGGGACGCCGCACCGGCGTGCCGCGGCTGCGAGCTGTGGGCGCCGGCGACGCAGGTCGTGTTCTCCGAGGGGCCCGCGCAAGCCGCCGTGATGCTGGTCGGTGAGCAACCCGGCGACAAGGAGGACCTGGCGGGGGAGCCGTTCGTCGGGCCCGCCGGCCGGGTGCTGCACGAGGCCCTGGCCGCCGCCGGGCTCGACCCGGAGCAGGTGTACGTGACGAACGCGGTCAAGCACTTCCGGTTCGAGCAGCGCGGCAAGCGGCGGATCCACAAGACCCCGCTGGTCACGCACCTGCGCGCGTGCGTGCCCTGGCTCGAGGCGGAGATCGCCGCCGTGCGACCGCGCGTCGTCGTCGCGCTCGGCGCGACGGCCGCCCGCGGGGTGCTGGGACGCACGGTCGCGGTCGGCACGGAGCGTGGGCGCGTCCTCGACGCCGGCGGGCGGGCCGTCGTCGTCACGGCGCACCCGTCGTCCGTGCTGCGTCTGCGCGAGCGCGCCGAGCGCGAGGCGGCCACGGCCGCGATCGTCGACGACCTGCGCGTGGCGGCGGGCGCCGCTGCCGGCTGACCGTCGTCCCGCCCCCGCTCGGGACCGCCCGAGCACCGACCCGGGGGAAGGCCCACGCGCGACCGGCACACCCCCGTGGCAGCATCGACGGGATGGTCCACCACGCCGCCGCCCTGGCCAGCGCCCCGACGACGTCCGTGCTCGCCGCCGCCGGCGGCACCGAGCTGACCGGTCTGGCCGGCTGGGTGGTGAGCGTGATCGAGTCGCTGGGCCCCGTGGGGTCGGCCTGCTCGTCGCGCTGGAGAACCTCTTCCCGCCGATCCCGTCCGAGGTGATCCTGCCGGTCGCCGGGTACGTCGCGTCGCAGGGGACATGCCGCTGGGGTGGGCGATCGCGGCGGCCGTCATCGGCGCGGTGCTGGGCGCGTGGGTGCTCTACGGCCTGGGGTACTGGGTCGGGCGCGACCGGATCCGCCGCTGGATGCAGAAGATCCCGCTCATGGAGGCCTCCGACCTCGACAAGGCCGAGGGCTGGTTCGAGCGGCACGGCGGTGCGGCCGTGCTCATCGGCCGGTGCGTGCCGGTCGTGCGGAGCCTGATCTCGATCCCGGCCGGCGTCGAGCGCATGCCGTTCTGGAAGTTCACGCTGTTCACGCTGCTCGGGTCGGCCGTGTGGAACGGCGGTCTCGTGCTCGCGGGCTACCTGCTGGGTGCGCAGTGGGAGGACGTCGGCCGGTACAGCGACTGGCTCAACTACGCCGTCTACGTGGCGATCGTGGTGGTCGTCGGCAAGTTCGTGTGGGACCGCACGGGTGCCCGTGGCGAGCGCCGCCGGCACGCCGGTGAGGGAGCCGTCTGACCCGCCGGGCGCTGCGGCCCCGGCTCACCCCTCCTGCGGCACGCTCGACGACGAGCCGGTGACGGGCTCC
Organism: Cellulomonas sp. JZ18; assembly: GCF_009720485.1. Lineage (NCBI taxonomy): Bacteria > Bacillati > Actinomycetota > Actinomycetes > Micrococcales > Cellulomonadaceae > Cellulomonas > Cellulomonas sp. JZ18. The sequence goes on along the minus strand of NZ_CP045245.1, from coordinate 3,566,052 downwards.
GGCGGCACCGCGAGGCACAGGCCGGACCGGTCACCGTCGCGCCAGCCCGCCTCGGTCGGCGCCCACGTCACGACCTCGACACCTGCCGCCGCCTCCTCCTCGGTGAGCACGCACGAGCGCGCCACCCGAGCGTGCGCCGCCTCCTGACCGGGCCACAGGGCGTCCGGGTCGAAGCCGTACTCGCCGATCACCTGCGCCTCGTGCTGCTGCGCGCACGGCACCACGCGCACGCGCCCGACCTCGCCGTCGGGCGGCAGCTCGGCGAGGCAGGAGCCGGTGACGAGCTGGACCGACCAGGCGTCGACCGGCTCGGTGACGTCCGGCGGCAGGGGGCGCGTGCGCGCCTCGTCGACGAACCGGGTGACCACGAGCGACCCGCCGACCACGACCGCCAGCGTGACGGCGACGCCGGCGACGAGGCGCAGCCGGCGGCCGCTCAGCCGGGGCCGGCCCGCCCCCGGGCGGGGCACGGCGTCCCAGCCCTCGGCGTAGTGCGTCGGCGGGTTCGGGTCCTCGATCGGCCCGTGCTCGGGCGCGTCGTCGGGGCCGCCCGGGCGGGTCGTGTCCACGGGGCGTCAGTCCGCGATCTCGAGGACGACGGGCACGTGGTCGGAGGGCTGCCTGCCCTTGCGCTCGTCGCGCACGAACGTCACGTCCGTGACCCGCGCGGCGAGCGCGGGGGTCGTGATCGCGTGGTCGATCCGCATGCCCTCGTTCCGCGGGAAGCGCAGCTGCTGGTAGTCCCAGTACGTGTACGTGTGCTCGGCGGGCACGTGCGTGCGGGTGACCTCGGTCCACCCGGCCTCGGCGAACGCGCGGAACGCGTCACGTTCGGCGGGCGTCACGTGCGTGCGGCCGGCGAACCGCTCGATGTCCCACACGTCGGTGTCGAGCGGGGCGATGTTCCAGTCGCCGACGAGCGCGGTCTGCGCGGCCGGGTCGTCGACGAGCCACTTCTGCGCCGCGTCGCGCAGGGCCGCGAGCCACTCGAGCTTGTACGTGTAGTGCGGGTCGCCGATCTCGCGGCCGTTCGGCACGTACAGGCTCCACACCCGCACGCCGCCGCAGGTCGCGCCCAGCGCGCGCGCCTCGACCACGGGCGGGTCGCCCCACGCGGGCTGCCCGGGGAAGGACGTCTCGACGTCGGCGATCCCCACGCGCGAGACGATCGCCAGGCCGTTCCACTGCGAGTACCCGTGCGTGGCGACCTCGTACCCGAGGGCCTCGAACGGCTCCCGCGGGAACGCCTCGTCCTTGACCTTCGTCTCCTGCAGCGCGAGCACGTCCACGCCCGACCGCTCGAGGAAGGCGACCGCGCGCTCGCACCGCGCCCGCACCGAGTTGATGTTCCAGGAAGCCACCCGCACGGGACGGAACGCTACCGGCGCCGGGGGACAGCCCCGGCGCCGGCAACGGCCGTGCGTCCTGCCCGCGGGGGAGTGGTCAGGGGCGGCGCCAGTCGTCCGACGTCATGTGCGAGCCGGCCATCGGGCCCATCCGCAGCATCCCGCCGTCCACCGGCCAGGACGCCCCGGTGACGTACCCCGCCTCGGGGCCGCACAGGAAGCGGACGACCGCGGCGATCTCGCGCGCGTCGCCCGGACGCGCCACGGGGATGCCCGGCCGGTGCTTGCCCTCCAGGGGCGTCTCGTCCTCCTGGCCCGTCATGGGCGTCGCGATCTCGCCGGGCGCGACCGCGTTGACCGTGATGCCGTGCTCGGCGAGCTCGAGGGCCGCCACCTGCACGAGCAGCCCCAGACCGCCCTTGGCGGCGCAGTACGCGCCCGAGCCGACGCGGGGCGCGTGCTCGTGCACGCTCGTGATCGCGACGACCCGTCCGCCCGTGCCCTGCTCGACCATGTGCCGCGCCGCGGCCTGCAGGCAGACGAACGCGCCGTCGAGGTCGACGGACAGCACGTGCCGCCAGTCCTCGAACGTCGTGTCCAGCAGCAGCGTGGAGGTGCCCGTGCCCGCGTTCAGCACCGCCGCGTCGACCCCGCCCATCGCCCGGATCGCCTCGTCCACCACGGGTGCGGCCGCCTGCGGGTCGCCGAGGTCGAGGTACACCACGTGCGCCTGCGCACCGGCCGCCTCGACCTCCTCGGCGGTGGACCGCGCGCCCGCCTCGTCCTCGTGCCACGTGATCGTCACGTGCTCGGCGCCGTCCGCGAGCGCGACCGCGGTGGCCTTGCCGATGCCCGAGTCCGAGCCGGTGACAAGGACGCGCCGCGGGCGTGCGCCCTCGGTGGCGTCGGGCTGCGCGCTCATGCGTCACCGACCGACTGGTCGGGCGCCACCTCCGGGTCGTCGCCCTGCTGGTCGCGCCGGCCCCCGCCCTCGGGCGGGATCGGGGAGCCCGACCTGTCGAAGGTCGTGTCGTCGCCCTTGGGGCCCTGCGGGTTCTCCGCCCCGCCGTCGGTGTCGTCCAGCTCGGCCGCCAGCGTGGCGCCCGGCCCGGCCCCCTCGGTCTCCGCCGGGTCCTGCTCCGTCGCGCCCGTGCCCGTCACGTCCCTGCTCATGCCGCTCCTTCTCGTCCGTGCCGTCCTGGTGCCACCGCGACCCGGGCGGGGCGGACGTGACGCCCGGCCCCGCCCGGCCGGCTCACTGGTCGCCGACCTTCTTGTCGGCGGCCGACTGCGCCTTGTCGATCTGCTCGTCGTGCTTGCCGCCGGTGGCGGACGACGCGGCGTCGGAGCCCTTCTCGAGCGCGGCGTCGCTCGCCTGCTCGCCCTTCTCGCCCTGCATCGCGTCGGACGCCTTGCCCTTGAGGTCGTCGATGCCCATGCGTGTCACCCCTCGTGGTCGTCGGTCGGTGCCGTTCCATGCTGCGGTCCTCCCGCCGGGCCCGCACCCGCACCCGGCATCCGCGTCGGCGTCCCCGGTGGGCGCACGTCAGCCCTCGTCCCGGTCGAGCGCCGCGAGCCCCTCGGGGTCCTGCTCCTAGGCGAGGACGAGGGCGGCGAGGCCGGGATCCTCCGGCAGCCGGGGGTCGCGCACGTACCGCAGGGGGTCCCGGGCGATGGTGGCCATCTGCAGCCGCGCCTGCTGGTCGCGCCGCACGACCTCGCGTGCCGCGTCGAGCGCGGGCCCGAGCACGAACGAGGTGAGGTCCTGCTCCCGCAGCCGTGCGGCCTGCCGCAGCAGCGCCAGGCCGTCCTCGGTCAACCGCATGTGCAGGCGGGCGGTGCGCGGCCCGAACACCTCGTCCCAGCTCATGCCCGCACCGTACGGACGGCCGCCGTGCGCCGTCGGCGCCCGTCCCCAGCTCGCCTCGCGCCCGTCCCCAGCCCGCCTCGCGCCCGTCCCCAGCCCGCCAGGCGGCTCGTTGCGTCCCCAGCACGGCGACCGCCGCCCCGGGTGGTGCCGGCGCCGTGCTCGCGCTGCGCTCCGGAGCAGTCCGAGATCACGACACGGGCCCCGTGCCGTCTGCCCGCGAGGGTGGGGCACCTCGTCCGAGCGTGTGCGCACGGCGTGCGGACGAGCGTGCGCACGGGTGGCGAGGGCCTGCGGACTGCGGCGAGGGGCGTGTCGTCGGACTCCCCGACGCGTCCATGGGGCGCGCGCTGCTACCGGTGGTGTGCCCCCCGCCGCCAGCCGTGCGTACGCCTGTGCGCACCCCGTGCGTACACGCGCGGGAGACGTCTTCTCCCCGGGCCGGTGCGCGTTCGGCCGGCGGGAGCGGTGTGGAGCCTCGGTGTGCGAGGGGCACCGGCCGGGGCACGGCGAGGGCCGGGCGCCTCCCCGCACCCGGCCCTCGCCACCCGGTGGTCGCGGCGTCCCCTCTCGACGCCGCGCTCACCCGTCCTCAGCGCACGTCGTCGTCGACCCAGTCGAACGTGCGGGTGACCGCCTTCTTCCACAGGCGGTATTGACGGTCGCGCTCGTCGGCGTCCATCGACGGCTCCCACCGCTTGTCCTCGGCCCAGTTGTCCACGACGTCCTGCTCGCCGGACCAGAAGCCCACGGCGATGCCGGCCGCGTACGCGGCGCCGAGCGCGGTCGTCTCCGCGACCTTCGGCCGGATCACCGGCACGCCGAGGATGTCCGCCTGGAACTGCATGAGCGCGTCGTTCGCGACCATGCCGCCGTCCACCTTGAGCTCGGTGAGGTCGACGCCGGAGTCCGCGTTCATGGCGTCGAGCACCTCGCGGGTCTGGAACGCCGTCGCCTCCAGGGCCGCCCGGGCGATGTGCCCCTTGTTCACGTACCGCGTCAGGCCGACCAGCGCGCCGCGGGCGTCGGAGCGCCAGTACGGCGCGAACAGGCCCGAGAACGCGGGGACGAAGTACGCGCCGCCGTTGTCCTCGACCGTCGAGGCGAGCCGCTCGATCTCCGGGGCCGACGAGATGATGCCCAGGTTGTCGCGCAGCCACTGCACGAGCGACCCCGTCACGGCGATCGACCCCTCGAGCGCGTACACCGCGTCCCGGTCGCCGATCTTGTACGCGACCGTGGTGAGCAGGCCGTTCTTGCTCGGCACCGGCTGCGTGCCGGTGTTGATGAGCATGAAGTTGCCGGTGCCGTACGTGTTCTTCGCGTTGCCGACGTCGAAGCACGCCTGGCCGAACGTCGCGGCCTGCTGGTCGCCGAGGATGCCCGCGATCGGCACGCCCGGCACCATGCCGCCCTGGCGGCCGGTCCCGTACACCTCGGACGACGAGCGGATCTCCGGCAGCATCGAGACGGGGATCCCCATCTCGGCGGCGATCTCCTCGTTCCAGGTGAGCGAGTCGACGTTCATGAGCATCGTCCGCGACGCGTTCGTCACGTCCGTGACGTGCACGCCGCCGTCGGTGCCGCCCGTCATGTTCCACAGCAGCCACGCGTCGGTGTTGCCGAACGCGAGCCGGCCCGCCTCCGCCTTCTCCCGCGCGCCCTCGACGTTGTCGAGGATCCAGCGGATCTTCGGGCCGGAGAAGTACGTGGCCAGCGGCAGGCCGACGCGGTCCTTGTACCGCTCGGCACCGCCGCCGAGCGCGGCCAGCTCGTCGCAGATCTTCTGCGTCCGGGTGTCCTGCCAGACGATCGCGTTGTAGACGGGCTGCCCGGTCTCGCGGTCCCACACGACCGCGGTCTCGCGCTGGTTCGTGATGCCGACGGCGGCGATGTCGCGGTAGGTGAGGTTGGCGCGGGTGAGCGCGAGGGCGACGACCTCGCGGGTGTTGGTCCAGATCTCCGCCGCGTCGTGCTCGACCCACCCGGCCCTCGGGAAGATCTGCTCGTGCTCCTTCTGGCCGCTGGAGACGATCTGGCCGGAGTGGTCGAAGACGATCGCGCGCGTGCTCGTCGTGCCCTGGTCGATGGCGATGACGTACTGCTCGGACATGCGGGGTCCCTCCTGAGGGGCGTCGTCGGGGGAGTCGGTGGGCGGGCTGCGTCAGCCGATGTAGGCCTGCGCGACCAGGCCGGCGAGGACGCCGCCGACCAGGGGGCCGGCGACCGGCACCCACGCGTAGGACCAGTCGCTGCTGCCCTTGCCGCGGATCGGCAGCACGGCGTGCGCGATGCGCGGGCCGAGGTCACGGGCCGGGTTGATGGCGTAGCCCGTGGGGCCGCCGAGGCTGGCGCCGATGCCGACCACGAGGAGCGCGACGGCCAGCGGGCCGAGCTCGGACGGCGTGCTGCCGAACGCCAGGACGATGAACACGAGCACGAACGTGCCGAGGACCTCGGTGACGAAGTTCCAGGAGTACGACCGCAGCTCGGGGCCGGTGGAGAACACGCCCAGCTTCACCGCCGGGTCCGCGTCCATGTCGAAGTGCTTCTTGTACGCGAGGAAGGCGAGGGTGGCGCCGAGGAACGCACCGATCAGCTGGGCCACGACGTACAGCAGCGCGTTCCCCGCGTTCGCCTCGACCCCCGGCGCGAACTCCTCCGCCCCGCTGGTCCACAGGCCGGCGGTCACCGCGGGGTTCAGGTGCGCGCCCGACTTGAACGCGGCGAAGACGCCCGCGAACACCGCGAGGCCCCACCCGAAGTTGATCAGCAGCCAGCCCCCGCCGAAGCCCTTCGTGCGCGGCAGGATCACGTTCGCGACCACACCGGCACCGAGCAGGAGGAGCATCCCCGTCCCGATGATCTCGGAGACGAACGCCTCCGCCATCGTGTACTCGACTGTCTCCACTGGCAGACCTCTCTCTGTGACGTCGTTGTCGCGTGCGGGTCACGCCCTGCGGCGTGCCCCGGGCCCCCTGCGTGCGGCGGTGCCGCGGGTGACGAAGGTGGTGCGGTGCCGACCCGCCGGGGACCGGGTGCTGCCCGGTCCCCGGCGGGCCGGACGTCAGGTGCCGTACGGCGCGGCGGTGCCCCGTCCGGAGGGGGAGCCCGGCTTCGTGCCCGGGTCGACCTCGCCCCCGATCGGCAGGAGCGGCGTGATGTCCTGCGCGGCGAGCCGTGCGCGCTCGGCGGACTCGTCGTCCGGCTCGGCGGCGGCGGCGTCCTCCGCCTCCGCACGCGCGCGGTACGCCGCGATCTCGCGCTCGCGCGTCGCGTCGTCCCAGCCGAGGACGGGACCGATGAGGTCCGCGATCTCCTCCAGCGCGCCGACGCCCTTGTCCGCCTGCTCGTAGTTGAGCCGCGTGCGGTGCATGAGGACGTCGTCGAGGTGCAGCGCACCCTCGTGCGTGACCGCGTACAGGACCTCCGCCCCGATGTACGCGGGGGCGTTGCGCAGCGGCTCCGCCAGCTCGGGACGCTCGTCGATCATGTCCGTGAGCTCGTGGATCAGGGACCCGTACCGGTGCAGCAGGTGGTCCATGCGCGGGCGGTCCCAGCCGTAGCGCGCCGCGATCGCGCGGGCCTGGCGCTGCACGACGCGCAGCCCCTCCGCGCCGACGAGCGGCACGTCGTCCGTGATCGACGGCAGCGTCGTGGCGCGCGAGCCGATCGCGAAGTCGACGGCGTCCTTCGCCATGACCCGGTAGGTGGTGAGCTTGCCGCCGGCGATGACCGTCAGGCCGGGGGTGGGGGAGGCGACGGTGTGCTCGCGCGACACCTTCGCCGACGAGGTGCCCTCCTTCGTCCCCGGCTGCAGCAGGGGACGCAGGCCGGCCCACGTGCCGATGACGTCCTCGCGCGAGATCGGCCGTGCCAGCACCTGGTTCGCGTGCTCGATGACGTAGTCGATGTCGGCGCTCGTCGCGACGGGGTGCACGAGGTCCTGCTCGTACGGGGTGTCCGTCGTGCCGATCACCCAGTAGCGGGACCACGGGATGATGAACAGGACCGACTTCTCGGTCTGCAGGATCAGCCCCGTGTTGCCCTCGATGCGCGAGCGCGGCACCACGATGTGGATGCCCTTCGACGCGAGCACGCGCAGCCCGCCCTCGGTCTCGGCGAGGGCCTCCGTCTTCTCCGTCCACACGCCGGTGGCGTTGATGACGTTGCGCGCGCGGACGTCGAGGTGCTCGCCCGTCTCCAGGTCGACCAGCTCGGCACCCGTGACCGCGCCGCCGCTGGTGGTGTGCAGGCGCACGAGCTGGGTGCGCGAGGCGGCGTGCGCCCCGTACGAGACGGCCGTGCGGACCAGCGTCTCGACCAGCCGCGCGTCGTCGACGCTCGCGTCCCAGTACCGGACCGCGCCCACGGCGGCGTCGTGCCGCAGGTCGGGGAACAGGCGCTCCATGCCCTTGCGGGTCAGGTGCCGGTGGATCGGCATGGCGCGGCGCCCGCCGGAGACGGACGCGAGCGTGTCGTACAGCGCGACGCCCGCGCCCACGTACGCGCGCTCCCAGACCCGGTTCTCCAGCGGGTACAGGAAGCTCACGGGCTTCACGAGGTGCGGGGCCAGGCGCGTGATGAGCAGGTCGCGCTCGGTCAGCGCCTCGCGCACGAGGTGGAAGTCGAGCATCTGCAGGTAGCGCAGCCCGCCGTGGACGAGCTTGCTCGAGCGGCTGGAGGTGCCGCTGGCCCAGTCCTGGGCCTCCACGACGCCGGTGGACAGGCCGCGTGTGACCGCGTCGAGCGCGATGCCCGCACCCGTCACACCACCGCCGACCACCAGCACGTCGAGCTCGCTGTCGCGCTCCGAGGTGCGCCGCAGCGCCTCGAGGGCGTCCTGCCGTGCCTGCACCGTCAGGGGTGCGGTTCTCATGTGCGGGTCCTCCCCGGAGCCGTCGCGCGGCGTCGTGGTCGTTCGTCGGCTCCCTCGCGAGCGGCCCCCTCGCTCGCCGGATTCGTCGCGGCTATGGTCATCACGTCCAGAACGGACGCGCAACCGGACTGCACGAACGTGCAGCGGTTGACCCGCGCATGACGCACGCAGGGGGCGGTGCTGGATGTACGTGGAGCGGGAGCAGGACGTGCTGCGCGCAGCGTCGATGTACTACCTGCAGGACCTCAAGATGGAGGTCATCGCGCGGCACCTCGGCACGTCGCGCTCGACCGTCTCGCGGCTCATCAAGCGGGCCCGCGAGACCGGGCTCGTCGAGATCACGCTGCGTCCCGCGAGCACCCGTGCACCCGGCCTCGGCCGGTCGATCGCGTCGACGTTCGGCATCGAGACGTACGTCGTCCCCGTGCCTGACTCCGCCGGCACCGTCGAGCGCCTCGACCAGGTCGCGATGACCGCCGCGCGCCTGCTCGCCTCGTGGTTCGACTCCGACATGGTCATGGGCGTCGCCTGGGGGACGACGATCGCCGCGGTCTCGCGCTACCTCGCGCCCAAGCCCACGCGCGGGTCCGCGGTCGTGCAGCTCAACGGGGCGGCGAACATGCGCACGTCCGGCGTGGAGTACGCGAGCGACCTCATCTCCTCCTTCGGCTCCGCCTTCGGTGCCGCCGTGCACCACTTCTCCGTGCCCGCGTTCTTCGACTACCCCGACACCAAGGCCGCCATGTGGCGCGAGCGGTCGGTGCGCCGCGTGCTCGACATGCAACGACGTGCGGACATCGCCGTGTTCTCCGCCGGCGCGGTCGCGGGCGCCGTGCCGTCCCACGTGTACTCCGCGGGGTACCTCGACGACGCCGACGTGCGGCTCCTGCACGACGAGGGCGTCGTCGGCGACGTCTGCACCGTGTTCCTGCGCGCCGACGGCTCCTGGCAGGACGTCTCCCTGAACGAACGTGCGACCGGCCCCAGCCCCGACGAGCTGCAGCGCATCCCCCGGCGGGTCTGCGTCGTCGCCGGCGACAACAAGGTTGCGCCGCTGCTCGCGGCGCTGCGGGCCGAGGTCGTCACGGACCTCGTCGTCGACGAGCTCACCGCGACCGCCCTCGTCGACGCCGCCGCCGGCGGACACCGCGCGGACCGGCGCCGCCGGACTGTCTAGGTTGGGGACGTGAGCGCTCCCCAGGTCGTCGTGCGGCCGGCCCTGCCCGCGGACGTCCGGGCGATCCGCGCCCTGGTCGAGCCCTACGCCGCGCAGCGGATCCTGCTGGCCAAGGAGTGGGTCGGCTACTACGAGTCGGTGCAGGAGTTCGTCGTCGCGCAGGCCGGCGACGAGGTCGTCGGGTGCGGTGCGCTGCACGTGATGTGGGAGGACCTCGCGGAGATCCGCACGCTCGCGGTGGACGAGCGGTGGCGCGGCCGCGCGGTCGGCCACGCCCTGCTCGACACGCTCGTGGACCGCGCGCGCGGGCTCGGGCTGCGCCGCGTCTTCTGCCTGACGTTCGAGGTCGACTTCTTCCGCCGGCACGGGTTCCGGGCCATCGACGGGACGCCCGTGGCGCAGGAGGTGTACGCCGAGCTGCTGCGCTCGCACGACGACGGCGTCGCCGAGTTCCTCGACCTCGCCCGGGTCAAGCCGAACACGCTCGGCAACACGCGCATGCTGCTCGACCTCGCGGGGGAGGACGCCGCCGGCTGAGACGCGTCAGTGCGGCAGGCGGTACGTCGGCGCGTCGTCGACCGAGGCCGCCGGGACCCGCACCACCAGGCCGTCCGCGACGAGCGCGTCGACGCAGCGGACGAGCTGCGCCGCGTCCGGCCACACCGCGTCCACCGCGCTCGCGGGCACCGGGCCGAGGGCCTCGCGCAGCAGCGCCATGACGCGCCCGCGCACCTGCCGGTCCGTGCCGGTGAACGGCTGCGTGCGGCGGCGGTGCGCGTGCACGTCGCCGGGACGTCCCGCGGCCACCCACCGGCACAGCTCGCGCACCGGGCACGCGTCGCAGCGCGGGCTGCGGGCGGTGCAGACGAGCGCGCCGAGCTCCATCGACGCGGCGGCCCAGCGGGCGGCGGTCGCGTCGTCGTCCGGCACGTAGGACGCCGCCAGCCGTGTCTCGGCCACGGTCTGCGCGGGTGCGGGCAGCGCCTCGCCGGCGACCGTGCGCGCCAGCACGCGGCGGACGTTCGTGTCGAGCACCACGGACCGCCGCCCGAACGCGAACGCCAGCACGGCCGCGGCCGTGTACGCGCCGACGCCGGGCAGCGCCCGCAGCTGGGCCTCGTCGGCGGGCAGGTCGCCGCCGTGCCGCTCGACGACCGCTCGCGCGCACTCCTGCAGGCGCAGCGCACGGCGGGGGTAGCCGAGCCGGTCCCACGCCCGCAGCACGTCCCCCGTGGGGGCGGCCGCCAGGTCCGCGGGGCCGGGCCAGCGCGCCATCCACGCGCGCCACGCAGGCTCCACCCGCGCGACCGGCGTCTGCTGCAGCATCACCTCGCTGACGAGCACGCCCCACGGCGTGCGGTCCGCCGAGCGCCACGGCAGGTCCCGCGCGTGCGCGTCGAACCACGCGAGCACGGGGGCCCGCAGCGCGTCGGGGGCGGGGGCGTCGGGCGCGTGCACGCGCCCATGGTGCGGCACGCCGCCGACGTCGCCGACACGCCGCCCGGGCGTGGGCGCGTCGTGCGGCCCGGCACGGCCGCGGCTCGTACGGTGGACGACGCACCGCGGCGACCCGCGGCGACCTGCCCACCGGAGGAACCATGAGCGACCGGCACGTCCCGCAGCGCCTGCCCGCCCGCGTGTACTGGGTGCGGCGGTTCGTCGTGCTGGGGCTGCCGCTGCTGCTCGTCGTGCTGCTCGTCGTGTGGCTCGCCGGGCGCGGCGGCGACGGGGCCCCCACGGCCGCGACGTCCCCGTCGGCGCCCCGGCCGGTGCGGCGGCCGGCGGAGCCGCCGAGGAGCCCGCCGCGGACGAGCCCGCCGCCGAGGAGCCCGCCGGCGAGCAGGAGCCCGAGGGCGGTGTGGCCCCGTGCACCCCGGCGCAGCTCGGCGTCGCCATCACGCCGGGCGCGGAGACCTTCCCCGAGGACGTCGAGCCGACGTTCACCGTCAGCATCACCAACGCCGGCGACGAGCCGTGCCTCGTCGACGCCGACGACGCGAGCCGCGAGGTGCTCGTGACGTCGGGGTCGGACCGGATCTGGTCGAGCCGGGACTGCCTGCCTGCCGAGGTGGAGCCGCTGACGCTGCTGCTCGCCGGTGGTCAGGTGGACGAGCGGGTGCTCACCTGGCCGCGCGTGCGGTCCGCCGAGGGCTGCCCGGGCGGCCTGCCCGAGCCGGGGGAGGGCACGTACTCCGCCACGGTCGCGGTCGGCGGGGCGACGTCGGCCGCGGCGGTGTTCGGCCTCGGCTGACCCCCGGGGCACGCCCGCGGTGGTCGGTCAGACGTAGCGCTCGAGGATGCTCGACTCCGCGAGCCGCGACAGGCCCTCGCGGATCGAGCGGGCGCGCTGCTCGCCGACCCCGTCGACGGCCATGAGGTCCTCGATCGTCGCCGCGAGCAGCTTCTGCAGGCCGCCGAAGTGCGCGACCAGCCGGTCCACCACCGGTGCGGGCAGGCGGGGCACCTTCGACAGCAGGCGGTGACCGCGCGGCCCGACGGCCGCGTCGAGCGCCTCACCGCCGCCGGGCAGGCCCAGCACGCGGCCGATCGCCGCGATGTCGATGAGCTCGGTCGAGCCGAGCTGCGCGAGCTCGTCGAGCACGGACTCCACCGAGCGGCGACCCGTGTCCACGTAGTCGCGGATGACGAGCTCGCGCTCGGTGCCGACGCCGCCGACGAGCTCGTCGAGCTGGAGGGTGAGCAGGCGGCCGTCGCTGCCGAGCTCGACGACGTAGCCGGCGATCTCGTCGGCGATGCGCCGGACCATCTCGAGCCGCTGCACGACCGCGGACACGTCGCGCACCGTGACGAGGTCCTCGATCTCCAGCGCCGAGAGGGTGCCGCTGACCTCGTCGAGGCGGGCCTTGTAGCGCTCGAGCGTCGCGAGCGCCTGGTTCGCGCGCGAGAGGATCGCCGTCGAGTCCTCCAGCACGTGCCGGGAGCTGCCGACCCACAGCGCGATGATGTGCATCGAGGCGGAGACCGAGATCACGGGCAGACCGGTCTGCTTGGCGACCCGCTCGGCCGTGCGGTGCCGGGTGCCCGACTCGCTCGTCTCGATGCCGGGGTCGGGCAGCAGCTGCACGGCGGCGCGGACGATGCGCCCGCGCACGGGGTCGATGACCACGGCGCCGTCCATCTTGGCCAGCTCGCGCAGGCGCGTGGCGGAGAACTCGACGTCGAGCACGAAGCCGCCGGAGCACAGCTGCTCGACGGTCTCGTCCATGCCGAGGACGATCAGCGCGCCGGTCCGGCCACGCAGGATGCGCTCGAGGCCGTCGCGCAGCTCCGAGCCGGGGGCGACGGCGGCGAGGGTGGACCGGAGCAGGTCCTCCTGCGGGGTCTGGTGCGGCACGGCGGAATCGTATCGGGGGCGTGACGTGATGACCGAGACCGTCGTCACGCGTCGTCGTCGGACCGGTCTGCGGACCGGTCCCCGTCGGTGGGCGCCAGGCCCGCGAGGACGGCGGCGGCGAGGTCCGCGACCTCGAGCACGCGCAGCCCGTCGGGGACCGCGACCTCGCCCAGCGTGCCGAGCGGGACCACCGCGCGAGCGCAGCCGAGCCGGGCCGCCTCAGCGAGCCGGCGCCCCACGCCGGACACCGGGCGGATCTCCCCGGCGAGCCCGACCTCGCCCACCGCGACGAGGCCGGGGTGCACCGGCACGTTCTCGCGGGCGCTGACGGCGGCGAGCGCGAGCGCGAGGTCGGCGGCCGGCTCGACGACGCGCGCGCCGCCCACGGTCGACAGGTACACGTCCTGGTCGGCGAGCCGCGCGCCGAGGCGCCGCTGCAGCACGGCGAGCACCATGGCCAGCCGGCTGCCGTCCACGCCGCTCGTCGTGCGCCGCGGGTTCGGCACGACGCTCGGCGCGACAAGGGCCTGCACCTCCGCCGCCAGCGGTCGCCGGCCCTCGAGCGTGACGGTCAGGCACGTGCCCGGCACGTCGCTGGCGAGCCGGGACGTGAACAGGCCCGAGGGGTCCGCGAGCCCCACGATCCCGTGCTCGGACAGGTCGAAGCAGCCCACCTCGTCGCTCGGCCCGAAGCGGTTCTTGGTGGCCCGCAGCAGCCGCAGCCGCGCGTGCCGGTCGCCCTCGAACTGGCACACGACGTCCACGAGGTGCTCGAGCGTGCGCGGCCCGGCCACGGACCCGTCCTTCGTCACGTGCCCGACCAGCACCACGGGCATGCCGCGGGACTTGGCGGCCGCGATGAGCGCACCGGTCACCTCGCGGACCTGGGCGACGCCGCCCGCGGTCCCCTCGACCTGGGCCGAGGCCACCGTCTGCACCGAGTCGAGCACCAGGAGCTCGGGGTCGACCTGCTCGACGTGCCCCAGCACGGTCGCCAGGTCCGTCTCGTCCGCGAGCAGCAGGTGGGGGTCGAGCGCACGGATCCGGCCCGCGCGCAGGCGCACCTGCGCGGCCGACTCCTCACCCGTGACGTACAGGACCCGCCGGCCCGCGCGCGCCGTGCGCGCCGCCACGTCGAGCAGCAGGGTCGACTTGCCCACGCCCGGCTCCCCGGCGAGCAGCACGACCGCGCCGGGCACCAGGCCGCCGCCGAGGACGCGGTCCAGCTCGGCCACGCCGGTCGGTCGCGCCGTGGCCGCCTCCACGTCGATCTCGTGGATGGGGCGCGCGGGGTTGCGCGCGGGCGAGACCGCGACCGTGCGGGGCGCGCCGCCGCCGGGGCCGACGTCCTCCGCGACCGTGCCCCACGCCTGGCACTCGCCGCAGCGCCCGACCCACTTGGACGCGCCCCACCCGCACTCGGAGCAGCGGAAGGCGGGGCGGGCGTCGGCGCCGCGGTCGGCGCGCCGGGTCGTCGTGGGGCTCACGGGACGCACGCTACGGGGGACCACCGACACCGCTCGGTAGGCTGCCCGGGGTCCGGCGGCCGCCGGACAGCGACACGAGGGGGAGCCCGCCCGATGAGCGACACCGGACGACCGGGACCGAGCGGCCCCTGGGAGCCGACGAGCGGACCGGCGTGGGCGCCGCGCCAGGCCCCGCCGGGCAGCCGTCGGGCCCGGCCGGCGGACCCCGTCCGGCCGGCGGACCCGCTCACGCCGGCGCTCCCGGTCCGGCCGGCGGCGCCGCGGGGAGCGACGCCCCGGCGCCCGCTCCGCAGACCGCGTCCCGCCGCCCCGCGTGGCTCCTGCCCGTCGCGGTCGGCGCGGCCGTCCTCGTCGTCGCCGGCGTGGTGACCGGCGTGCTCCTCTCGCGCGGCGGCGCGCAGTCGCCCGCCGCGACCGCGACCACGGTCGTCCTGCCGTCCCCGACCCCCACGGTCGCACCCGCCGCCCGTGCCGCCACGACGGCCTTCGCCACCGCGCTGCCCGCCTCCGTGCTGCAGTACGCGCTCGCCACCTCCGAGGAGGACCCCGAGCCGGTCGCCGCGGGCGCGCTCGAGGCGTGGACGGAGACGTTCACCGACGGCGGCGCCGCGACGCTGACGGTCCGCGCGGCGCAGTTCGAGACGCCGGAGGAGGCGGCCGCGTACGCCGCGTCCCTGGTCGCGACGCTGCCGGCGGCGGCGCCGAGCCCGGCAGCGAGCCCCGCAGCGAGTCCGTCCACGAGCCCGTCCGCCACGGCGGACGACGCGCCCGCCCTGCCCGCGTCGGGCGAGGTCCAGGCCGGCGGCGCGGTCGTCGGCACCTACACGGTGGTCGACGCCGGGGACGGCACCGGCGTCGCCGTGTGGCAGAACGGCACGGCGGTGCTGCGGCTCACGGCCCCGGTCGAGGACGTCGCCGACGCGTACGCGGCCTTCCCGCTCTGACGCCGTCCCACCGGGCTCCCGCGGGGACGCGGGGCAGGATGGGCGGGTGCGCCTCCTCCTCGTCCGGCACGGGCAGACGTCGTCGAACGTCGGTCACCACCTCGACACGGCCGAGCCCGGCGCCGACCTGACCCCGCTCGGGCGGCGGCAGGCGGACGCGCTCGTGCCCGTGCTGGCGGGCCGGGGTGTCGACGCGGTGTACGCGTCCACCCTCGTGCGCACGCAGCAGACGGCGGCCCCGCTCGCGGCCGCGCTCGGCCTCGACGTGCAGGTGCGCGCCGGTCTGCGCGAGGTGTCCGCGGGGACGCTGGAGATGGCGTCGGACCACGCGTCCGTCATGGCCTACCTCGAGGCCGTCCTGCGCTGGGGCACGGGCGACCTCGCCGCGTGCGTGCCCGGCGGTGAGGACGGCACGCGCGCGCTCGCCCGCTTCGACGCGGTGGTCGAGGAGGTCGCGGCGGCCGCCCGCACCGCGGTCGTCGTCAGCCACGGCGCGATGATCCGCGCGTGGGTGGCGGCCCGCTGCGCGGACGTGGGCCCGGAGGGGGCCGCGACGCGGGAGCTGTCCAACACGGGTGCGGTCACGCTCGTCGGGGCGCCCGGCCGCTGGCGGCTGGAGGAGTGGCACACGCGTGCCCTCGGCGGCGTCGACGACCTCGCCGACGACGGCGCCGCGGCGGACACCGTGCCGCCGGCGGCGCTGCGGGGCCCGTCGCCGCGCTGACGGGCGGCGCGCGGGACGCGTCCGCCGTACCGGCGCGCTGTGCCGGTGGTGCGCTGGCCCTGTGAGGAGGCTGAGCGGGGGCGGCGGACCGTGCCCCTCGTCGCCCGGACGGACGCGCCGGTGTCCTACGGTGTGCGTCGTGCACGAGCGCCCGTCCGTCCCGCCCGTCCGGGCTGCGGCGCCCGCCGCGGGTCCCGCCCCGTCCGGCCGCCGCCGCGCGCGCGCCGTCGTGGTCGCGTGGGCGGTCGCCGTCGCGCTGGTCTCCGCACTCGCCGTCGGCGGCCTGTGGCGGCTGTTCGTCGCCACGTGGGCGGGGCAGCGGGTCGAGGACGCCGCGCTCGACGGCGCCCGGTTCGGGCAGGGCCGGCTGTGGACCGTGGCCGAGCCGGTGCTCGACGTCGTCTCCGTCGGGTTCGTCGCGGGCGTCCTGCTGGCGGCCGTGCTCATCGCCGTCGTCCGCCGCCGCTGGTCGCTGGCCGTGCAGGTCGCCGTGCTCGTCGGCGGCGCGAACCTCACGACCCAGGCCGTCAAGCGCCTGCTCGACCGCCCCGACCTCGGGGTCGGCGCGGACTACGGCAACACCCTGCCGAGCGGCCACACGACGGTCGCGGCGTCGGTGTCCGCGGCGCTGCTGCTGGTCGTGCCGCCGCGCGCGCGTCCCGCGGCCGCGGTCGTCGGCGCGGGCTACACGGCGGCGACGGGCGTCTCGACGCTCGTCGGGCAGTGGCACCGCCCGTCGGACGTCGTCGCCGCGGCGTTCGTCGTGCTCGCGTGGGTCGCGGTCGTGTGCGGTGCCATGGCGCTCACCCCCGCGCCCTCGACGACCACGGCGGCGCTGGCACGCGTGGCGGGCGGCGACCGCTGGTGGCGGCGCACGCGTGCGACGATCGTCGCGCTCCTCGTGGCGGGCGTCGGCACCGGCGCGTTCGCCGCGATGCTGCTCGCGCGGACGTGGGCGGTGCGCGGGGACGTGCCGACGGGACGCGGCGAGCTGGCCGCCTACGCCGGGGGCGTCTCGGCCGTCGTCGCGGCGTCCTGCCTGGCCTTCGCGGCCATGCTCGTCCTGCGGCACGCCGCGGGGTCGCGGGACGAGACGGCCGCCGCACGCGCTTGACGCGGGGACGTAGAGTCCCCCGGGTAACCCACCCCCTCCACCCCTCTCGCCCCACCCGTACGGCACGGAAGGCCGGTCAGATGTCAGCAGGGCGCAAGCTCGTCATCGTCGAGTCACCCGCGAAGGCGCGCACCATCGCCGGGTACCTCGGCGAGGGCTACGACGTCGAGGCGTCCGTCGGCCACATCCGGGACCTGCCGCAGCCGTCGGAGCTGCCGGCGGAGATGAAGAAGGGCCCGTACGGGAAGTTCGCGGTCGACGTCGAGCACGGGTTCCAGCCGTACTACGTCGTCGACGCGGACAAGAAGAAGAAGGTCGCCGAGCTCAAGAAGCTCCTCAAGGAGTCCGACGAGCTCTACCTCGCCACCGACGAGGACCGCGAGGGGGAGGCCATCGCCTGGCACCTGCTCGCGGAGCTCAAGCCCAAGGTGCCGGTCAAGCGGATGGTCTTCCACGAGATCACGCGCGAGGCGATCACGCGGGCCCTGCAGAACACGCGCGAGCTCGACGAGCGGCTCGTCGACGCGCAGGAGACGCGGCGCATCCTCGACCGGCTGTACGGGTACGAGGTCAGCCCGGTGCTGTGGCGCAAGGTCCGCCAGGGGCTGTCGGCCGGGCGCGTGCAGTCCGTCGCGACCCGGCTCGTGGTGGAGCGCGAGCGCGAGCGCATGGCGTTCGTCGCCGCCGACTACTGGGACGTCGTCGGGACGTTCGCCGTGCAGGACGCCGGCGAGCCGCGGTTCAGCGCGCGCCTGACGGGTGTCGGCGGGCAGCGCGTGGCCAGCGGGCGCGACTTCGACGACCGGGGGCAGCTGCGCACGCGGGACGCGGTCGCCCTCGACGAGGAGCGGGCGCACGCGCTCGTCGCCGGGCTCGCCGACGCGGACTTCACGGTCCGCTCGCTCGAGACCAAGCCGTACACGCGCCGCCCGGCCGCCCCGTTCACGACGTCGACGCTCCAGCAGGAGGCGTCCCGCAAGCTGCGGATGAGCTCGCGGCAGGCGATGCGCACGGCGCAGTCGCTGTACGAGAACGGCTACATCACCTACATGCGGACGGACTCGCCGACGCTGTCGACGCAGGCGGTGGACGCCGCGCGCCGGCAGGCCGCCGAGCTGTACGGCGCCGAGTACGTGCCGGACGCGCCGCGCGTGTACGCCTCCAAGGCGAAGGGCGCGCAGGAGGCGCACGAGGCCATCCGTCCTGCCGGCGACCACTTCCGCACCCCCGCGCAGGTGGCGCGCGAGCTCTCCGGTGACCAGTTCCGGCTGTACGAGCTGATCTGGAAGCGCACGGTCGCCTCGCAGATGGCGGACGCGCGCGGTCAGACGGCGTCGGTGCGCCTGGCCGCGACGGCGACGCCCGCGGGTGCCGAGCCGGTCGAGACCGTGTTCTCCGCGTCCGGCACCGTCATCACGTTCCGCGGGTTCCTCGCCGCGTACGAGGAGGGCCGCGACGTCGGCCGCTACGACGAGGCCGAGGCGTCCGAGGACGGCGCGCGCTCCGAGAAGGACGCCCGCCTGCCGCGCATGGCGGAGGGTGACCCGCTGACGGCGAGCGACCTCGCCGCCGACGGGCACCGCACGTCCCCGCCGCCGCGCTACACCGAGGCGTCGCTGGTCAAGGCGCTCGAGGAGCGCGGCATCGGCCGCCCGTCGACGTACGCCGCGACGATCGGCGTGATCCAGGACCGCGGGTACGTGACGAACCGCGGCCAGGCGCTCGTGCCGTCGTGGCTCGCGTTCGCGGTCACGCGCCTGCTTGAGGAGAACTTCGACCGGCTCGTGGACTACTCGTTCACGGCCGAGATGGAGGAGGACCTCGACGCGATCGCCGCCGGGCAGAAGGACCGCGTCGACTGGCTGACGGAGTTCTACTTCGGCGACCGCTCCGACTCCCCGGAGCGCGGCGGCCTGCGCGGCATCCTCGAGAACCTCGGCGACATCGACGCGCGCGACGTCAACTCCATCGACATCGGCGACGGCGTCGTCCTGCGCGTGGGCCGCTACGGCCCCTACCTCGAGGTGCCGGGCGAGGGGCCGGACGACGAGCCGCGGCGCGCGTCCGTCCCCGACGACCTCGCACCCGACGAGCTCACGCCGGCGAAGGCGCGCGAGCTGCTGGAGACGCAGCCCGACGGTGACAAGGTGCTGGGCACGGACCCGTCGACCGGCACGCAGATCGTCGCGCGCAACGGCCGCTACGGCCCGTACGTCACCGAGGTGCTGCCCGAGCCCGAGCTCGACCCGAACCTGTCGGCGGCCGCCCGCAAGAAGGCGCTCGCGGCGCAGCCGAAGCCGCGGACGGCGTCGCTGTTCAAGTCGATGTCGCTGGCCACGGTGACGCTCGAGGACGCGCTGAAGCTGATGTCGCTGCCGCGCGTGGTCGGCGTCGACCCGGAGTCGGGCGCCGAGATCACCGCGCAGAACGGCCGCTACGGGCCGTACCTGAAGAAGGGCACGGACTCGCGGACGCTCGCGTCGGAGGAGCAGCTCTTCACGGTCACGCTCGAGGAGGCGCTCGCGATCTACGCGCAGCCCAAGCGCGGCCGCGGCCAGACGGCGACGCCCCCGCTGCGCGAGCTCGGCACCGACCCGACGAGCGGCAAGCCGATCGTCGTGAAGGACGGCCGCTTCGGCGCGTACGTCACGGACGGCGAGACGAACCGCACGCTGCCCAAGGACGTGACGCCCGAGTCGATCACGCCCGAGCAGGCCGTCGAGCTGCTCGCGGAGAAGCGGGCGGCGGGGCCGGCGAAGAAGCGGGGCGCGGCGCGCAAGACGACGACCACCCGGAAGAAGGCGGCGGCGAAGGGCTGACGCCCGACGCCCGGTGCGGCGGCCGCGGCCCTCGTGGCCGCGGCCTCGCGGCCGGTCAGGACGCGCGCGGACCGGTCGAGCCGCGGGGGACCAGCCGGCAGTCCACCTGGTCGACGCCGCTGGCCGGCTCGCCCTCGATCGCCGCGAACAGCCGCGCGGCCGCGCGTCGTCCCAGCTCCTCGAGGTTCAGGTCGACGCTGGTCAGCGGGGGCCGGGCGTTGAGCGCGAGGACCTCCCAGTTGTCGTGGCCCGTGACCGCGACGTCCTCCGGGACGCGCCGGCCGGACTCGCGCAGCGCGTCGAGCACGCCGCGGGCGATCTGGTCGCTGCCGCACGCGATGGCGTCGAGGTCGGGGTGCTGCGCGAGCAGCAGCGCGGCGGCGGTGCGGCCCCACTCCTCGCTCCAGGTGCCGTACAGCGCCTGCCCGCCGACGAGCTGCAGCCCGGCGGACGTCAGCACGGCCGTCACGCCGGCGACGCGGTCGCGCGCGGCGCCGTAGGTCGGGTCGCCCGTCACGACGGCGATGCGCTCGCGCCCGCACGCGACGAGGTGCTCCGCCGCGAGCCGTCCGCCGCCGACGTTGTCGCTGACGATCGACATGTCCCGCGGGTCCTGGGACGGCGCGTACGCGTAGACGACGGGGACGGGCAGCGTCCCGAGGGACGGCCGCGGGTCGGGGCGTGCGCCCACGACGATGAGGCCGTCGACCCGCCGGCCCAGCAGGGCCTGCACGTGGTACTGCTCGCGCAGCGCGTCGCCGCGGGCGTCGGTGAGCATCACGGACATCTTGCCGGTGCCCGCCGCGTCCTCGGCGCCCATGAGCGTCGGGATGGAGAACCGGCCCTCGAGGTCGTGCGTGACGAGGCCGACCGTGCCGGAGCGTCCGCTCAGCAGGTGGCGGGCCAGCACGTTGGGCGAGAAGTTCAGCTGCTCGGCGGCGGACAGGACGCGCTCGCGCGTCTCGGCGCGGACCTGCTGCCGGCCGTTGAGCGCCTTGGAGGCGGTCCCGATGGAGACGCCGGCGAGCTTCGCCACGTCGGCGAGCGTGGTCGCGCGCCGACCGGTGGTCCCTGGCGTCGCCTGCATGTGCACCATCCTCGCGCCCTCGTCCGGGCCGCCCTGCCCGTGACCGCATCGTGATCGTAGCCGGAAAGGTTGCGCACCAGCAGTCCTTGACGCGTGCATCGACGCAGGTCTACCGTCCCGAAAAGGGTTTCCTTCCGATGCAGGAACGGCGACCTCCGGCGGTGCGGGCAGAACCGTCGGCGTGCTCCGGCACGGCACGGACACCACTTCAACGACGAAGTCCGAGGGAGTCTGAAGATGAAGCAGCGCCTGTCCCGGTCGCGGGCGAGCCGCGGTGCGGCCGTCCTGCTGGCCGCCGGCCTGGCCGTCACCGGCCTGGCCGCCTGCTCGGGGTCGGACGACGGCGGTGGCGGTGCCGCCGCCGAGGAGGTCGGGCCCGAGGGCGTCGACGACGGCACCACCCTCACGATGTGGACGCGCGCCCCGCTCGAGCGGCAGGCCCGTCAGCTCGTCGAGGCGTACAACGCGAGCCACGAGAACCAGGTCCAGCTCGAGATCGTCCCCAACGACGACATGGAGGGGAAGGTCGGCGGCGCGGCGACGAACGACGAGCTGCCCGACCTGCTCGCCGGGGACGTGGTCCGCCTGCCGTACTGGGTCGAGAACGGCCTGTTCACGGACATCAGCGAGAACATCGAGGGTCTCGAGTTCGCCGACGACATCTCCCAGGGCCACGTCGACGCGGGCACCAGCTCCGACGGCGCGCAGCACACCGTCCCGTTCGTCATCGACCTGTCCGTCATGGTGTGGAACAAGGCGCTGTACGCGGAGGCCGGGCTCGACCCCGAGCAGGGCCCGACGACGCTCGCCGAGTTCGAGGAGCACGCGAAGGCCGTCGCGGCGCTGGGCAGGCCCGGCGTCTCCGGGACGTACTTCGGCGGCAACTGCGGCGGCTGCGGCGTGTTCACGTGGTTCCCGTTCGTCTGGGCGTCCGGCGAGGAGGTGCTGTCCGAGGACGGCACCGAGTCGCTCATGGCGGGCGACGCCGCGCAGGAGGTCTACGCCACCTACGCCCGCCTGCAGGAGGCCGGTGCGATCGGTGCGGGCTCGCGCGAGGAGACCGGTGCGACCTGGACGGCGCCGTTCAGCAACGGCGAGGTCGGCGTCATGCAGTACCCGAACACGGCCGTGGCGGCCGCGATCGAGGCGGGCATCGACGTCGGCGTCACGCCGATCCCGGGCGTGGACGGCGGGCAGTCGACGTTCCTCGGCGGCGACGCGATGGGCATCTCGAAGGACTCGGAGAACGTCGCCCAGGCGTGGAACTTCCTCGCGTGGATGCTGTCCGACGAGACCCAGCTCGAGGTGATCGCCAAGGCCGGTGACGTGCCGGGCCGCATCTCGCTGCTCGAGAACGAGTACGCGTCCGCCGACCCGATCGCCCTGACGATGAACAAGGTCGTCGAGGAAGGTCGCACCCCCGTCGCCCCGTACTTCGCCGAGGCGTTCAACGCCTCGGGCAGCCCGTGGGTGACGCTCTTCCGGAACGCCGTCTTCGAGGGCTCCGACTCCGTGGCCGAGGACAACGCGGCCATCACCGAGATCCTCGCGCAGTAGCGCGGCGCAGCACCGCGCAGCAGGACCACGCCCGGCGACGCCCCGGCGGGGCGCCGTGACGACGCGGCGCCCCGCCCGGGCCCGGCCCGCAGGAGACCCCATGACCACCCTCGCCACACCCCGCCCGGGGTCGTCCGCCACGGCGGCGCCCGGTCCCGGGCCGCAGCGCCGTCGCCGCGACCGCCGGGCGCTCGCCGGCTGGGCGTACGCGAGCCCCACGGCCGCGCTCGTCCTCGTCTTCTTCGTCGTGCCGATCGGCCTCGTGCTGCTCATGTCCGGCTCCGACTGGAACCTGCTGGGCGGCAACCAGGGCACGAACTTCCCGGAGAACTTCACCGCGGTGCTCGAGCACCGCATGTTCTGGCCGGCCGTGGGCTTCACGCTGAAGTACACGGTGATCGCCACGCTCCTGCTCATCGCGCTCGGCCTCGGCCTCGCGATGCTCGTGCAGGAGTCCACGCGCTGGCGCGGCCTGCTGCGCACGGCGTTCCTGCTGCCGACCGCACTCGGCCTGGCGTCGGCGTCGCTGCTGTTCTACGCGCTGTACTCACCCCAGGTCGGGCCGGTGTCCGGGCTGCTGGACCGGCTCGGGTTCGCCGAGGGGCAGGTGTCGGTGCTCGGCAGCGCCGACGGCGCCCTGTGGGGGACGGTGCTGCTGGTCGTCTGGCGGTTCGCCGGCTTCTACATGCTGCTGCTGCTCGTGGGCCTGCAGGGCATCCCGCACGAGGTCTACGAGGCCGCGCGCATGGACGGCGCGAAGCCGTTCCAGGTGTTCACGCGCATCACGGTCCCGCTGCTGCGGCCGTCGCTCGCCCTGTCGACGATCATGTGCGTCACGGGCTCGCTGCTGGCGTTCGACCAGTTCTACATCCTGACGAAGGGCGGGCCGGACGGGTCGACGATGACCCTCGTCCAGCTGGTCTACAACCTCGCGTTCGAGTCGAAGCGCGACCTCGGCATGGCCGCCGCGCTGTCGGTGGTCGTGCTGCTGGCCCTCGTCGCCGTCAACGTCGTCCAGCTGCGGGCCCTGCGCGGCTCGTCGGCGGACTGAGGGGGCACCGTGCAGTCGTTCCGCGCGCTCTCGCGCACGCCGTTCTACGTCCTCACGGGCGGCCTCGCCGTCCTGTTCCTCTACCCGCTGATCTGGACCGCGATCAGCTCGGTGTCCCCGCAGCCCGGGTCCGCGCAGGTCGACGGCTTCGGGTTCGGCAACTACGCGACGCTCGCCACCTACCAGGCCGGCCTGCCGCACTACCTCGCCAACTCGCTCGTCATCTCCGCGGTCGCGGTCGTCCTGACGATCGTCGTCTCGACGCTCGGCGGCTACGCGTTCGCGCGGTTCCGGTTCCCCGGGAAGGACGCGCTGTTCCTGCTGACGCTGTCGATCCTCATGGTCCCGTACGCGACGCTGCTGATCCCGCTGATGATCTGGCTCAAGCAGCTCGGGCTGGGGAACTCGCTGGTGGGCGTCGGCATCGTCCTCGCGGTGTTCCAGCTGCCGTTCGCGATGTTCATGATGCGCATCTCGTTCGAGGCCGTCCCGAAGGAGATCGAGGAGGCCGCGCTCGTCGACGGGTGCGGCACGTTCACCGCGCTGCGCCGGATCCTGCTGTTCGCCGTCAAGCCCGGCCTCATCACCGTGGGCCTGTTCGCGTTCCTCGCCGCGTGGAACGACTTCATGGTCCCGCTGTTCCTCGTCGGCGGGGACGACCAGCCCCTGCCGCTCGCCCTGGTGAACCTGCGCCAGCAGGTCATGGGCGTCATCGACTACGGCGCGACGCAGGCGGGGGTCGTCGTCCTGACGATCCCGTGCGTCGTGCTGTTCCTCGCACTGCAACGGCACTACGTCAACGGCTTCATGTCCGGGGCCCTGAAGGGATGAGCACCATGGTGGGACGTCAGACGGCACCGATCGCCCCGGTGGCCCCGTCGACCGGTGCGCTGCGGCCCCTGGGCCTCGACGAGGTCCGGATCACCGGCGGGTTCTGGGGCGAGCGCCAGCACGTCAACGGCACGGCGTCGATCCCGCACTGCGACCACTGGGAGACGCGCGTCGGCTGGGTGGGCAACTTCCAGCGCGCGCTCGACGGGACGCTCGAGCACCGCACGGGCCGCGAGTTCGCCGACTCCGACGTGTACAAGATGATCGAGGCGATGGCGTGGGAGGTCGGCCGCACCGGCGACCCCGCGCTGGAGGCGCGCATCGCCGAGCTGACCGCGCTCATCGCGCAGGTGCAGGAGCCGGACGGGTACCTCAACACCCACTTCGGCCGACCGGGGCAGCCGCCGCGGTACTCGGACCTCGCGTGGGGCCACGAGCTGTACTGCGTGGGGCACCTGATCCAGGCCGCCGTCGCCCGGCTGCGCACCGGCCACGACGACGAGCTCGTGGCGGTCGCCCGGCGCGCGGCCGACCACGTGTGCGCCGAGTTCGGGCCCGACGGCCGCGACGGCGTGTGCGGGCACCCGGAGATCGAGGTCGCGCTCGTCGAGCTGGCGCGCGCGACGGGGGAGCGGCGCTACCTCGACCAGGCGCGGCTGTTCGTCGAGCGGCGCGGGCGCGGCACCCTGCCGGACATCGAGTTCGGGCGCGAGTACTACCAGGACGACGTCCCGGTGCGGGAGGCCACCGTGCTGCGGGGCCACGCCGTGCGCGCGCTGTACCTGGCCGCCGGGGCGCTGGACGTGGCCGTGGAGACGGGGGACGACGAGCTGTTCGCGGCCGTGGTGCGCCAGTACGAGCGCACGCTCGCGCGGCGGACCTACGTGACCGGCGGCATGGGCTCGCACCACCAGGACGAGGCGTTCGGCGAGGACTTCGAGCTGCCGCCCGACCGCGCGTACAGCGAGACCTGCGCGGGCGTCGCGTCCGTCATGGTCGCGTGGCGGCTCGCGCTCGCCACCGGCGACCTCGCGTGGGGCGACGTCGTCGAGCGCACGCTCTACAACGTCGTCGCGACGTCGCCCGCCGCCGACGGGCGCGCGTTCTTCTACACGAACCCGCTGCACAAGCGCGTGGCGGGCGAGGCGGCGGACCCCGACGAGGTGAGCGCGCGGGCCCTGTCACGGCTGCGGGCGCCGTGGTTCGAGGTGTCGTGCTGCCCGACCAACGTGGCGCGCACGTTCGCCACCCTCGGCGCGTACGTCGCGACGGTGAGCGACGACGGGCTGCAGGTCCACCAGTACGCGCCGTGCACCATCGACACCGCGCTCGGCGACGGGCGGCGGATCGGGGTGGAGGTGGCCACCGGCTACCCCGTCGAGGGGGACGTCGTCGTGCGCGTGACGACGGCGCCGGAGGGCGAGGCCGAGATCGCGCTGCGCGTGCCGGCGTGGGCCGTGGGGGCGGCGACGCTCGACGGGACGCGGGTGGACGGGCCGGTCGCCCGGGTGCGACGGACCTTCGCCGCCGGTGACGAGGTGCGTCTGACGCTGCCGGTCGGGCCGCGGGTCGTCGCCGCCGACGACCGCGTCGACGCCGTGCGCGGCACGGTCGCGGTGGAGCGCGGACCCGTCGTGCTCTGCGTCGAGTCGACCGACCTGCCCGAGGGCCTGCAGGTCGACGAGGTACGGATCGACCCCACGGCGCCCGTCGAGCCCGCCGGACCCGGTGCGGTCGCGCGCGGTGCCCGGGTCGCCGTCGTCGAGCGGCCGTGGCCGTACGACGACGCGTCGCCGGCACCCGCCGACGAGCCGCTCGACCTCGTGCTCACCCCGTACCACGACTGGGCGAACCGGGGGCCGAGCACGATGCGGGTCTGGCTGCCGACGACCTGAGGCGGCGCACGACGGCCGCGCGCACCGGGGGTCCGGGGTGCGCGGCCGTCGTCGCGCTCAGCCCCCGTGGGTGACCGCGACGTCGAGCACCCACGTCACGCCGAAGCGGTCGACGAGCATCCCGTACAGCGGCGCCCAGCCCGCCGGTGCGGGGTCCTGCACGACCGTCGCCCCCTCCGCGAGTGCGTGCCAGTAGCGCGTGACCTCGTCCGCGTCGTCGCCACGGACGGACACGAAGAAGGCGTTGGTGCCGCGCTCGTAGGGCAGCCGGCCCGGCACGTCGTACGCCATGACGTGGAAGCCGTCCGGCGAGACGACCTGCCCCCACATCACGTGGTCGGCCTCGGCGGGGTCCTGCACCGCGTGCGCGTCGGCGTACGTGACGACGGTGACGTCCCCGCCGAACACCTCCGCGTACAGCGCGAGGGCGGCGCGGGCGTCGCCGCGGAAGTTCAGGTGCGTGGTCGTGGTGACGGACATGGGTGTCTCCTCGGGGTCGGACGGCCGTGGCCGTCGGGGTCGGTGCGACCGTAGGGACGATCGGTGCCAGTTCCTGGCCGCGATGGCGCGCAGACTGGTCCCCATGGCAGTGACGAGCTCACGGACGCTGCGCCTGCTGTCGCTGCTCCAGCAGCGGCGGCACTGGTCGGGAGGGGACCTCGCCGACCGGCTCGGCGTCTCCCTGCGCACGCTGCGCCGCGACGTCGACCGGCTGCGCGAGCTCGGCTACCCGGTCGAGGCGCGGCCGGGCGTCGCGGGCGGGTACGCGCTCGCCCCGGGTGCCGCGCTGCCGCCGCTCGTGCTGGACGACGAGGAGGCGGTCGCGCTCGCGGTCGGGCTCGGTGCGGCCGCGTCCACGGGGGTGACGGACCTCGCGGAGCCGTCCGTGCGCGCGCTCGCGAAGGTCGTGCCCGTGATGCCGGCCCGGCTGCGACGGCGGGTCGACGCGCTGCGGTCCGTCACGGTGCCCGGGACGTGGGGCGCCGGTCCTGGCGGCGCGGGTGCGACCGCGGACGTGCTCACGGCCGTCGCCCTGGCCTGCCGCGACGGCGAGCGGCTCGCGTTCGCGTACACCGCCGCGGACGGCGCCCGCACCGACCGCACGGTCGACCCGTACCGGCTCGTGCCGCTCGGCTCCGCCTGGTACCTCGTCGCCTGGGACGTGGACCGCACCGACTGGCGCGTGTTCCGCCTCGACCGCCTGGACGTCCCGCGCGGGACCGGGCGCCCGTTCGCGCCGCGTCCGCTGCCCGCCGACGACGTCGCCGCCTGGGTGCGCGAACGCGTCAGCGGCGGTCCTGAGCGCCGACGGGTGGAGGCGGTGGTGGACGCGCCCGCGTCCGTGGTGCGCCGGCGCGTCCCGTGGTGGCTGTCGGCCGAGGACGAGCCCGACGGGCGCTGCCGCGTCCGCCTCGACGTCGACGACCTGCTGTGGGCGGTGACCGCGCTCGGGCTGGTCGGCACGGGGTTCACGGTCGTCTCGCCGCCCGAGCTGGTGACGACGCTGGAGCAGGTGGCGGGCCGTCTCGCGGCGGCGGCACGGGCGGGCGCGGCGACGGGCGGTGATCGTGACGTATGAGGGGGGCGACGACGCGTCGGCGTGGGAGGACGTCCTCGCCGGGGCGCGCCACGTGCACCGCGTCGCACTCGAGCGCGCGGTCCGACGGGCGGGACGAGGTGACGGCGACCCCGTGATCGCACGCGCCCCACGCGCGTCGGAGCGTCTGATCACGAGGTCACCGGAGGGCACGTCCCGACCGACGAGACGCGGATGACGACGACCCCGTGATCGCACGCGCCTCACGCGCGTCGGAGCGTGCGATCACGGGGTCACCGCAGGCGCGTCCCGACGGACGAGACGGTGCGGCTGTCGTGGGGGGAGCGGCAGCGCCGGCGCCCCGGCAGGCGCGGTGACCCGCCCACAGGCCGTCGCGCACGGTCGGCGTCCCCGTGTCGCCGCGGTGTCCGTCGACGGTGGGGTCCCGGCGTGCTGGGGTCCCCCCGTGCGTCCACCCACGCCCCTGCCCGCTGCGCTCCTCGGCCTCGCCCGGCGTCAGGAGGGTCTGCTGTCGGCTGCGCAGTGCGACGCGGCGGGCGTCGGGTCCGACCGGCGTCGCCGCCTGCGCCGCGCCGGTGTGCTGGTACAGGTCCTCCGCGGGGTCGACGACGCGGCCACCGCCCTCGCCGGCGCCCCGTTCCCCGCTCTCGAGCGCGGTCCCGCGCACGGGCGTCGGCGCGCCGCCTGGCTCGCGCTGCTCGCGGTCGGGGTCGAGCGCGCGGTCGCCGTGGGGCAGTGCGCGCTCGCGCTGTACGACGTCGAGGGCCTGCCCGCGCAGGTCCGACCGGAGGTCGCGCTCCCCGGGGCCAGCACCGTCGGCCCCGTGGCGGCGTGGTCGTCCGCGCCGGGGAGCCCGGTGAGAGCCCGTGGCAGCGGGCCGGCGCGCACCTCGTCGCCCCGACCGTGGCGCTGGCGCAGGCGGTCTGCGAGCTGCCCCGGGACCACGCGGTCGCCGTGCTCGACTCCGCGCTGCACCGCCGGCTGGTGCGCGAGGACGAGCTCGCCGCCGTCCGCGCGGCGGTGCGGGGGCGTCGCGGGGCCGCGCGCACGGCGGCGTGGTGGGACCTCGCGGACGGGCGGGCGCAGTCGCCGCTGGAGACGTGGGCTCGGCTGCAGTGCCGCGACGCGGGCGTGCCGCCCCACGACCTGCAGGTCGCGGTGCGGGACGGGGCAGGCGACGTGGTGGCGCACGGCGACCTCGGCTGGCACCTCCGGGACGGCCGGCTGCTCGTGGTGGAGGTCGACGGCGCCGGCCCGCACGGCACGCCCGCCGCCGTCTTCGAGGACCGCCGCCGCCAGAACCGCATCGCGACGACGGGTGCGCTGCTGCTCAGGTTCACGGCGCCCGACGTGCGCGCCGGACGGGTGGCGACGGAGGTGCGTCGGCTGCTGACGTGACACGTGCGGCCGACGTGACGCGGGCATCGGGCGCCGTCGCGACGTCCGCATGGCGGGCACCGGCGCGGGCGACCCCGTTATCGCACGCGCGAACACGCTCGGTGCGCGTCCGACGACGGGCTCACCGCGCGCCCGTCCCGGGCTACGAGATGGGGGTCTGCGGCCGGAGTGCGTCCGCTCGCGGGCTGCGTCTGCGTCACGGTGTTCGCAGGGTGGGCACTGGCGCGGGTGGCCCCGTGATCGCACGCGCGACCGCGTTCGGAACGCGTCCGATGACGGGGTCACCGCGCCGCCGTCGTGGGGGAGGGACGACGCGTGGTCGTGACGCGTCGCCACCGCGCGGGGGCGGTGCGCCGCCCGGTGGCGGTGCGATCGGGCGGCCCGTCGGTGCGGCCGGCAGGCGACCACGATGCGGGCGGCGGTGACCGGTGGCCGTCACCCGGACGGGTCCGCGTCCCGGCCGCTAGGTTGGCGCCATGGCTCGCACCGAGGACCCTCGTACCGCACCGCCGATCCGCTGGGGCATCCTCGGCGCCGGCAACATCGCCTCCACGTTCGTGCACTCCGTGCGCGAGTTCACGCGCGCGCAGGTCGTCGCCGTGGGCTCGCGGCACCGCGACCGCGCCGAGCGCTTCGCGACGGCCCACGGGGTCCCGACGACGCACGTCGGGTACCGCGAGCTCGTCGAGGACAGGCAGGTCGACGCCGTCTACGTCGCGACCCCGCACTCCGAGCACCGCGAGCACGCCCTGCTGGCGATCAAGGCCGGCAAGCACGTGCTCGTCGAGAAGTCCTTCACGCGCAACGCCGCCGAGGCGGAGGAGGTCTTCGCCGCCGCGCAGGCCGCGGGCGTGTTCGTGATGGAGGCGATGTGGACGCGCTTCCTCCCGCACGTGTACGCGCTGCACCAGGTCATCGAGGCCGGCGAGATCGGCGACATCGTCAACATCCGCGCCGACCACGGGCAGTTCTTCCCGTTCGACGCCGGCAGCCGGCTCTACGCGCCGGACCTCGCGGGCGGTGCGCTGCTCGACCTCGGCGTGTACCCGGTCTCCTGGGCGCACGACTTCCTCGGTGTGCCGACCGGCGTGCACGCGTTCGGGCAGCTGACCTCGACGGGCGTCGACGGGCAGATCTCCATGGTGCTCGAGTACGGCGACCAGGTGCAGGCCACGCTCAACACGACGCTGTGGGCCAAGACCCCCACGACGTCCTCGATCTCCGGTACCGAGGGGTACATCCGCGTGGCGGGCAGCTTCTACGGGCCGACGTCGTTCCGGCTGGCGCGTCGCGACGGGCGCGAGTGGACGTTCGAGCAGCCGTACGCGCGCGGGCTGCAGTACGAGGCCGCCGAGGTCGCCCGTCGTGTCGCGGCCGGTGACACGGAGAGCCCGCGGATGTCCTGGCAGGGCACGCTCGACGTCATGCGGACGATGGACGAGGTCCGCCGTCAGGTCGGCGTCGCCTACCCCGGCGAGACGTCCGCCTGAGGCGTCCTCCACACCGCAGCGCCCGCCCGCCCCGGCACCCCTGACGGTGCCGGGGCGGCGGTGCGTCCGGCGGCGGTGCGTCCGGCCGCGGTGCACGCCCTGCACGGCGGGACCGGGACGCGTCGTCCCCGACCGCTGGTCGGCGTCGGGGAGAGGCCGCCCGCCGGCGGGAGTGTCCGGGGCGGGCAGTAGCCTGACGCGGTGACCCCCCAGCCCCCGCCGGCGACCCCGCCGGCGTGTTCGTCTCGTTCGAGGGCGGCGACGGTGCCGGCAAGTCCACGCAGGTCGCGCTGCTCGGGCACCACCTCGCCGAGCTGGGGCGCGAGGTCGTCGTGACGCGCGAGCCGGGCGGGACGCCGCTGGGCCGCGAGCTGCGCCAGGCGGTGCTGCACGGCGAGGACCTCGACCCGCGCACCGAGGCGCTGCTGTACGCGAGCGACCGCGCGCACCACGTCGCGAGCCTCGTGCGCCCGGCGCTCGAGCGCGGCGCCGTCGTGCTGACGGACCGGTACCTCGACTCCTCCGTGGCGTACCAGGGCAGCGGCCGCGGGCTCGGCGCGGACGAGGTGGAGCAGCTCTCGCTGTGGGCCACGTACGGGCTGCTGCCGCACCTGACGGTCCTGCTCGACCTCGACCCCGCGGTCGGCCTCGCGCGGCTGACCGGGGACCCGGACCGCCTCGAGTCCGCCGGCGACGAGTTCCACCGGCGCACGCGGCAGGCCTTCCTCGACCGTGCGGCGGCCGACCCGGCACGCTGGCTCGTCCTCGACGCCACGCAGCCCGCCGACGTGCTCGCCGCGGCCGTGCGCGAGCGCCTGGCCCCGCTGCTGGGCGGCACCGCGACGCAGCCGACGGCGGCAGGGCCGGACGGCCCGGTGCCGGCGGGTGCCCGCGCCGCCTCCGCGCCCGCCGCAGGACCCCCGTGGCGGGAGGTGCCGCGACGTGAGCGTCTGGGACGACCTGGTCGGGCAGGAGCCGGCCGTCGCGGTGCTGCGGCACGCGGTGGAGGACCCGTCCGCGATGACGCACGCCTGGCTGCTCACCGGCCCGCCCGGGTCCGGCCGCTCCAACGCGGCACGTGCGTTCGCCGCCGCGCTCCAGTGCGACACCGGTGGGTGCGGGACGTGCCACGCGTGCACCACCGTGCTGGGCGGCACCCACCCCGACGTGACGCTGGTGGCGACGGAGGGCGTGTTCATCCGCGTCGACGCGACGCGGCCGCTGGTCGAGCTCGCGCAGCGGGCCCCGTCGCAGGGGCGCTGGCGCGTGATCGTGGTGGAGGACGCCGACCGGTTCAACGAGCAGAGCGCGAACGTGCTGCTCAAGGCCGTGGAGGAGCCGCCCGAGCGCACGGTGTGGCTGCTGTGCGCGCCGAGCCCCGAGGACGTGCTCGTGACGATCCGCAGCCGCAGCCGCTCCGTCGCGCTGCGGGTGCCGCCCGTCGACGCGGTCGCCGAGCTGCTCGTGCGCCGGGACGGCGTCGACCCGCGGACCGCCGTCGTCGCGGCGCGCGCCGCGCAGAGCCACGTCGGCATCGCCCGCCGGCTCGCCCGGGACCCGCAGGCGCGCGAGCGGCGCGCCGCCGTGCTCGGCATCGCGACGCGCGTGCGGGGCGTCGGGGACGCGGTGCTCGCCGCGGGCGAGCTCGTCGAGACCGCGCAGGCGGACGCCAGGGCGGCGACCGAGGAGCGCGACGTCGCCGAGAAGAACGCACTGCTGCGCTCGCTCGGCGCGGAGGGTGCGACGACCGTGCCGCCCGCCCTGCGGGCGCAGGTCAAGGCCCTGGAGGAGGAGCAGAAGCGCCGCGCGACGCGCGCCCAGCGCGACGTGCTGGACCGGGCGATGGTCGACCTGCTCTCGCTGTACCGGGACGTCCTCGTCGTGCAGCTCGGCGCCGGGGTCGAGCTGGTCAACGTCGAGCAGGAGGACGCCGTGCGCGCGCTCGCGGCGGGCTCCACGCCGGAGCAGACGCTGCGCCGCATGGACGCGGTCGGGCAGGCGCGGACCCGGCTGGCGGGGAACGTCGCGCCGCTGCTCGCGGTCGAGGCCATGGCGATCGCGCTGCGGCCGCAGGGCTGACGCGCCGACGTCCCCCGCAGGGACGGCGGACGTCCCGTGACGGCGTCGCGCAGGGCTCGTGCGGACGGGCGACGGGGCCGCCGGCGACGTCGGTGCCGCGGGATACCGTAGGCGCATGCCGACGCCCCCCGCCCTGCGCCGGTGCGCCCTCGTCGTCCTGGTCGTCCTCGCGCTCGCCGCGTGCAGCCCGGCGCCCCGGCACCAGGCCACCGCGCCCACGTCCGGCGGCGCCACCGCCGGTGCGGACGTCGACCCCGCGCTCGCGCCGTTCTACGAGCAGGAGCTCGAGTGGGCGGCGTGCGGTGCGCATCAGTGCGCGGAGGCGACCGTTCCGCTCGACTGGTCGCAGCCGGAGGGCGAGACGATCACGGTCGCGCTGCGGCGCGTCCCCTCGACCTCGGGCGACCCGGTCGGGTCGCTCCTGCTGAACCCGGGCGGCCCGGGGCACTCGGGCATCGACTACCTGCCCGCCTTCCAGCAGATGGTGAGCGCGAAGGTGCGGGCCGCGTACGACCTGGTCGCGTTCGACCCGCGGGGCGTGCAGGCCTCGTCGCCGGTCACCTGCGTCGAGCCGGCGGAGCTCGACGCGATGACGGCCTGGGTGCCCGACTTCAGCACCGACGCGGGCATCGCGGAGGCGGTCGAGCGCAACGCGGAGTTCGGCCGGGCCTGCCTCGAGCGGACCGGACCGCTGCTGGGGCACGTGGACACCGCGAGCGCGGCGCGCGACATGGACGTCCTGCGGGCCGCGCTCGGTGACGACGCCCTCAGCTACCTCGGGTACTCGTACGGCACGGACCTCGGCGCGACGTACGCGGCGCTGTTCCCCGAGCGCGTGGGCCGCCTCGTGCTCGACGGCGCGATGGACCCGACGCTCGACTCCGGCGAGGTCGCCGCGGGGCAGGCCGCGGGGTTCGAGAACGCGCTGCGCGCGTACGTGGCCGACTGCCAGGCCGCCTCCGGGTGCCCGCTGCGCGGCGACGTCGACGACGGCATGGCCCAGATCGGCGCGCTGTTCGACCGGATCCGGGCGAACCCGCTGCGGACGCAGACCGACCGCGAGCTCACGGTCTCGCTCGCGTTCGCCGGGGTCGCGACGCCCCTGTACGCGCAGCAGTCGTGGCCGGCGCTCACGCAGGCGCTGACGGCGGCGTTCGCGGGCGACGGCTCGCCCCTGCTGCAGCTCGCCGACCAGTACTACGGCCGCCAGCCGGACGGCACGTACGTGTCGAACCAGAACGAGGCGTTCACGGCGATCCTCTGCCTCGACGACCGCGCCCCCGCGGAGCCGGAGGCCATGCGCGCGGAGGCGGCCGAGATCGCCGCCGTCGCGCCGACCGTGGGGCAGTTCTTCTCCTACGGCGGCGCGGGCTGCGCGCAGTGGCCGGTGCCGGAGGTCGGGGCGCTGGACTCGTACGCCGCCGAGGGAGCGGCGCCGATCCTCGTCGTCGGCACGACGAACGACCCGGCGACGCCGTACGCGTGGTCGCAGGCGCTCGCGGAGCAGCTCTCGTCCGCCGTCCTGCTCACGTACGAGGGCGAGGGGCACACCGCCTACGGCCGCGGCAGCTCCTGCGTGCAGGAGACGGTGGACGCCTACCTGCTGACCGGGGCGGTCCCCGAGGAGGGTGCGCGCTGCTGACCCGCGGGGTGGCGCGCACCACCCGCCGCTGACTTTGGAGTCGGGCGCGGCGCCGGGTACAGTGGGCGCGCTCGCCGTTGCGGCGCGGCCTTCGGGTCGGCCGTCACGACAGCGCCGCCTTAGCTCAGTCGGCAGAGCGTCTCACTCGTAATGAGAAGGTCTGGGGTTCGATTCCCCAAGGCGGCTCGCACACGAAGGCCCCGCACCGGTCACCCGGGCGGGGCCTTCGGCGTCGTGGGCGCCACCATGCTGTCGTCGCCCTCGACGCTTGGGGACGACCGCCTCCACGCCGCAGCACGGCGGCGACACGTGGCGTCGCCCGCCGTGCACCGGCCCTTCGGGGCAGCGCGAGCGGCCGTCCTCGCGTGCCCGCAATTCTCGGGACATGTCAACCCCTGTGCCCCGGCCGGCAGAATGCCGAATCGTTTCAGCAAATGTCACCATCGACGCCGCATCGTCGCCCTGATAGCGTCGCAGCGAGCCCACTTACTCGATTAAGTGGCCTCTTCAACCGCCTGCAGGGGAGATGAATGATGCGATCCTTCCGAGCGTCGAGGCTTCGAGCGGTGGCCGCCGTGGCCGGCGCGTTCCTCATGAGCAGCGCCCTGGTCGCGGGACGTCCGCGCCGGCGGACGCAGCCACGTGGCGCATGGTGTCGAAGTACAACTGCTTCGAGATCCTCTACAACGGAACGTTCTACGCCCTCACCAACGTGTGTGCCAACAAGGTCTACAACGGCAAGCCGGTGGCGCTGTACGCCACCGTCTACGTCAACGGGCACAAGATGAAGCTGTGCATGCCGCAGGGCAAGCTGTACACGCTGGGCGTGCGGGGCGAATGGCTCTACGAGGGCGGCAGCTCGTGGCCGGACGGGTGTGACGCGTCGAGCGGCCAGATCTACCGGGTCCAGTAGCCCGCACGCCACTGCGGCGACCGGGTCGCCGACCAGGCGGGCTCCTGCCCGCCGACGGGGAGCACGCCGAGGCCCGGCGTGCTCCCCGTCACCCGGGCGTCAGCACCACCAGCTGCCGCGTCGCCCGCGTCATCGCCACGTACCGGTCGACCGCGCCCTGCACGCCGTCGCCCCAGGATGCCGGGTCGACGAGGACGACGAGGTCGAACTCGAGGCCCTTGACGAGCTCCGGCGGCAGCGAGCGCACGCGCCCCCCGTCGCCGGCGTACCCGGGCGCGCCGACGACGCACGCGGTGCCCTCGTCGTGCTCGGCGAGCCAGGCGCGCACGACCCGGTCGAGCTCGTCCACCGCGCCGTGGCGCACCGGGGGGCCGCCGCGCACCGACGTCGGCACGGTCACGTCGGGCAGTGCCTCGCGCACGACCCGCTCCGCCTCGACCATGACGGGCGCCGGCGTCCGGTAGCCGATGGTCAGCGTCGCGACGCGCACCCGCTCGAGCCCGACGCGGGCGAGCCGCTCCTGCCACGAGCCCGCGAACCCGTGCCGGGCCTGGGCACGGTCGCCGACGACCGTGAGGCTGCGCGACGGGCACCGCGCGAGCAGCATGTGCCACTCGGCGTCCGTCAGCTCCTGCGCCTCGTCGACGACCACGTGC
Organism: Cellulomonas sp. JZ18; assembly: GCF_009720485.1. Lineage (NCBI taxonomy): Bacteria > Bacillati > Actinomycetota > Actinomycetes > Micrococcales > Cellulomonadaceae > Cellulomonas > Cellulomonas sp. JZ18. Next base: position 3,530,183 of record NZ_CP045245.1, on the reverse strand, counting down.
GCGAACGGGCCCGCGAGCGGGTCCCCGTCGGCCGTCGGCCCGCCCGCCCCGGTGAGCAGCGCCGCCTCCAGGTCCGCACCGCGCAGCATCGACATGACCTGCATCTCCGTGTCGTCGGCGGCGAGGAGGTCCGCGACGACGTCGGCCCGCCGCGCACGCTCGGCCGCGACGGCCGCCGCCTGCCGGTGCGCGCGCCGCGGCGCGTCCGCGTCGCCCAGCCGGTGCCGTGCGGCGTCGAGCAGCGGCAGGTCCGCCACGGTCCAGGCGCGCGGGTCGGGGCGCTGGAGCAGGCGGACCTGCTCGGGCGCGAGCCACGGCGCGCAGAGCCGCAGGTACGCGGGGACCGACCACAGGTCGGCCACGAGGTCGGCGGCGTCGAGCAGGGGCCATGCCCGCCCGAAGGTGCGGCGCAGGTCCCGGTCGCGCGCCAGCGCGCGGCGCAGCGGGTCCGCCGGCACGTCGTCGTCGGCGTGCCGGTCGACGAGGGCGTCGAGCAGCGCCTCCCACACCTGGTCGCGCGCCTCGTTGTGGGGCGTACCGGGCTCGGCGGCGTCGAACGCCTCGGCCCAGTCGTCGGGCCCGACGGGGACGTCGACCCACGGGGTGTCGACGACGAGGCGGGCCGTCGGCGGCCGCTCGGAGAACCGCACCGCCGGCTCGATCGCCCGCACCATGTCCAGCGACGCCTTGAGACGGGCCACCTCGGGGTCGGTCTCCTCCACCGCCGTCGCGCCCTCCGGCACGAGGTCGCGCAGCGTGCACGTGCGCACGCCCTCCTCGCCCAGGCTCGGCAGCACGTCCTCGACGTACGCGAGGTACGGCGCGTGCGGGCCGACCACCAGCACCCCGCCCCGGCGGTGGCCCAGGCGCGGGTCGGAGTGCAGCAGGTAGGCGGTGCGGTGCAGCGCGACCACCGTCTTGCCGGTGCCGGGGCCGCCGTCCACCACGAGGGCGCCGTCCGACCCGGCCCGGACGACGGCGTCCTGGTCGGCCTGCAAGGTGCCGAGCACGTCGCGCATCCGGGGGGTGCGCGCCGCGGCGAGCTCGGCGAGGAACGCGGACTGGTCGTCGAGCGCCGCGTGCCCCGTCAGGCCGTCGGGTGTGAACACCTCGTCCCAGAAGTCGGTCACGCGGCCGCCGGTCCAGCGGTAGCGCCGGCGGCTGACGAGGCCCATCGGGTCGGCGTGCGTCGCGCCGAAGAACGGCGCGGCGGCGGGCGAGCGCCAGTCGACGAGCAGGCGCCGGCCGTCCTCGTCGGTGAGCCCCAGCCGCCCGACGTACACGGGCGCGGCGTCGTCCGCGCGGACCATGCGCCCCAGGCACAGGTCCGCACCGAAGCGTCGCAGCGTGCGCAGCCGCGCGGTCAGGCGGTGGACCTCCTGGTCCCGCTCGACGGCCTGCCCGGCCGGGCCCGCGGGGGCGCGTCGGACGGCGTCGAGCCGGGCGGACAGGACGTCGACGGACCGCGCGACGGCGTCGGCGACCGCCGTCAGGTGCTCCTCGTCCTGGGCGACGAGCGCGGGGTCCGCCTTGGCGGCGAGGCGTGCGGGCAGGGCGAAGACGCTGGTCACGGGGTACACGGTGGCGCTCCCATCGGTCGAGGTCGGTCATCCTCGACGACGACGGGGGCCTTGCCGCAAGACCCCGGGTCCGCTATACGTTGAGAGTGGCGGGGAGAGGTCTCTCCTCGCCGTCGTCGTTCCCGGGCACGTCGACCTACCCGGGCACGTCGTTCCCGGGTAGGTCGTTCCCGAGCCCGTCGTCCCCGGCCGGTCCTGTCCGAGCCGGCGCCCTGCCCCGACTCAGCCCTCGACGAACGCCAGCGCCTCCGCGACGAGGCCGCGCCACACGTCCGGGTCGGACGACGCGACGCGCACCCACTCCCGCATGGGCGGGCGGTCGACCGGGAACGGCAGGCCCTCGCCGGACGCCACGAGCTCCGCGACGCGCCGCGCGGGCAGCTTCACGACCAGGTGCTCGTGCGGCGTCATCGCCGCGATCCGCCCGTGCACGCGCAGCGTCGCCGTGCCGAAGTGCCGCGGCCCGGCCGCGGGCAGCACGACGCCCGGGACGTCGGTGAACGCCGCGGCGACGGAACGCAGGCGCTCCTCCGCCTCGGACACCTCAGGACGGGTTCGCCCCGCCGGGCAGGGGCAGGTCGTCCGGGTCCGGCGCGTCCGGCACGGCCGGCGGCGGGTCGTCGCTCGGCAGCGGCTGCTCCTCGCGCGGGTCGTCCGGCTGGGCGTCGTCGCCCGGGACGTCGGTGAACTGCGGCTCGTCGGGCACGGCACCCGGGTCGGGGATCGGGCTGCTCATCGCGCACCTCCAGGCGTGGTCTCGCGTCGGTCGCCGCGGGCGCGGCGGACGGGGACACGGTAGGGCGGCGAGGGAGCCGGCGCGCGGGCACGCAGCCCCGCGCCGGTGCGGGCGCGGGCAGCGACGGTGCGGGGCCGGCGTGGGGCTGTGCGGCGGGACGCACCGAGCCGGCGCGACGAGCGGGCGGGACGAGCCGCGCCGCCCGGACGACCCTGCGGGACGTGCCGAGGGGACGTGCCGACGGGAGTGCCGAGGGGACGAGCCGCCGGGACGTGCCGACGTCGTCAGAGGACGGGTGCCGCCTGCCCGACCACCTCGGGACCGCCCACCTCGTGCCCCCCGTCGGCGTCGTGCACGAAGGCGTGCGCGACGCGCATGCCGGGCTGCCCGGCCGCGGAGGCGTCGACGACGACGCGCGGGTACGGGCGGGTGTCGTCCGCGGGGGACGTCCAGCCGACGGCGGCGGCCGACAGGCGGCAGCGGCGCGCGTGGTCGCGGGCCTCGGCGACGCCCGCCGACCCGTGCGCGAACGTGGTCACGTGGAACCCGTCCTCGTCCTGCACCAGCACGAACGGGGCGACGCCCCGCTCGTCGGCCAGCGCCTGCTCCAGCGCGTGCTCGAGCGCGCGCAGCGCGAGGTCCTGCACGCGCGGGGTCGGGCGGTGCGGCAGGTCCTCGGGCGTGAGGGTCGAGACGGGTGCGACGACCGGCGTGGAGGCGGTGACGACGTCGGCCTCGGGCAGCACCGGCTCCGGCGCGTCGAGCGAGGTCGGCGCCGGGTCGTCGAGGGGGCCGGGGCCCGCCGTCGGACCGGCGTCCGGGAGGAGGGCCGGGGGCGGCGTCGCGTCCGCCGGTGCGGCGACCGCGTGGGCCGCCGGGGCCGGCGGGGCCGGCCGGTCGGACGCGGGAGGGGGCGCGTCCGACCGACCGGTCGAGGGCGCCGGTGCCGCGGACGCGGCGGCCGACGGCTGCGCCCCGCGGCGCCCGCGCGTGGGCAGGACGGGCGCGGGCGAGGAGCCCGTGGGGACGCGCACCGGCTCCCAGCCCGTCGCGGGCGGGGGAGCGGCGTGCCGTCCCGCGGCCGGCGGCGCGACGTCGGGCCGGGTCTGGTCGGCCGTCCCGTCGGTGCCGGGTGCAGCGGGCCGTGCGCTCGTCCCCGTCGCGTCGGCCGCGTCCGACGGGCCCGTGGGCACGGGCAGCGCGGGTGCGGGGAGTGCCGGTGCGGGTGCCGTGAGGTGCGCGGTCGCGCGTCGCACGTAGTCGACCGTCCACGGGGGCGTGCGCAGCCGCCAGCGCGCGTGGGCGTCGAGCACCGCGAGCACCGGCATGTGCACGCGTCCGCCGGCGACGACGCCGGGCGTCGCACCCTCGGGTCCCGGGCACATCATCCACACGGCGTCGGGGACGGCGTGCACGAGCAGGTCGCCGACCGCGATGCCCAGGGCCGCCGTGACCCCGGCCGGTGGGGGCGCGTCGGCGGCGTGGGTCGCCAGCAGCCGTGCCCACCGCGCGTCGAGGGCCTGCGGGTCGCGCACGTCGACGCCGTCGTCGTGCAGCCACGCGCGCAGGCGGTCCAGGTGCGCGGCCTCGGCCGGCGCGAGCGGACGGGCGAGGACGACGGGGCCGGAGCCGGGCGCGACAGCCGGTGCGGTCCCCGCCGGGAGGGTCGGCGAGGCGGTCTGCATGACCTGAGCATCGGCGTCGGCGGGGGGCGCCTTGAGCCTCGGATGTGTGACGGATGTGTGACAGCTCGGCGTGCGCGCCGGTTACGGTGGGAGCCGCCGTCATCCGCCCGTCCCCGTCCCAGCCGGGTCCCGTCCCGTCCCGTGGAGGTCCGACATCCGCCGCGCCGCCGTCGCCGTCGTCACCGCCGCGTCGCTCGCCCTCGGCGGCGCCGCCGGCGGGTGGGCGTGGTCCGCGGGCAGGCACGCGGAGGCCCTCGCCGAGCGTGCGGCCGCCGACGGGCGGGTCGCGGCCGTCGCGGCCGTCGCCGACGCCGACCGGGACGCCGCGAGCGCTGCCCGGGCCGCGCTCGTGGCGGCCGGCACGTCGGCGGTGCTCACCGGACCGCGAGCGGCGCTCGACGCCGTCCTGGCGCAGGGGCGCAGCACGCTGGACGGCTCGACCGGGCGGGTCGCCGACGACGCCGTGCGGCAGGCGCTCGCGGCGGTCCTGGACAGCGCCGGCGCCGAGGCCGGCACGGCGTCGGCCGCGCGGCTGCGGGTGCTCGCCGCGGACGTGGCCACCGCCGAGGCGGTGGTCCGCGACGCGGTCGCCGCGCACGACGCCGCCGCGCAGGAGGCGGCCGCGCAGGAGGCCGCCGCGGCACGCCGCGCCGCCGCGGCGTCGCCGCGCACCGGCCCCGCCGCCCCGGCCCCCAGCCGGCGGGCCGCTCGTGCGCGACGACGTACTCGGGCCCCGCGTTCTACACGTCCGCGCCGACGGACGGCGGCGACGGCAGCAACGGCCGGCTCCCGGCCTCCGCGCTGACGGCCGTGTCGTGGACCCGCGACTCGCGCGGCACGCCCTTCTACCTGCGGCACGACGCGGCGGCGGCGCTCGAACGGCTCAACGCGGCGTTCCGTGCGGACCTCGGGCACGACCTGGCGCTGGACCTGACGTACCGCGACTACGACACCCAGGTGGCCATGCGCGCGGCGCTCGGCTCGGTGGCCGCCACCCCGGGGACCTCGTCGCACGGCACGGGGCTGGCGATCGACGTGCCCGAGCTGCCGTGCGAGTACGGGTGGGGCACCGCCGCGCGTGCGTGGCTCGTGGAGCACGGGCCGTCGTACGGCTGGGTGTCGCCGTCGTGGGCGCGCCAGGACGGTTCCAACCCCGAGTACTGGCACTACGAGTACCGCGGCTGACCGGTCGTCCTGGCGCCCCCTCGCGGCGGCGCGCCGGCCCGGGGCCCGGTCCGGCCGGCGTCGGTCCAGGTCCCGGGCCAGGCCCGAGCCCGGCGCAGGACCGGCCACCAGCGCCCGCAGCAGCGGCACCCGGGCCGAGCCCGGCGGTCACCGGGGCCGGTCGCGGTCCTTGCTCGGCTGCACGCGCTTGGGCTCGCCCGGCATCTTCGGGTACTCCGGCGGGTAGGGCAGGTCGCCGTGCCCCTCGTCGCGCTCCTGCCGGTCGGCCAGCTCCAGCAGCGACTCGAGCCGGTGGCGCGGGGTCGCGTGCGCGACGAGCGGTGCGAAGAGGTCGCCCACCTCGGCGAGCCGTGCCGGCACGGTGCGCACGTCGAAGTCGTCGGGGTGCACCTCGCCGACCTCGTCCCAGGTCAGGGGCGTCGACACCGTCGCGCGGGCGTTGGAGCGGATCGAGTACGCCGAGGCGATGGTCCGGTCACGGGCCATCTGGTTGTAGTCGACGAAGATCTTCTGCCCGCGCTCCTCCTTCCACCACTTCATCGTCACCTGGTCCGGCAGGCGGCGCTCGAGCTCGCGGCCGAACGCGATGGTGGCGCGGCGGGCCTCGGTGAACGACCACTCCGGCTCGATCGGCACGAAGACGTGGATGCCGCGGCCGCCGGACGTCTTGGGCACGCCCTCGAGCCCGTGCTCGGCGAGCAGCTCGCGCACGTGCGGCGCGACCCGGGCGGCGTCGTCGAAGTCCGTGCCGGGCTGGGGGTCGAGGTCGATGCGGATCTGGTCGGGGCGGTCGACGTCGTCGCGCGTGACCGGCCACGGGTGGAACGTGAGCGTGCCCATGTTCGCGGCCCAGGCCACGACGGCCAGCTCCGTCGGCGCGACCTCGTCCGCCGTGCGGCCGCTGGGGAACGCGATGCGCGCGGTCTCGACGTAGTCGGGCGCGCCCTGCGGGACCCGCTTCTGGTAGAAGGCGTCGCCGCTGTTGTCCTGCCGGGTGGACATGCGTGCCCCCTCGAACACGCCCTTGGGCCAGCGCTCGAGCGTCGTCGGCCGGAGCAGCAGGGCGCCGAGGATGCCGTCGCCGACGGCGACGAAGTACTCGACGACGTCGAGCTTCGTCAGCCCGCGTGCGGGGAACACGACGCGGTCCGGGCTCGTGACGCGGACCGTGCGACCGCGCACCTCCAGCTCGACCGCGGGTGTCTTCTGTGCCATGGCTCACACCGTAGGGCCGGGTGCCGACATCCGCCCGGGCCGCCACGGCCACCTCCCGCGCGCGTCGCCCCAGGTGAGGGCCGCGGCGACGTCAGGGCGACGTCGACAGCAGGCCCCGGCGGTGCGCGACCGCGACCGCCTCCGTGCGCCCCGACGCCCCGAGCTTGGTCAGCAGGTTCGACACGTGCACGGACACGGTCTTGCCCGAGATGAACAGCCGCTCGCCGATCTGCCGGTTCGACAGACCCTGTGCCACGAGCGCGAGGACCTCCGCCTCCCGGGCGGTGAGCACGTCGGCGGTGGGCGCCCGCACGCCGTCGACGTCGAGCCGACCGCGGCGCACGAGGTCGCGCACGGCCGAGGCCAGCGGCACCGCACCCATGCGCTGCGCCGCCGCGAGCGCGGCCGCCGCCTGCGCCGACGCGCCCGTCCGGTCACCCGCACCGAGCAGCGCCTCCGCCCAGCGCCACCGCGACCGCGCCTGCTCGTACACGTGCCCGTAGCCGAACTCCTCGACGGTCAGGGCCCACGCCTGCGGGTCCGGCCGGCCGTGCGCGCGTGCGTGCTCGGCACGTGCCCGCGCCAGCCACGCCCGGCCCTCCGGGCCGATGCCGCCCGAGCGCGGCCGCCGGCCCTGCGCGGTGCGTTCCGCACGCTCGAGCCGGGCGTCCGCGTCGAGCAGGAGGTCGGTGACGTCGCCCCCGGTGAGCCGGGCGGCCGCCGCCTCGTCCGCCGTCGCGGCCAGCGCGAGCGCCATCATCCGGATGCCGCCGGTGTACATCTCGGGCCACACGGACCGCATGTGCGCGTCGACCCGGTCCAGGAGCGCCCGTGCCTCGGCCGGCCGGCCCTGCCACGTCAGGGCGTCGACGGCGTTGCCGCCCGCGAGCAGGGCGACGAGCGGGTCCCGGTCCCACCACGGCTCGAGCGCCGCGGCCCGCTCCACGGCGTCGGCGTCGCCGCGCGCGACCGCCGCCCACAGCCGCGCGGCGCCGACGAGCGCGACCGCGAGCCCGGGCGCGTCGCCGCCCTCCACCAGCCCGGCCGCGGGCGCGGCGAGGTCCCCGCGCGTGAAGCGCACCGTGGCGTCGAGCGCGTGCAGGTCCATGCCGTGCGGCGCCCACGTCATGCCGAGCGCGCGGGCACGTGCGAGGCCCTCCGCGGTCGCCGCCGCCGCGGCCTCCAGGTCGCCGACGTCGTAGTGCGCCGCGGCGAGGTTGTACCGGATCCGCAGCTCCGTGGCGCGGTCGTCGCCGGCCACCGCGCGCTCCAGCGCCTCGCCGAGCAGCCGCGTCGAGTGCACGTGGTCCAGGCGCTCGGCGACGGCCAGCGTGGCGAGCGCGTCCGACTCGGCCGCCGCGTCGTCCACCGCCCGGGCGATCTCCACGGCCCGCCCCGCGAGCTGCTCGGCCTCGTCCTCCCGGCCCGCGTTCACCGCCGCCCGCGCGTAGGTCGCGAGCGCCCACGCGCGTGCGGGCGTCGGGGCGTCCGGCAGCTCCGCGACGGCACGCGCGGCCTCGACGAGCGCGGTCGCGACGTCGTCGACCCCGAGCAGGTGCCGCGCGAGGGCCGTGCGCACCGCCGGCACCTCGGCGGACGGCGCGTCGTCCAGGGCCGACCGCGCCAGCTGCACCGCCCGGTCGGACGCGCCCGCCCGGCTCGCGGCGCCGGCCGCGAGCAGCAGCACGCCGGCCCGGTGCTCGGGCAGGTGCGCGGCCTCGTCCGGCACGGCGTCCCACAGCCGCAGGACCACCTCCAGGTGGCGCAGCTCCTCCGTCGGCGCCAGCACCCGGTGCGCCTGCACGGCCGCGTCCCACGACGCCCGCAGGGCCACCGGCAGGTCGGGCGCCCGCACCGCGTGCGCGGCCCGCTGCGCGGCCGTGCCGACGCCCGGGTCCGCGTCGAGCGCGCGCAGGAAGGCGCGGTGCACGCCGCTGAGCTCGCCGGGCAGCAGGTCGGCGTAGACCGCCTCCGCGAGCAGCGCGTGCCGGAACGCGATGCGGCCGTCCTCGACGACCAGGACGTGCTGCGCGACCGCCTCGCGCAGCGCGCGGTCCACCGCGCCCGGCTCGCGCAGCGCCGGGTCGTCGTCCGCCCGCGCGGCGGCGCGCAGCAGCGGCTCGTCGACGCGCCGGCCGGCCGCGGACGCGAGCTGCACCAGCCGCAGCGGCGCCGGGTCCAGCTGCTCGACGCGCGTGCGCAGCACGTCGCCGAGCGACCAGGGCAGCTCGTCGCCGTCGACGCCGGCCTCGAGCAGCTCCTCGGTGAAGTAGGCGTTGCCCTCCGCGCGCTCGCGCACGCGGCGCAGCACCGGGTCGGGCAGGGGGGCGCCCGCCACCGCCGCGGCGAACACGCGCAGCTCGTCCTCGGTGAAGGGGTCGAGCGGCAGGCGCTCCGTGCGCGGGTGGCGCGCCAGCTCCGCCGCGACCGGGCGCCACGGGTGGCGCCGGTGCAGGTCGTCGGTGCGGTACGTGACGACGACGAGCAGGTGCTGAGCCGTCAGGCGGGACACGAGGAAGCGCAGCAGGTCCCGGCTCGACGCGTCGGCCCAGTGCAGGTCCTCCAGCACGAGCAGCAGCGGGTGCGCGGGCGACGCGCACGCGGCGAGGGCCTCGACCACGCCCTCGAACAGCTGCAGCCGGTCGGCCGCGACGTCGCCCGCCGGCGACCCCGCCCCCGGCCCGGCGAGCCGGGCGAGCGCGGGCCGGTCCGCCACCACCGCGCCGACGGCGGCGGGGTCCAGCGCGTGCAGCGCGCCCAGGGCCTCCGCGAACGGCAGGTACGGCAGGCCGATCTCGCCCAGGTCGACGCAGTGCCCCAGCGCGACCCGCGCGCCGTCGGCCTCCGCGCGCGCCGCGAACTCCCGCACCAGCCGGGTCTTGCCGACGCCCGCGTCCGCGCCGAGCAGCACGAGCGCGGGCGCACCGGTACGCGCGCGGTCCAGGGCCTCGGTCAGCCGGGCCACCTGGGCCGCGCGCGCCACGAACGGGGTGCTCATCGGGCCGCGTGCCACGCCCCCGATCCTGGCAGCCCCCACCGACGCCCGGGTGCGCGCACGGTGGTGCGCCGGGCCCCGGCCGCCCGTGCGCGGCGGGCGCCCCGCCGCGTCGCCCGTCCGGCCGCGAGCGCACCCCGGACGCTCTCGCGCCGGTAGGCGAGCTCCGCGTCGAGCGCGGGCCCCCACGTCGTGGTGCTCATGTCGTCCTCCCTCGTCGTGCCTCGCGTGCCGGGCGACGCGCTCCGGCACGGCACCGACGGTCGTCGTGAGGCGGCCCGTCGCGCATCGGTCGGTCGCCGGGTCGTCGCGGGCGGGTGCCGGGGCGTCGGCACTGAGGTGCCCCCGTCCACCGTCTGAGGTACCTCAGGCGGCGCCCCCTCCCGCGCCGCGGGGACGTCGTGGCCCGGGGGACCCCGACCCGGGACGGTCCGCGCCTCCGGGTCGGGTCGGGGTCCGTCCCGGAGGCGCGGCGGCGCACCGCACGGAAGGCTCGTGGTCTCGGGTGCGGAGGGTCCGCACCGGGACGGAGGACACTGATGGACGGGATCCGCGGGGCGTTCGCACGGGCAGGCCTGGTGCGCCCGTACGCCGGACGGATGCTGGCGGGCGTGTGCGCCGGCGTGGCGGCGCGCGCGGGGGTCGACCCGTGGGTGGTCCGGCTCGCCCTCCTCCTGCTGCTGGTCCTGCCGGGCAGCCCCTTCGTCATCTACGCCGCGCTGTGGATCTGCATGCCGGCCCAGGGCTGGGTCCCGCCGGCGCGCACCGGCGTCTGACCAGGGGCGGAGTCGGTCCCCTCGTGCAGGACGGCCGACCCGGACCGGTGTCCGGCACGCGGGCCGACCGGCGCGACGGGCGTCCGTCGGGCACCCTGGGGGGCGTGGGTGACGTCCGGGACCTCCGCAGCGGACGGCGACGTGGTGCGCCGCCGCCCCTCCTCGACGACGAGCTGGTCGTGACCGCCGAGCGCAGCGCGTCCCGTCAGGCGCGGCACTGGGTCATGCGCTCGGTGGCCGCCGTGGGCGTCGGCGGCGCGGCGAACCAGGTCATCGAGCTGCTCGCCGGCGAGCTGGTCTCGAACGCCGTGGTGCACGGCCCCGCGGGCGAGCCGGTACGGGTGGCGGTGCGCGTCGACGGGGCGCTCGTGCGCGTCGCGGTGACCGACCGCGGCGGCGGCACGCCCCGCGTGCGGCACCCCGAGCCGACCGCCCCGAACGGGCGCGGCATGGCGCTCGTCGAGGCGCTGTCGACCTCCTGGGGCTCGGCCCGGCAGCCCGACGGCGGCACGACCGTCTGGTTCGAGGTCGACACCGACCTCTGAGCGCCGCCCGGGCACTCTGCGCCACGTCCCTGCCACGTCCCTGCCGCGTCCCGGCCACGTCCCCGCCACGTCCTCGGCGCGCCCGGGCACCCGCGCCACGGGCCGTCACCGCCCCGCCGTCCGCCCTCCCGACGCTGCCCGTTGTGCGCACATCGGGCAGGAGGGATACGTTCGTCCAGGATTTCAGGGCGGGACGGGCCCCGGCGCGCCACCTGCGGGGCGTCGCGGGCGGGCAGGACGGAGGGGACGATGACGGACAGCGGCGGCGACGTGGCCACGCGCGAGCCCACGACGACCGGGGCGCTGCCCCACATCGTCGCCGAGGTGCGCGAGGACGGCACGGGGGAGATCTCGGTCGACGGCGTGCTCGAGCGCATCGCGGCGGCCGACCTCGCGGAGGCAGGGGCGCAGATGACGGCGCGCATCGCGTCCCTCGCGCAGGAGGCCGGGCGTGCGCTGCCCGTCGAGGTGCGCGACCCCGACGGGCTGTGGGCGCTGCTCATCCACCCGGACGGCCGGGTGGACGAGGCCCCGGACGACGCCGACGAGGCCGCGCCGCTCACGGCTGCCGTGCCCGGGACGGCTGCCGTGCCCGCGACGGGCGCGACCGTCTCGGCGGCGCCCGCCCCGGTCCCCGCGACGCCCGTCGCCGCACCGGGCCCCGTGCCAGGCCCCGTGCCGGCGACCGGCACGACCGACGCGGCTCTCGGGAGCGGTCCCGTGCCGGTCGCCGGCACCGGCGCGACCCCCGCGGTCGAGCCGCCGGCCACCCGCCGCGGCGGCCCGGCGACCGGCGCCACCGCCGCGGTCGGCACGCGGCGCGGCGGTCCCGCGACCGGTGCGACGCCGGCCGTGGGCGGTGCGTCGCTGCCGACCCTCGACGACCTGCTCGCCGCGCGGCACCCCGCGCACAGCGGCCCCGCCGAGCAGGGGTGGCAGGCCACGGTGCGCCGCCTCACGTTCGGCGCCGTGCACCCCGCTCCGGGACGCGCCGAGCGCCTGCGCCGCTCCCAGGTGGAGGCGGTGCGACGCACGTTCGACGGCCCGCGCACCGTGGTCGTCGTCAACCCCAAGGGCGGGGCGCACAAGACGACCGCGACGATGCTGCTCGCCGCCACGTTCGGCCTGCACCGCGGCGGGTACACGCTGGCGTGGGACAACAACGAGACGCGCGGGACGCTCGGCTGGCGGTCCTCGCACGCCGACCACACGCGCACCGCCGTCGACCTGCTGCACGCGCTGCCGGACCTGACGGGCCGCGGCACGCTGCGCATCGGCGACCTGGACTCCTACGTGCGCACGCAGCAGGACGAGCAGTTCGACGTCCTGGCGTCGGACGAGAACGCCGCCTCGGTGTCGAGCGTGGACGCGCAGTCGTTCCGGTCGCTGCACTCGGTGCTCGCGCAGTTCTACCGGGTGCTCGTCGTCGACACCGGCAACAACATGCGCGCCTCGAACTGGCGGGCGGCCGTCGACACCGCGGACCAGCTCGTCGTCGTGTCGACGCTGCGCGAGGACACGGCGCAGTCCGCCGCGTGGGCGCTCGACGCCCTGCGCGCGACCGGCCACGAGGAGCTCGTGCGGCAGGCCGTGACGATCCTGTCCTTCCCCGAGCCGAAGGTCGACAAGGACCTGCGCCAGCGCCTGAGGTCGCACTTCGGTGCGCTCACGCGTGCCGTCGTCGAGGTGCCGCACGACCGCGCGCTGGTGGCGGGCGGCCCGATCCGGCACGCCGCCCTGCGTCCCTCGACGCGCGACGCCTGGCTCCGGGCGACCGCCGTGGTGGCCGACGGGCTCTGACGCACCCGGTCGGCGGGACGTCGCCGGGACCGTGCAAGATCGACGGGCCGTGCGACACCAGGGGGTGAGGGCGTCGCGCGCACGCGTGCCGCCCGCCGTCCGTGCCGACCACACCCGCCGGGAGCCGCAGTGCCGTCGCACCCTCCGCACCTCGACGTCGTCGCCGACGGGCCGGGCCCGGACGCCGGCCCCGACGCCGCCCCCGGCACCGGGCCCACCGCCGGAGTCCCCGCTCCGGCGCACGACGCGGCCTGGTACGACGCGCTCGTCCGCGAGCACGCGACGGCCGTCCACCGGTACGTCGCGCGGCGTGCCGGCGCCGGCGAGGCGGAGGACCTGACCGCGGACGTCCTGACGGTCGCGTGGCGCCGGCGGGACGACGTGCCGGACGGCGCCGAGCTGCCGTGGCTGTACCGGACGGCCGCGTTCGTCGTGGCGAACCACCGGCGCAAGGGTCGCCCCGTACCGGTCGCGGAGGTCCCCGACACCCCCGACGGGGACGACCCGGCCCTGCTCGCGGTCCGGGACGACACCGTGCGCACCGTGCTCGCGGGACTGTCGGCGCGGGACCGGGAGGTCCTGCTCCTGCACGCCTGGGAGGGCCTGACGGGCGAGGCGCTCGCGACGGTGCTCGGCACCGGCCGGGGCGGCGCCGACGCCGCCCTGTCACGCGCCCGCTCGCGGCTGCGCGCCGCGTTCGCCGCGGTCGACGCCTGACGGGCCGCCGCCCCCGGGCGGGACGCCGTGCGCCGGCACCGGCTGCAAGACGGGCGCCGGCGACGACACAGAAGGGTCAGGAGGGCGCACCGCCGGCCGGTCGGCCGTGACGCCGCAGCGTCCCGAGGAGGACACCATGGACGAGCCCCGCGAGCCCCACGAGCCGCACCCCGACGAGCCGCGCCCCCACGAGCCGCGCGCCGACGAGCCGCGGCGCGGCGCGCCGACCGGTGCGGCCGACCCGTCCGCCCCGCGGGCGCGGACGTCGACGTCCTCGACCCCGCGGCCGAGGACGCCGCGGTCGCGCGGGTCCGCGCCGCCGACCCCGCGGCGGACGCGACGCCGGACCTGCCGCGGCTGACGGCGCGCCTGGCGGACGCGACGGGCGTCCCGCTCGCCGCGCACACGGGCGGGGACGTCGCCGTCCCGGACGAGCTCGCGGCGGCACGCGCCCGGCGCCGCCCCGCCCGCTGGCTGCAGGTCGCCGCGGTCGGCGCCGGCGCGCTGGTGCTCGCGGGTGGGGGCTACGCGGCGGGTGCGACGGCCGCGGGCGACCCGGCGGCGCCGCCGATCGCGGTGCAGCAGCAGGCGGAGCGGCTCGCGGAGGGGGCGGCCGCCGCGACGGCCGCGGCGGACGCGCGCAGCATGATCGCGCCCGGGTTCGGCATGCGGACCACGTTCACGGGCGAGGGGCTGCCGACCGAGGCGGGCGAGGCGCGGGCGTGGGCGTTCGACGCGACGTCCGTGGCGACCGCCGACGCGGCGCGCCGCGTCGCGGAGGCGCTGGGCGTGACGGGTGAGCCGCGCGCGGAGTGGGGGCAGTGGGTCGTCGGGCCGAACGACGGCACGGGGCCGACCGTGACGCTGTCCGGGGACGGCCTGGGCAACGTCTGGTTCCACGACCCGACGCGGGACCCGTCGGCGTGCGGCACGTTCCCGGACGGTGCGACGTCGGACGGCGGCCGGTCGGACGGCGCCGGGAGCCAGGCCGTGCCCGAGCCCGCCGCCGTCGACCCCGGCTTCGCCCCGTCGGTGCCCGCACCAGCGGCACCGGAGCCGGCGGACCCCAGCGTGTGCGACGCCGGGTCGACGCCGACGGGTGACGCGGCCGTCGCCGCCGCGCGGGACCTCGTCGAGCGGCTCGGCGTGGACGCCTCCGGGTACGAGTTCTCGGTCCTGGACGACTCCGGGCTGCCCGGCCTCGTGCAGGTGCAGGCCGCGCAGGTCGTCGACGGCACGCAGAGCGGCGTCGCCTGGTCCGTGGGCCTGGTCGGCGACGGCGTGCAGTCGGCGTCGGGCCCGCTCGCGGCGCTCGTCGAGCTCGGCACGTACGACGTCATCAGCGCCGCGCAGGCGGTGGACCGGCTCAACGACCCGCGCTTCGGTGCCTCCTTCGGCGGCGTGATGCCCCTCGCGCGCGCGGCCGACGCCGCCGAGGACCTCGCCGCCGAGAGCGCCGTCGGCATCATGCCCGTCGAGCCCGACCGCACCGAGCCGACGGTGCCGCCGGTCCCGGCCCCGGGCTCGCCCATCGCCTGGCCGGTGCAGCGCGTCACGCTCGTCGACGCCCGCCTCGGCGTCACCCTCCTGACGGCGCCCGACGGCGCGACGGTGCTCGTCCCGGCCTGGGAGCTCAGGGACGCCGACGACCAGACGTGGAGCGTCGTCGCCGTCACCGAGGAGCAGCTGGACCTGAGCCCGGTCGGCTGACCGGGTACGACCCGCCGCCGTGAGCCGCGGCGGCCGCCGGGCGCGGGGGAGGGCCCGCGTCCGGCCCGGGCCGGTCGGCGTCGGAGGGGCGCCGGCCGGCCCGCTCGCGCGCCCGCCGGCGTGCGGCCGCCGCCGTCGGTGGGCATGGGTAGCGTTCGCCCCATGCCCGCCGGACGACTGCTGCTCCTCGACACCGCGTCGCTGTACTTCCGTGCGTACTTCGGCGTGCCCGACTCGGTGAAGGCGCCCGACGGCACGCCGGTCAACGCGGTGCGCGGGCTGCTCGACATGGTCGCGCGCCTGGTCACGGACCGGCGTCCGACCCGGCTCGTCGCGTGCTGGGACGACGACTGGCGTCCCGCGTTCCGCGTCGAGGCCATCCCGTCGTACAAGGCGCACCGGGTCGCGCAGGACGTGCCGGGCACGACGGGTGTCGAGGAGGTGCCCGACACGCTGTCGCCGCAGGTGCCGGTGATCGTCGACGTGCTCGCGGCGCTCGGCGTCCCCCGGCTCGGCGCGCCCGGCTTCGAGGCGGACGACGTCATCGGCACCCTGGTGGCGCGCGAGACGGCCCGGCCGTCGGGCTCGCGCGACGCCGTCGACGTGGTCACGGGTGACCGCGACCTGTTCCAGCTCGTCGACGACGAGGTGCCCGTCCGCGTGCTGTACACCGTGAAGGGCATCAAGGACCTGCTCGTCGTCGACCAGGCGCAGCTGCACGACCGGTACGGCGTGGCGACGGGCCGTGCGTACGCCGACATGGCGACCCTGCGCGGCGACGCCAGCGACGGCCTGCCGGGCGTCGCGGGCATCGGGGAGAAGACGGCGGCCGCACTCCTGCACCGCTACGGCACGCTCGAGGCCGTCCTCGCGGCCCGCGACGCCGGTGACCCCGGGCTCACGGCCGCGCAGCGGCGCCGCCTCACCGAGGCGGCGGACTACCTGGCGGCCGCGCCGCGGGTCGTGCGCGTCGCCGCCGACGCCCCGGTCGCCGACGTCGACGACCGCCTGCCGGCGACGCCGGCCGACCCGGACCGGCTCGTGGAGCTCGCGCAGCGGTGGGGCCTGGCGTCGAGCGTGCGGCGCGTCGTGGACGCGCTCGCGGCGGCGCGCTGACGGCCTGCAGCGACGCGGGTACGGACGGCCCCCGGACGCGCGGGGCGGCGCCGAGCGTGCGTCCGCGGGGGCGAGGTCAGCCCGTGGCCGGCAGCGCGGTCCGGACGGTCTGCACGAGCCGCTCCACCTGGTCGGTGAACCAGCCGGGGCGGGCGTCCTCCCAGTACTGGGCGACCGACGCGAGCGGGTAGACGAGGACCTCGGGCTCGTCGTGCGCGAGCACGATCTCGGTGCCGAACCGGTCGCTGACGGCGGCCCAGCGCAGCGCCGGGGCGCGGGCGACGACGAGGTCGCCGAGCGCGACGCCGAACGCGTCCGCGAGGGGCCGGTGGTCCGGACGCTCCTCGGCCTGCGCCCACTGCGTCCGCACCCGGTCGAACAGCGCGGCCACCGCCGCGGGGTCGGCGGGGTCGTCGCACAGGTCGGCCACGAGGGTGCGCTGCTGGGCGAGCCAGATCCGCTCCGCGGGGTTGAGCTCGTCGACGGTGTGCCCGAGGTCCGTCGCGGGCGGCTCGTCGTCACCGTGCGCCGGGTCGTCGGCGGACGGCGCCCCGGCGCCGTGGTCGGGCTCGTCCCGGGCGAGCGCCGCGGGCACCGGCGGCACGAGCGGGGTGAGGTCGTCCTGCGCCGCCCGTGTGGCCGGGTCGTGCGGACCGCCGGGACGTGCGGGCCACACCGGCGTCAGGACGAGCTCGTCCTCGTCCTCGTCGTCCTGGTCCTCGTCGGTCGCGGGGACGTCGGCCGGGACGTCGGGAGCGGGGGCGTCGAGAGCGGGGGCGTCGGCGTCCGCCCCGGGCGCGTCCGCGGTCGCCGCCGCGCCGTCCGGTCCGGGCTCCTCGACGGGAAGGGGTGCGTCGGCCGGCGCGTGCGGCGTCGGCAGCACGGATCCCTGCGGCGGCGTCCGTCGGTCGAAGAGGCCCATGGGAGGTGCATCGGCCCGCTCACCAGGTCTCTTGACGCACCGGGGGCCGGTGTCGCCCGGACGGACGTCCGTGGCGGCACCGGCCCCCGGTGGGTGCGGTGACGGCTCAGCCGACGCGGATCACCTTCGCGGCGGCACCCGGCAGGTAGCCCTCGTCGCCGCCGTACAGCACGGTGACGACGTTGGTGTGCCGCAGCGCGGGCAGCGTCACCTGCGCCGTGCCGTCGGTGAGCGGCACGACGTCCAGCGGACGCAGGCCGAGCAGGACGCGCACCGCCCCGGTACCGGCCGGCGCACCCTCCTGGCTGCCGCCGACCGTGACGGTCACCGTCGGGGTGCTGCCCCGCGGCACCGTCCAGGTGTCGGCCGAGAGGGTCACGCGCGGCGCGGCCCGCGTGACCTTGAGCTCGGCGCGCCCCTCGGACGCCGCGACGTCCGCGGTCCCCGTGAAGACGGCGACGAGCCGGTGCCGGCCCGCCGCGAGGTCGCGCGGCAGCTCGACGGTCGCGGTGCCGACGAGGCCCTCGACGACGAGCTCACCGCTCGCGACGACGTCGTCGCCCTCGCGGATCTCGACCGTGCCCGCGGGGGCCCAGCTCTGACCGGTCACCGTGACGGTCGCGGTGACGGGGGAGCCGTAGCGGACCGACGTGTCGGACAGCGCGAGCGTCGTGCGGGACGCCGACGGGGCGAACTCCCGCTCGACGACCTCCGAGGTGGACCCGGCGTAGCGCGGGGTGTCCGGCACGTACTCGGCGCGGAACCGGTGCGGCCCGGCGCCGAGCGACTCGGTGCCCCAGACGCCGCTGCCCTCGACGACCTGCGTCTCGCCGAGCAGCGTCTCGCCGTCGTAGACCCGGAACGTGCCCGTGGCCTCGGCCGGGTCGACCTCCATCTCGAAGAGCGTGCCCTCGCCGGCCGTCCACGCGGACTCGACCTCGAGCGTCGTGGTCGTCGGGATCGGTGCGGGCACCATCACGTCGACCAGCTGCGCGCGGTCGCCCGGCGCGTTGAGGTGGTGCAGCGCCAGGATCCGCGCGTCGTCCGCGCCCGGGCCCCGGTGCACGTCGACCGTCGCCCCGTCGAAGGACGCCGAGACGAACTCCGCGCCGATGTTCGACTCGAACCACAGCGGCGGGTCGTACGGGTCGACCGTGAACGGCCCGACCTCGTCGATCACCCCGTCGGCCGGGTACGCGTACTGGCTGTACGTCCGGACCCAGACGCCGAGCTGGGTGCCCGGCTCGACGCCCAGCGCCGCGAGCGGCACCGGGACGGTGATGACGTTGTTGTCGAACGCCCCGGCCTCGACCTCGCCCGCGAACGGGAAGACCAGCTCCGGACCGGCGAGCAGCTCCTCGGTCTCGAGGTCGTACGTCTCGACCACCGTGTAGTCCGCGTCGGCGATCTTGGCGACGATGCTCACGACGTCGGGCTCGCCGTCGCCGTCGGTGTCGACGAGGACGCGCGGCCGCAGGCTGTGGCCGATCACCGCCCAGTCGGCGTCGGTCGCGATGCCCACCCCGAGGTAGCCGTCGGCGGTCGGGTCGCCACCGGCGGCCGCGACCGCGGGCGCCGTGGACGCCCAGCCGACGTGCCGGATGTCACCGGCCGCCACCGTGGACGCCGACGTCTCGGCCTCCGCCGGGAGCGCCTCCAGGCGCGGGCTGTCGGCCGCGTGCACCAGCGGGGTGACGAGTCCGTACCAGCCCTCGGCCACGACGTCGCGGCCGCTGATCGCGAGCTCGGCCGTCTCGGCGCCGGCGTCGGCGAACTCCACCGGCGCGGCCTCGAGGTCGGTCGTGGGGCGGGGTGCCGCCTGCACGGGCAGGCGCCACTCCCGGTCGCCCGAGCTGAGCACGAGACGGCCGGACACCTGCGAGACGAACTCGCGCGCGAGGCCCTCGACCTGCTCGACCTCCTGCGTCGGGTCGATCTGGCGGGCGAGCGTCGCGGGGTCGGCGGTGAACGTCAGCGTGACGATCCCCGTGCCGCCCGCGGGCACGCGCAGGGACGCGGGGCTCGCGGTGATCGAGGCCTCGCCGGACGTGGTGCTCTCCGTCACCGCCGTCGTGTAGGTGCGGGCGGTGCTGCCGAGGTTCTGCACCGTGACGGCCTTGCGGATCGTCACGGGCTCGGCCCCGACCTGCACCACGCCGAACGCGACCGACGTCTGCTGCGGCCGCTCCGCGTTGTACAGGAGCGTGTCGTTCGTGACGGCCGCGAGGGCGTCCACGCGGCCGGAGCCGACGCGCGCGGGGCCGTAGGCCAGGTCACCGCCGGGCTCGACCGTGACGTCGTGGGTCGCGGTGTTCATGATCCCCGCCTTGACCTGCGCGGAGGACCAGCCCGGACGCGCCTCCTTGACGAGCGCGGCGATGCCCGCGACGTGCGGCGCGGCCATCGAGGTGCCGTTGCTCGTGGCGCCCGCGTTGCCGGAGCCGACCCCGGCGGACACGATCTGCTGGCCGGGTGCCGCGACGTCCGGCTTGGCCCAGCCGAGCGAGCCGTGCGCACCGCGGGACGAGGACTCGCTGAGCGTGTCGGCGCCGACGTCCTGCCGCGTGGACAGGGCGAGCGACGGCCCGATGTGCGCGACCAGCGTGCCCGCCTCGATCTCGGGCAGCAGCGCGTCGGTCGTCGCCGCCGTCATCTGGAAGCCCGGGATGGCGGTGTTGCCGGCGATGCCGGCGGGGAAGATGCGCTCCTCGGTGGGCAGCAGCACGCCGACCGCGCCGGCGGCCGCCGCGTTGTTGAACCGCGCGCCGGAGCCGCAGCCGCGGGTCGCGTCGTCGTCGTTCCACCAGAGGTAGGCGATCTTGCCGGCGACCGCGGCCGCCTGCTCGGGCGTGAACGCCGTGCAGCCCTCGAACCTGTCGCCGAGGTGGACGACGGGAGCCGTGACGTCCTCCCCGGTGTAGCTCACGGAGTTCTGGCCCGCGTGGCGGCCGACGAGCGCCGGGTCGGACGCCTCGGTGACCTCCATGGCGTCGAACGCGAGGTCCTTGCCGACGGACCAGGCGACGGTGAGCCCCGCCGGGCCGTTGCCCGGGGAGCCGCCGATGTCCTCGACGTCGCCCTCGTTCCCGGCGGACAGCACCACGACCGTGCCGAGCGCGGTGAGCTCGGCGACCTGCAGGCTCTCCGGGTCGTCCGCGGGGGCGCCGGCGGCGCCGAGCGAGAGGTTGAGGACGTCGAGGCGGTCGGAGAAGTCGCCGTCCCCGTTCGGGTCGGCCGCGTGGTCGAACGCGAGCGGCGTGAGGTTGGTGGACCCCGCGACGTCGCCGAACACCTTCAGCGCGTAGAGCTTCGCGGCCGGTGCGGTGCCCGGGCCGACGGGCCAGTCGATGACCGACTCGAGCGCCGAGTAGTCGCCGCGGAACGTCGTCCCGTCCGGCGTGATGCCGTAGCCGGCGGCCGTGCCGGCGACGTGCGTGCCGTGCCCGTGCACGTCGATCGGGTTCTCGTCCGGGACGGGCACGAGCTGCGGCCCGGTGCCGTCCGCGTCGTAGATCTCGCCGGCGAAGTCGATCCCGCCGAGGAACTTCTCGGGGTCGTACGAGCCCTCGGGGATCGGCCCGGTGCCGTTCTCCCCGTACGCGGCCTCGTAGGCCTCGACGGTGCCGGGACCGCCGAAGTCGGCGTGCGTGTAGTCGATGCCGGTGTCGACGATGCCGACGGTCACGTCGGTGCCGAGCACGCCCGTGTCCTGCCACGTCGCGAGGGCGCGGGTGAACTCGACCTGCGCGGCGTTGTCGAGCCGGCGCTCCGCGACGAGGCGGACCGAGACGACGTCGTCGCGGTCGGCCAGCGTGCGCAGCTGCGCCGCGTCGCCGACGACGAGCGCGCCGGAGACCAGGTTGGTGAGGGTCGCGATGCGCGTCGGCTCGGCGGCGAGCGTGCGCGCCCCGTCGGCGGCGTCGGCGGGGACGACCTCGGCGGCCTTCGCCTCGGTGACCTCGGCGGCGGCGACGACGTCAGCGGGGGCGCCGCCCTCCTCGGCGACCTCGACGCCCGCGGGCGTGTCGAGCTCGACGAAGGCGGTCACGGTGCCCTCCGCCTGGGCGAGGGCGGAGCCGACGCCGTCCTCGGTGTCGGAGCCGGAGGCCGGGACCGCGACGGCGGGGTCGCTGACGAGCAGGCCGGACAGCTCGTCCGGTGGTGGGGCGGCGCTCGCGGGTGGCGCGAGCAGCGCGGTGGTGAGGGCGACGGACGCGGCGGCGATGCCGGCGAGTGCACGACGTGGCATGGGCTCATCCCGGGTGTCGGATGGATGCTGGGCACGACCGGCGCCGTGGACTCACGGCCACGGCGTCATACCCGGTATGGCCCCTGTCACAGTTCCCCCGGGCAGGTGCACGCTACTCACCGGTAGGCGTTTCGTCACCCCTCTGCCGGATTCCGCGGACCGTCCCGGTGCGCCGGGTTCGCCCGACCGTCCCGTGCGCGTGCGCCGGACGGTTCAGCGCAACGGGACGAACACGTACGAACCGTGCGTCGTGACCTCGACCGACCCGTCGGGGTGCCGCACGACGCGGTGCATCGTCCGGACCACGGGGACGACGAGCACGCCGCCCGGTGCGAGCTGGTCGACCAGGGCGACGGGCAGCCGCGGGGCTGCCGCCGAGACGAGCACCCGGTCCCACCCGCCCGGTCGCGGCCGGCCGAGCACGTCGGGGTCCGCGGGTTCGAGGCGGGCCCACGGCGTGCCGGCCGCAGCGAGGTTGCCCGCGCCCCACGCCGCGACCGCCGGCTCCAGCTCGAGCCCGAGCACCTCGCCGGTGGGTCCCACGAGGTGGGCGAGGAGGGCCGTCGTCCACCCGGAGCCGGCGCCGACGTCCAGCACGCGGGCGCCCACGGGCACCGCGAGCAGCCGCAGCATCGCGGCGACGGTGCTCGGCTGGGAGCCGGTGGACCCGTGCCCGAGGGGGAGTGCGCGGTCCTCGTGCGCGTGCCGGCGCTGCGCGGCGGGCAGGAAGGCGGCGCGGTCGAGCGCGCGCATCGCGGCGGCGACGTCCGCCGCGCGCTCGCGCAGATCGGGGGGCGGGCCGTGCGGCGGTCCGGGGCCGTCGTCACCCGGCCCGTCGACGCCGCGCGGCGTCCGGTGCGCCATGACGGCAGCGTACGACCGCCCGGGCGGGTCGGCGCCCGGTCAGGGGGTGGGCGGGCCGGCGCCCGGTCAGGGGTGGGCGGGTTCCCGGCGGAGCGGACGGTGGCCGCGTGGGGCGCGACCACGGGGACCTGGCCCGTGGGTGCCGGCGTGCCCGCGACGTGGCGTCCGGTCTTCACGACGGGCACCTGCCCCGTGGCGACCGGCACGACGGGGATCTGCCCGGTGACCGCGGCGACGGGCGCGACGACGGGGATCTGCCCCGTGACCGCGGCGACGGGGGCGACGACGGGGACCTGCCCGGTGACCGCGGCGACGGCCGCCGGACGCGCGGCGGGGTCGACGACCGGGATCTGCCCCGTCATCGGGCCCGTGCGCGGGACGTCGGCCGCGGCCGGTGCCGCGGTGAACCGGGGCTTGCGGCCGGGGCGGCGGCGGAAGCGCCGCTCCTCGACGCCCTCGAGCGTCGTGGCGCGCCACACCGCGCCGCCGTTGAGCCGGCCGTCGGGCGGCGGCAGCCACGGCACCTTGCGGGAGAGCCAGACCCGGATCGTGGCGTGCTCGACGTCGAGCCGCCGCGCGAGCCGGGCGATGTCGTAGAGGTCGTCGAGCCCGCCGGCGTCGCCGTGCGGGGTCGGCGGCGTCCCCTCCGAGGTGGGGGCGACGGAGGGAGTCGACGGCGCGTCCAGGTCGGGCACGGGGGAAGCCTAGTGCCCGGCGACGCCGTGCCGTGTGACGGTCGCGTAACAGGATGTGCACACGATCTTCGCACCCGTCCGGGCTCAAGTGCACAGGTCGATCGTCCGACTCACCTAACGTGTTGCGCGTGAGTGACAGATTGCCGAGCCGTCGGCGTCGGTCGGGCGGCAGGCATGTCGCTCCGCGCCGTCAGCCGACCCCCCTCCGCCAGACCGCCCGGTGGAGCACGCCCCTGCCCGCGCGCCTCGCGCAGGGCGCCGTCGCCGTGGGCCTCGTGCTGAGCACGGGTGCCGTCGTCGTGACCGCGACCGCCGAGGAGCCGACCGCGACCCTCGCCGACCGGCAGGGCGACGAGACCCGCAGCGCGCCCGCCGTCGACCGCGCGGCGCTCGAGCGCACCGAGCAGCTGCGGTCCGAGGCCGTCGAGGTGGCGTCCGACGTCATCGAGCAGGCCTCCGTGGTGCGCGCCGACGCCGAGCAGGTGGCCGTCGCCCCCGAGGTCCTCGCGGAGCTCGACGCCGCGACCGCGGAGCTGCAGGCCGCCATCGCCCAGGTCGACGTCGCGCCGCTGACCCCGACCGACGCCATCCCGGACCGCGGGCAGGCGGCCTCGCGCTCGTCCGTCGACCGTGAGGCCCCCGCGACCACCGCCGAGCCCACGGCCGGCACGGACAGCGGGAGCGCGGCCACCCCGGCGCCGGAGGCCTCGCAGGGGCCGACGGCGGACCCGGCCGCCGTGCCCGCCGACCCCGCCGCCGAGGACGCGACCCTCCTCCCCGAGGGCGACGCACCGCAGCAGGCCTCCACCGTCCCCGACACCGGCGACCCGGCCACCGAGCCGCTGCGCGAGGCGCTCGACCGCGTCACCCGCGCCGCGGACGCCGCCCGTGCCTCCGCCGAGCAGAAGCGCGCGGAGGCCGCCGCCGCGCAGGCCGCCGCCGACGAGGCCGCCCGCGTCGCCGCCGAGCAGGCGGCCCAGCGCGCCGCGTGGAAGGCCTCGCTGCAGGGCTTCGCGAACGGGCGTGTGCCGGACTCCGCGCTGTGCGGCGTCGCCTTCGACGCGTCCGTGCGCCTGCGCTGCGACGCGGCCCAGGCCCTCGAGGCCCTCGACGCCGCGTTCGCCGCGCACTTCGGCCACCACCTCGACGTCACCGACTCCTACCGCTCCTACTCCGCCCAGGTGGCGTGCCGCGCCAACAAGGGCTCGCTGTGCGCGCGCCCGGGCACGTCGAACCACGGCATGGGCGTGGCGGTCGACATCGCCGGCGACGTGCAGTCGTTCGGCACCGCCGAGCACCAGTGGCTGCGTGAGAACGCCCCGGCGTACGACTGGACGCTGCCCGAGTGGGCGCGCGCCGGCGGCAGCAAGCCCGAGCCCTGGCACTGGGAGTACGTGGGCTGAGCAGGGAGGTCGTGACGTGCCGGTCCTACGATCGGCCGTATGACCGCGACGCCCCCGTCCGACCGGGACGAGCCGCTGGTCGGACGGGCGGGCGAGCTCGACGACCTCGACGCCCTGCTGGCCGGGGCGACGAGCGGGGCGGGCGTCACCGTGCTGCTGGAGGGCGAGCCGGGCGTCGGGCGCACCCGCCTCGTCGAGGCGCTGCAGCGCACGGCGGACCTCCTCGGGCTCGAGGTGCGCACCGGGCGCGCGGTCGGTCCGTCCGCCGGGCCGTACGCGCTGCTCGGCGACGCGCTGCTCGGCCCCGCCCACGGTCGCGGCACGGGCGGTGAGGCGCACGGCCCCGTGGTCGCCGAGCTCGCGGACCTGCTCGAGGTGCTCCCGCGCGAGCGCACCGACGCACCCGCCCGCTACGCCCGCGCCGACGAGCTGTTCGCGGCCCTCGTGCGGCGCAACGGCGAGCACGGTCCCTGGGTCCTCGTGCTCGAGGACCTGCACCTGGCCGACGCGTGCTCCCTGCGCCTGCTCGCCGCCCTCGCGGGCGAGGGCACGCTGCCGCACGCGCTCACCGTCATGACGACCAGGGCCGTCCCGCACCGCGACGAGCTCGCCTCGCTCGTCGCCGCGTGGACGCGTGCGGGCGCCCGCTACCTCGAGCTGCGGCCGCTCGGCGCGGCCGCGACCGTCGAGCTGGCGCAGACGCTGCTCGGCGCCAAGGTCGGCCCGCGGCTGCGCGGCGTCCTCGCGACGACGGGGGCAACCCGCGGCTCGTCGTCGAGGTGGTCCGCACCGCGCAGGCCTGCGGCGTGCTCGAGCAGCGCGACGGTGTCGTCGAGGCGGTCGGCACCGGGTGGCTCGAGGACCTGGACCGCGTGGGCCGGGCGCACGTCGAGCACCTGGGGCCGAGCGTGCTCGCCCTGCTCGGGCGCGCGTCGGTGCTGGGCTCGTCCTTCGTCGTGGGGGACCTGGCCGCGCTCGCGGGGGAGCCCGTCACCGAGTGCTGGCGGACGCTGCGGCACGGGCTCGCCGCCGGGGTCGTGCACGCGCGCGGCGACCGGCTGGTCTTCCGCCACGACCTCGTGCGCGCGGGCCTCTACGCGGGGCTGGAGCCGGAGGAGCGGCGCGCCCTGCACGCACGCGCCGCGTGGGCGCTGCGGGAGGCGGGCGCGCCGACGCACGTCGTCTCCGCCCACCTCGAGCGCGCGCGCTGACCCCTCGCGCGCGCCGCGGTCGGCTCCTAGGTTGGGTCCGGGGCGCGCGCCGCGCGTCCCGCGGCGCGGGCCGCCGGGCGGCGCCCTCGCCTCACCCCGGCACACCGAGGAGTCCCATGCCCACGCGCACCGCACGCACCGCCTGGAACGGTTCCCTGCAGGAGGGCAGCGGCCAGGTCGAGCTCTCCAGCTCCCGCGTCGGCACGTACGACGTGTCGTTCCCGAAGCGGGCCGCGGACGAGGCCGGCGGCACGACGAGCCCCGAGGAGCTCATCGCCGCCGCGCACTCGTCCTGCTTCGCGATGCAGCTCTCCGCGCTGCTCGGCGAGAAGGGCCACGCGCCCGAGTCGCTCGAGGTGACGGCCGACGTCACGCTCGAGCCGGACCCGGCCGGCGGCTTCCACATCTCGGGCATCGCGCTGAAGGTCCGTGGCGAGGTCCCCGGCATCGACGAGGCCGGCTTCCGCGAGGCCGCCGAGGGCGCCAAGGTCGGCTGCCCGGTGAGCAAGGCGCTCACCGGCACGACGATCACGCTCGACGCGCAGCTCGAGTCCTGACCGCCCCGCCCCCGCGCCCGGGGCCGCGCCGGACGCCCGGCGCAGGCCCCGGGCGCGGGGTGGGAGACTGCCGCCCGTGGCTGTGACGACCGAGAGGCCCGGTGCGGACGTCCGGGACGTGGTGCAGGCGCTGACGGGTGTCGTCCGCGGCGTGGTGGACGACTCGACGCGCCGGCGCGCCGAGTACTCCACCGACGCGTCGAACTACCGCGTCGTCCCGCGGGTCGTGGTGTTCCCCCGGGACACCGACGACGTGCTCGCGACCCTGCACGTCGCGCGGGAGACGGGGACGCCGGTCACCTCGCGCGGTGGCGGCACGTCCGTGGCCGGCAACGCCGTCGGTACCGGGATCGTCCTGGACTTCTCCCGCCACGTGAACCGCGTGCTCGAGATCGACCCCGAGGCGCGGACCGCGCGGGTCGAGCCGGGTGTCGTCATGTCCGCGCTGCAGCGCGCGGCCGCGCCGCACGGCCTGCGCTTCGGGCCCGACCCGTCGACGCAGGCGCGCGCGACGCTCGGCGGGATGATCGGCAACAACGCGTGCGGCCCGCGCGCGGTGGCGTTCGGGCGCACCGCGGACAACGTGGTGGACCTCGACGTCGTCGACGGCACGGGCCGGCGCTTCACCGCGCGCTCCGGCGCCGGCGCCCTGGACGTCGTGCCGGGACTGGACGGCCTCGTGCGCGGCGGCCTGGAGGTGATCCGCACCGAGCTCGGCCGGTTCACGCGGCAGGTGTCGGGGTACTCGCTCGAGCACCTGCTGCCCGAGAACGGCACCGACCTGGCGAAGGCCCTGGTCGGCACCGAGGGCACGCTCGTCACGCTGCTCGGCGCGACCGTGCGGCTCGTGCCGGTGCCGTCCGCGCCGGTGCTCGTCGTGCTCGGCTACCCGGACATGCCGTCGGCCGCCGACGCGGTCCCCGCGCTGCTCGCCCACCGGCCGCTCGCCGTGGAGGGCATGGACGCCCGGCTCGTCGACGTCGTGCGGCGGGTCCGGGGCGCGTCGGCCGTGCCCGACCTGCCGCCGGGTGCGGGCTGGATGATGGTCGAGGTCGGCGGCGAGACGCTCGACGAGGCGATGGCGAGCGCCCGCGCGCTCGCGGCCGACGCGGGCACCGACGCGGTCGGCATCTTCCCGCCCGGGCCGCAGGCCGCGGCGATGTGGCGGATCCGCGAGGACGGTGCGGGCCTCGGCGGGCGCACGCCGGCGGGGGAGCAGGCCTGGCCGGGCTTCGAGGACTCGGCGGTGCCGCCGGAGCGGCTCGGGGCGTACCTGCGCGAGCTCGAGGCCCTCATGGCCTCCCACCGGGTGGACGGGCTCGCGTACGGGCACTTCGGCGACGGGTGCGTGCACCTGCGCATCGACATGCCCCTGGTGGAGTCCGGGCAGCCGCTGCGCGCGTTCATGGAGGACGCGGCGGCGCTGGTCGCCGCGCACGGCGGCTCGCTGTCGGGGGAGCACGGCGACGGGCGGGCCCGCTCGGAGCTGCTGCCGGTCATGTACTCCGAGCGCGCGATCAACCTGTTCGGGGCGGTCAAGGACCTGTTCGACCCGCGCGACCTGCTCAACCCCGGCGTCCTCGTGCGGCCGAACCCGCTCGACGCCGACCTGCGCCGCCCGGCCGCCCGCCCGCTGCTCGCGGGCTCCGGCGGGTTCGCCTTCGCGCACGACGGCGGCGACATGACGACGGCCGTGCACCGCTGCGTCGGCGTCGGCAAGTGCCGCGCCGACAACCGCGCGGCCGGCGGGTTCATGTGCCCGTCGTACCTGGCCACCAAGGACGAGCGGGACTCCACCCGCGGCCGGGCGCGCGTGCTGCAGGAGATGGCGAACGGCACGCTGGTGACGAAGGGCTGGTCGTCCCCCGAGGTGCACGACGTGCTCGACCTGTGCCTGTCCTGCAAGGCGTGCTCGTCCGACTGCCCCGCGGGCGTCGACATGGCGCAGTACAAGTCCGAGGTCCTGCACCGCACGTACCGCGGCCGGCTGCGGCCGGTGAACCACTACGCGCTGGGGTGGTTGCCGCGCTGGACGCGGCTGGTCACCGGGCTGCCGGGGCTCGCGTCGCTCGCGAACGCCGTGCTGCGCGTGCGGCCGCTCGCGAAGGCGGTGCTCGCGGCGGGCGGCATGGACACGCGCCGCACGATGGTCTCGTTCGCGTCCGTGCCGTTCCGCGCGTGGTCGCGGACGGCGGGTGCCCGGTCCGGCGACGTGCGGGTGGTGGGGTCGGCGGCGGCCGACGGTCTGCCGACGGCGCCCGAGGGTGCGTCGGCCGGCGGCCGGCGTCCGCCCGTCGTGCTGTGGACCGACTCGTTCAGCGACACGCTGTCGCCGTCCGTGCCGCACGCGGCCGTGCGCGTCCTGCGGGACGCCGGCTACGAGGTGCTGGTCCCGGACCACGACGCGTGCTGCGGCCTCACGTGGATCAGCACCGGGCAGCTCGACGGCGCGCGCAGGCGGCTCTCGCACCTGCTCGAGGTGCTCGGCCCGTTCGCGGTCAACGGCGTGCCGATCGTCGGCCTGGAGCCGTCCTGCACCGCGGTGCTGCGCAGCGACCTGCTCGACCTGCTCCCCGACGACCCACGCGCGAAGGCCGTCGCCCGCGAGACGCGCACGCTCGCCGAGCTGCTCATGGCGCCCGCGCCCGTCGGCCCGGGGGACCGCTGGTCGCTGCCGGACCTGTCCGACGTCACGGCCGTCGTCCAGCCGCACTGCCACCACCACTCCGTCATGACGTACACCGCGGACCGCCGCCTGCTCACGCAGGCGGGCGCGCAGTTCTCCGCGCTGGCCGGGTGCTGCGGGCTCGCGGGCAACTTCGGCATGGAGAAGGGGCACTACGACGTGTCGGTCGCGGTCGCGGAGGCGTCGCTGCTGCCGGCGCTGCGGGACGCGCAGCCGGGCGACGTGTTCCTCGCCGACGGCTACTCGTGCCGGACGCAGGCCGACCACCTCGCGGGCGTGCAGGGCGTGCACCTCGCCGAGCTGCTGGCGGCGCACCTGCCGGAGCGGTCGGCGACGGCCTGACCGGTGCGGCTCAGCCGCCGAGGCCCTGCGCCGCCATCCACGCGGGGTCCGGCTCGACGGGCTGGACGAGCTCGACCACCAGCCCGTCGGGGCCGGCGGCCTGGAACCGGCGCTGCCCCCAGGGCTCGGTGACGAGGTCCTTGAGCACGGTGACGCCGGCGGCGGTCATGCGCGCGTGCTGCCCGTCGACGTCGGGCACGACCAGCGCGAGCATGGCCCCGCCGACGCCGGCCGCCGGTGCCGGCCACGTCGCGTGGTCGCCGCGGACGAAGTCGACGCGGACGTCCTCGCGGTCCGGGTGCTGTGTGCTGACGTACCAGCCGAGGTCGACCAGCGTGCGGAAGCCGAGGTGCTCCGCCAGCCACGCGCCGGCGGCGGTCGGGTCCGTGGCGGCGTAGGCGACGCCGATCTGCTGCACGTGCACGTGTCCTCCTGGGTCCGGGGCTGCGGGCGGGGGCGAGTCTGCCGCAGCCGGGCCGCGCGGGGCGACGAACGGGGGCTGCCGGTCAGTCGCTGCCGGGTCGGTCGCTGCCGGGTCGGGCTGTGCCGGGTCGGTCGCCGCCGGCGACGCGGTCGAGCACCTGGGCGACGACGCGGCCGTCGAGGTCGGCGTCGCCGGACCCGAGCAGCGCGTGCAGGAACAGCCCGTCGCCGACGAGCTGCACGAGCCGGGAGAGGACCGGGTCGTCGATCGTCCGGCGCAGGCCCGCGGCCCAGCCGTCGAGGTAGGCCGCCATGCGCTCCTGCGCGGGCGCGTACGTGCCGAGCAGTCGCAGCGCCGCGAGCATCGTGCGCTCCTCGGGTCCCTCGGCCGTCTGCGAGCCGTCGAGGAACCAGCGCGCGGCGCGGACGGGGTCCGTCGGGGTGGCGGCGTCGGCGGCGGCGGCCTCCGCGGCGAGGCGGTCGAGCAGGCCCGCGAACAGGTCGTCCTTGGAGCGGAAGTGGTAGAGCAGGCCGCCCTTGGAGACGCCCGCGCGCTGGGCCACGACGTCGAGCGTCGCGCCCGCCGGGCCGCCCTCGAGCAGCACGTCCTGGAGCGCGTCGAGGATGCGGTCGCGCGTCGAGGCCATGCGGCGAGCGTAGTGGGGACCGTCACCGTGGACCGGCCGGACGGTGCGGTGCTACTGTACCGGCTGGACGGTATAGCCACGCGGCGCGCTCGACGCTGCCGCGTCCGGTGCGGGGCAGGGACCCGCACCGTGCGCCCGTCCCCCGGGGCCCCGCCCGGTCACGCGGGAGACCACGACAGGAACCACCGTGTCCACGCACACGACCGCACCCACGCCCCCGGCCACCGCGACGACGCCCCGCGCGGGGGCCCGCGAGTGGCTCGCCCTCGCCGTCCTCATGCTCCCCGTGCTGCTGGTGAGCATCGACACGACGGTGCTCTCCTTCGCGCTGCCGCAGATCTCGCTCGCGCTCACCCCGTCCGCCGACCAGCTGCTGTGGATCGTCGACGTCTACCCGCTCATGCTCGCCGGCCTGCTCGTCACCATGGGCACGCTCGGCGACCGCGTCGGGCGCCGCCGCCTGCTGCTGATCGGCTCCGCCGGGTTCGGGCTCGTCAGCCTGCTGGCCGCGTGGTCGTCCGACGCGTCCCACCTCGTCGCCGCCCGTGCGCTGCTCGGCGTCTTCGGCGCCACCCTCATGCCCTCGACGCTGTCGCTGCTGCGCAACGTCTTCCTCGACGACGCCCAGCGGCGCCTCGCCATCGCGATCTGGGCGTCCGGGTTCGCGGGCGGCTCCGTGCTGGGGCCGGTGGTCGGCGGCTGGCTGCTGGAGCACTTCTGGTGGGGCTCGATCTTCCTGCTGAACGTGCCGGTGCTGCTCGTGCTGCTCGTCGTCGCGCCGTTCGTCCTGCCCGAGTCGCGCAACCCCTCGGCCGCGCGCCTCGACGTGCCGAGCGTCGTGCTCGCGACCGTCGGCATGCTGCCGCTGGTGTACGGCATCAAGACGACCGCCGGGCACGGCGTCGGCGCACTCGGACTGGGCGCGCTGGCGGTCGGTGCCGCGCTCGTCGCCGTGTTCGTGCGCCGGCAGGTGCGCCTGGCCGACCCGCTGCTCGACGTCGCGCTGTTCCGGCGGCCGGTGTTCGCCGCGTCGGTCGGCGCCAACTTCACGGCGTCGTTCGCGCTCGCCGGGCTCGTGCTCGTCGTCTCGCAGGTGCTGCAGCTCGTCGTCGGGCTGTCGCCGCGCGAGGCCGGGACGGCGCTGCTGCCGGGCGCGGTCGCGTCGATCGTGTCGGGGCTCGTCGCCGTGCGCCTCGCACGGGTCGCCCCGCGGTGGGCGCTGGTGCCCGCGGGCATGCTGCTCGCCGTCGCCGGGTACGCGCTGGGGGCCGTCGTCGCGCAGGACGTCGGCACGGGCGGCATCGTCGCGGTCTTCTGCCTGGTCGGCGCGGGCGTCGGCCTCGCCGAGACGCTGACCAACGACGCGATCCTCGCCTCCGTGCCACCCGAGCGTGCCGGTGCGGCGTCCGGCATCTCCGAGACGTCGTACGAGCTGGGCGCGTCCCTCGGCGTCGCGGTGCTCGGGTCCGTCCTCAACGCCGTCTACCGCGCCGACCTCGTCCTGCCCGCGGCCGTCGACGGGCCCGACGTCGACGCCGCCCGCCAGACCCTGGGCGGCGCCGTGGCGGTGGCCGACGGGCTGCCCGGCCCGGTCGGTGCGCAGGTGCGCGCGGTCGCCGAGGCGGCGTTCACGCACGGCGTCGCGGTGACGTCCGCGGTCGCGGCGGCCGCGCTCGCGCTCGTCGGCCTGCTCGTCGGCGTCGTCCTGCGCCGCGCGGGCCTGGGCCGCGCCGTCGACGCCTGACCCCACCCCCCGCCGCCCCCGTCCGTCGAGCGCGGTACCTACGGCGCGAGCGCGGGTGATACGACTACCGCGCTCGTCGCGCACCTACCGCGCTCGGCGGAGGGGCCGGGGACGGGGCGGCCGGGCGGGTGGACGTCGGCCCGTGGGGCGCGTCAGGGTGGGGGCATGCTCGTCGCGTTCTCCGTCGCCCCGCTCGGTGCGGGCGAGTCCGTGTCCGAGGCCGTCGCCGACGCGTTGCGCGTCGTGCGCGCGTCCGGGCTGCCGCACCGCACCGACGCCATGTTCACCACGCTCGAGGGGGAGTGGGACGAGGTGATGGACGTCGTCAAGCGCGCCACCGAGGCGGTCGGGCGGCACGGCGACCGGGTGAGCCTCGTGCTCAAGGCCGACATCCGACCCGGTCGCACCGGCGAGCTGCAGGCCAAGGTGGACCGCGTCGAGGCCCTGCTCGCGGACGACTGACGGACCCGTGCGCAGGCGACGGACGTCACCTGTGCGGGGGTGACGACGGGCTGACGTGGCCCGTCCCGGCATGGGACAGTGGTGGCCCGTGAGGCGCGTGCGGATGACGCGCGCCCACGGCGACGGTGCACGGCCCCGGCGCGGGCGCGTGCCCAGAAGGGGCCCGGACGCGACATGCCGATCTTCGAGCTCGACGAGGGGCGCCCCCGTCTCGTCCAGCCGATGCAGCCGCTCGCCGGGTCGTTCGCGCAGGAGGTCGGCGCCCTCGTCACGCACCACCTGGCCGCGATCGCCGGGGAGCCCCTGTTCGTCGTCCGCTCGCGCGCGGGTGCCGCCGACCGCGGCGACCTGCCCGAGCTCCTCGCGCTCGACGCCGCCGGCCGCCCCGTCGTCGTCGAGGTCGCCCAGGTGCTCGACGACGACGCGATCGTCGCCGCGCTGCGCCACGGCGGCGCCGCCGGGCGCATGACGACGTCCGACCTCGCCCGGGCGTACCACGCCGACCCCAGCCGGTTCGCGGTCGACTTCGCGGCGTTCCGGGAGCACGTGCCGGCGGGCGCGCAGACGAGCCGCCGCGACGGCGTGCGGCTGCTGCTGCTCTGCTCGGAGGTCGCCGCGGAGGCGGCGGACACGCTCGGCTTCCTGCGGGGCCGGCGCGGCAGGTCGAGGTGCTGCAGGTCGGCGTCGTGCGCGGGGACGAGCGGCGCCTGCTCGACGTGTCGCCGCTCGCGCTGCACGAGGGCGCGCGCCGCTCGGTGGAGCCGACCGCACTGCGGCTCGTGCGGTCCAGCGAGGGCTTCGCGTCCGTCGCCTACGAGGACCAGCAGCGCGGCCCCACGGCCCCGGTGCGCAAGGCGCCCCCCACGGGGGAGCTGCGCGCGGTGACGCCGCCCGTCCGTCCCGAGCCGCCCGCGCCCGTGCCGATCGGCCGCCGCGGGACGGTCACCGAGCCGACCCCCTTGCCGTTCCGGACCGCCGGACCCACGCCGGAGCCGCCGCCGCAGCGCGAGCCGCTGGACAGCCGCGCCCCGTCCGACCGGCCCGACGCGGGCGCCGGGGCGGCCACGCGCGCGGACGCGCCGACGCTCACGCCCGTCGCCGGGCTGCGTCTGCGGGTGCCCGGCGGCCAGGCGGACGAGGACGCGGACGCCGACACCGCGCCCACGCCGGTGGTCCGCACGCCGGACGCGCTCACCGCGGACCCGCTCACCGCGGCGCCCTCGGCCCCCGCCCCCTCGGGCACGACCACCGGCGCGGAGCGTCCCGCACCCGCGCGCGAGGGGTGGCCGTACCCGCAGCTCGCGATGCTCGCGAAGCGCCGCCGGGCCGTCACCACGCTCGTGTGGGCGCGGGAGCGCCGCGGGCAGCGGTTCACGGCACTCCTGATGCCCGACGGGCTCGTCGAGCTCCCCGACGGCACGCGCGTCGCGTCGCCGGACGAGGCGGCGACCCTCGTCTCCGGCGTCGAGGGCGTGGACGGGTGGCGCGCGTGGCGGCTCGGCGACGGCGGTCCGACGCTCGCGGAGGCGACGGACTCGCTCTGACGTGCGCCCGGGCCGGCCGGCCCCGTCAGCCCCAGCCGTACGCCGCGAGCCAGCGCGTGACCTCGGCGTAGAACCGCTCGCGGGCCGGCCGCGCCGACAGCGTGAGGTCGTGCATGCCGCCGGGGACCCGCACGAGCGTGCTCACCGGGCCGAGGTGGATGGTCCGGCGGGCGATCGCCTCGGTGTCGAGCACGATGTCCGCCGAGCGCATGTCGTCGGTCCAGCGCGGGCTGATGAGCGTGCGCGACGACAGCGCCGTGAGCACGGGGACGTCGATGCCGAGCCCGCGCGCGACCGTCGCGTGGCCCGCGATCACCGCGCGCAGCCAGCCGGCGCGGACGGGGAACGACGGGGTGGGGCGCCACCGCTCGTCGACGGTCCACTCGCCGCCCGTCGCCGCCGCGATCGTGCGCGCGTAGTACCCGGGGTCGATGTTCGGCAGCGGGGCGCGCGGCTGGAAGCGCGCGATCTGGTGGATCGCGGGCGCGCTGACGTGCCGCACGATCGAGGACCCCTGCAGCTCCAGCCACGGGCTGTTGAGCACGAGCCCGCTGACCTGCCCCGGGTGCCGGGCCGCCCACAGGGACAGCGTGAGCCCGCCGGTCGAGTGGCCCATGAGCAGGATCCGCGCGACGGGACCGAGCTCGGCGCGCACGCGTGCGAGGGCCAGGCCGATCTCCTCGTCGTAGGTGCGCAGGTCCTCGACGTACCCGGGGGTCTGGTGCGGGCGCAGCGAGCGCCCGTACTTGCGCAGGTCGAGCGCGTAGAACGCGGCGCCGAGGCCGTGCCAGTAGTGGGCGAGGGGCGCCTGGAAGAAGTAGTCGGACCAGCCGTGCACGTACAGCACGGCGCGTGCGGGCCGCAGGTCGGGGTCGGGCCGGTGACGCACGAGCGTCGCGACGACCGGTCCCTCGTCGTCGTCCGCGAGCGGCAGCAGCCGCGCCTCGAAGCCGTCCCCGAGGACGTCGGGCCGCCACGCGTCGGCGCGCAGGTCGTCCGACGTCCACGCCGGCGGGGCGGACGTGGCGGGCACGTCGGGCGCGGGCGGCACCGGCGCGCCCGGCGGCGGACCGACGGGCGCGCCGGTGCCCGTCGTCGGCTCCACGTGCGCTCCTCCCCGCCGGACGGCGTCAGACCTCGAGGACGATCTTGCCGAACTGCTCCCCGCGCCACATGCGACCCAGCGCGTCGGCCGCGCGCGCCAGCGGGTAGGTCGAGTCGACGAGCGGGCGCACACCCGTGCGCGCGAGGAACGCGAGCACCTGCCCGAGCTCGTCCCGCGTCCCCATGGTCGCCCCCACGACGCTGATCTCCTGGAAGAACACCCGGGTCAGCGACGCGGGCGCGGGGTCGCCGGACGTCAGGCCGGCGACGACGACCCGGCCGCCCGGCCGGACCGAGCGGACCGAGTGCTCCCACGTCGCGCGCCCGACGCTGTCGAGGACGACGTCGACGCGGCCGACGCGCGCACCGGGCTCGACCGCCGCCGCGGCACCGAGCGCGAGCGCGCGCTCGCGGCGGCCCGCGTCCCGGCCGGTCACGACCATCTCCAGGCCCGCCGCCGCGCCCAGCTGGACGGCCGCGACGGACAGCCCGCCGCCCGCGCCCTGCACGAGCACGCGCTGCCCCGGCTGGGCCCCGCCGGACCGGAACAGCATGCGGTACGCGGTCAGGTACGCGGTCGGGACGCACGCCGCCTCGACCCAGCCCAGCTCCGGCGGCTTGGGCACGACGTTCCACGCGGGCACGGCGACGCGCTCGGCGAGCGTGCCCGGGTAGCGCTCGGAGAGCAGCGAGCGCGGCTCGTCCGGGTCGACGCCGCGCCCGTCCGGCCCGCCCACCACGGCGTGCACGACGACCGGGCGGCCGTCCTCGGTCACGCCGGCGGCGTCCGTGCCGAGCACCATCGGCAGCCGGTCGGCGCCCAGCCCCACGCCGCGCAGCGACCACAGGTCGTGGTGGTTGAGGGACGCCGCACGCACCTCGACCGTGGTCCACCCGGCCGGGGGGTGGGCGAGGACGTCCGGCTCGGAGGCGTCGCCGACCTCGAGCCCGGACAGCGGGTCGTCGGCGGAGAACGCGGTGACGCGGGCGCTCAGCATGCCGTCACGCTAGCCCTGCCGTGCCCGCTCACCCGACCCGCACCCCGCGTCGCTGACACGCGGCGTCCGTGCGCCCGCCCCGGGGGCGCCGGCCTCACAGCAGCGGGAGGACGCGGCCGAGGTCCGGCACGGCGTCCGACGTGTAGCGCGCGCGCAGGGCGTCGGCGAGCACGTCGACGTCGTACGTGATGCGTCCCGCCGCCAGGCGCACCCACGTGCGGGCGTCGGTCACCTCGAGGTCCCAGCCGCCGCGCGCGACGACGATCGCCAGCAGCTCGTCGGCCACGAGCCCGAGCGCGCGGGGGTGGACGGGGTCCGGCACGGCGTCGGCGGGGCGGGCGCGGCGGACCGAGACGAGCAGGTCGTCCGCGTGGACGACGAGCTCGACGACGCGGGTGACGACCATCGTCGACAGCCGGACCGGTCCGCGCCGGGCCTGCACGACCGGGTCGCCGGGGCCGAGCGCGTCGAGGCGTGCGAAGGCCGCCCCTGCGCTGCGCTCGACCGCCCGACCGGGTCGTCGGCGTGCTCGGCGGCCAGCCGCCGGGTGGTCTCCGCGATGTCGTCCGCGTGCGCGGCGTACGAGCGCAGGTACTCGGCGAGCGAGAGCGGGGCCGCGCCGGGGGCGGCCGGCGTGCACACCGTCAGGGCCTCCAGCGCGCGGCCGAGGTGGGCCCACAGCTCCCCGACCGTCCAGCCGTCGAGCACGGACGGTGCGGCGGCGAGCGTCGGGTCCCCGACCTGGTCGACCCAGCGGCGCAGGCCGTCCCACTGGTCCTGGAGGGCGGCCCTCGCGGTGGCGACGTCGGCTCCGGTGCGCATCCGCCCATCGTGCCGCGCCGCCCGGCCGCCGGGCATCACCCGCGCGTGCGTCCCGGTCAGCGGTGGCCGGCGCGCTCCCGCAGGAAGTCCGTGACCAGGGCGCCGACCTGGTCCTCCTCGATGAGGAAGCCGTCGTGACCGTGCGCGGAGCGCACGTAGCGCACGGGTCCGGCCCCGGGCACCCCGGCCGCGACGCGCTCCGACTGCGCGGGCGGGAACAGCCGGTCGGAGTCGACCGCGACGACGAGCCCGCGCGCCGTGACCTGGGCGAGCGCCGCCTCCACGCCACCGCGGTCACGCCCCAGGTCGTGCGTGATCATCGACCGCGTGAGCGTCACGTAGGTGTTCGCGTCGAACCGCCGCGCGAGCTTGTCGCCGTGGTGGTCCAGGTAGGACTGGACGGCGAAGCGGCCGCCCTCGAGCGGGTCCTCGGCCCCCTGGGGGATGCGCCCGAAGCGCTCGTCCAGCTCCGCCGCGGAGCGGTACGTCTGGTGCGCGATCTGCCGGGCGATGCCGAGGCCCACGTGCGGGCCGTCGCCGTCGGCGGCGTCGTAGTAGTCGCCGTCGCGGTAGCGCGGGTCGGCGAGGATCGCGTTGAGCTGGGTGTGGAAGCCGGCGATCTGGTCGCCGCCGGTCTGCGCGCACGTCGCGATCGCCGCGAACGACTCGACGCGCTCCGGCGCGGAGGCGGCCCACTCGAGCACGCGCAGCCCGCCCATCGACGCGCCGATGACGAGCGCCCAGCGGTCGATCCCCAGCAGGTCCGCCAGCCGAACCTCCGCGGCGACCTGGTCACGCACGGTCAGCAGCGGGAACCGGCTGCCCCACGGCCGCCCGTCCGGCGCGGTGGAGGCCGGGCCGGTCGAGCCCTGGCAGCCGCCCAGCACGTTGGGCGCGACGACGAACCAGCGGTCGGTGTCGATCGGCGCTCCCGGCCCGACCATCGACTGCCACCAGCCGGCCGTCGGGTGCCCGTCCCCGGCGGGACCGGTGACGTGCGAGTCACCCGTCAGGGCGTGCAGCACGAGCACCGCGTTGCCGCCGTCCGCGTCGAGCTCGCCCCACGTCTCGTACGCCAGGCGCACGGCGGGCAGGCGGCCGCCCGACTCGAGCGCGAACGGGCCGAGGTCCGCGAACTGCCGTCGCCCGACGGGGTCCCCGTCGCGCCACGCCGCGCTCGCGGGGACCGGTCCGCGGGCGGGCAGCGGCCGCCGCGCGCCCAGGGTGGCCCCGCGGCGCGTCCACCGGCCCAGGTCGGGCGCGGCGCCGGCGGCGTCGCCCGCCCCGCCCGGCATCGCCGCACCGGGACGCGCGGGGACGCGTCGGACGGTGCGGGGGTGCCGGGGCGGGGCGGGGCGTCGTCATGCGGGTGGTGCTCCTCGTGTCGCGGTCCGTGCTCAGGCGCCCTTGGCGGCCCGGAAGCCGGCGTCCAGGTCGGCCAGGATGTCGTCGACGTGCTCGATGCCGACCGCGAGCCGCACGAGGCCCGGCGTCACGCCCGAGAGCTCCTGCTCCTCGGGGGTCAGCTGGCTGTGCGTCGTCGACGCCGGGTGGATGACGAGCGAGCGCACGTCCCCGATGTTCGCCACGTTCGAGTGCAGCTCGAGCGCCGAGACGAACGCCTGACCGGCTGCCGAGCCGCCCTCGAGCTCGAACGCGAGGACGGCACCGGCGCCCCGGGGAGCGTACTTCAGCTGGTTCGCGTGCCACGGGCTGGACTCCAGGCCCGCGTAGTGCACCCGCACGACGTCTTCGCGCGCCTCGAGCCACTCCGCGACCTTCTGCGCGTTGGCCACGTGCCGCTCGACGCGCAGCGACAGCGTCTCGATGCCCTGCGCGATGAGGAACGCGTTGAACGGGCTGATCGCGGCACCGAGGTCCCGCAACAGCTGCACGCGCGCCTTGAGGACGTAGGAGAGGTTGACGCCGAACGCGCCGCCGACGCCGAGGTCCCGCGCGAACACGAGCCCGTGGTACGACGGGTCGGGCTGGTTGAAGTTCGGGAAGCGCTCGGGGTGCTGCGCGTAGTCGAACGTGCCGCCGTCGACGATCACGCCGCCGATCGCCGAGCCGTGCCCGCCGAGGTACTTCGTCGCCGAGTGCACGACGACGTCGGCGCCCCACTGCAGCGGGTTGACCAGGTACGGCGTCGCGACGGTGTTGTCCACGACCAGCGGCACGCCGACCTCGTGCGCGACGCCCGCGACCGACTCGATGTCCAGCACGTCGGACTTGGGGTTCGGGATGGTCTCGGCGAAGAAGAGCTTGGTGTTCGGCCGGACCGCGTCGCGCCACGCCTGCGGGTCGTGCGGGTCGGCGACGAACGTCGTCTCGATGCCAAGCTTCGGCAGCGTGTAGTGCAGCAGGTTGTACGTGCCGCCGTAGAGCGACGGGCTCGCGACGACGTGGTCGCCGGCCTCCGCCACGTTGAGGATCGCGAACGTCTCGGCCGCCTGGCCGGACGCGAGCAGCAGCGCGCCGACGCCGCCCTCGAGGTCCGCGATGCGGTTCTCGACGACCTCCTGCGTGGGGTTGCCGATGCGCGTGTAGATGGGGCCGAGCTCCTTGAGCGCGAACCGGTCCGCCGCCTGCTGCGCGGAGTCGAAGACGAACGACGTCGTCTGGTAGATCGGCAGGGCGCGGGCGCCGGTGGCGGCGTCGGCGGTCTGGCCCGCGTGGATCTGGCGGGTCTCGAAGCTCCAGCTCTCGTTGCTCATGGGTGCTGCTCCTGGGGGCGGCGCCGGGGACCGGCGGTCGGGACGGGGGAGACCCGAGGAGCGCGCTGCCGTCGCCCGCCCGCGGGGGTGGTGCGCACGGGACGAGCCGGGGCTCGGCGGCGGCCGCGTGGAGCGACCGGCCGCGGGTACGGCCGAGCGTGCGCTGGTCAGCGACACATTCGGCGGGACATGTGACCGAGCGTACGTGCGGCGTCCCGAGAGGCGGTACGCGCGTCTCGCCCACTGGGACGAACGGCCGGTACCGAAGGGGCCGCGCGCCGACGTCCCGGCGCTCGCGGGAGGGCCCGGACGAGGGGTTCACCCGGTCGGCCGAGAAGGTCTGTCCGGGTTGCTCCCGAACCACACGGATGTGACTTCTGGGACGTGTGTGACAGGTGTTCACCAGAGGGAGAGGCGCGGGTAGCGTGCCGAAGGTGCACGACGACACGACGCCCGCGGCCGCCCCGACGGACGGCCCGGCGGACACCCGCCCGCGCGCTGCCGCCGCACCCCGCGCCGACCTCGCCGCCCCCCGCGCCACCGCCCGGCCGGGCGCCTGGACGCGCCACCGGCGCGTGCTCGCGGTGGCCCCCGTCGGCCTGCTGACGCTGGGCCTCGTCGCGTCGCCCGCGACGCTCGCGGACGCCGCGCCGAGCGACCGGGACGTGCGCGACGCCCGTGCCGCCGTCGGCCAGGCGCAGCGGTCGGTCGCGCAGATGGAGGTGCGCCTCGCGGAGCTCGCCGCCTCGGCGGACGCCGCCGAGGTCGCGGTCCAGGGGGCGGGCGAGGACTACGCGCAGGCGCTCGCCGACGCGGACGCCGCACGGGCCCGTGCGCAGGAGGCCGCGGCCCGGTCCGAGGCCGCCGGCGCCGAGGCGGAGGAGGCGCGCCAGCGGCTCGTCGCGGTGGCCCGGCAGCTCGCCCGCTCGGGCGGCTCGGTCGAGGCGCTGGAGGCCGTGCTGTCGGCCGACGGCTTCCAGGACGTCGCCCGGCGGTCCACGGCGCTCAACCGTGCGACCGGCAAGGCCGACGAGGCCGTCCAGGCGTTCAAGGCCGCGCTGCTCGTCGCCGAGACGATGCAGAAGCGGTCGACGCAGGCCGCGGCCGAGGCCGAGGACGCCGCGGCCGCCGCCGAGGACGCGCTCGCGGCGGCGCAGGACGCGCAGGCGGCCGCCGACGCCTCCCTGAGTGCCGGCCAGGCCGAGCGCGAGGGCCTCATCGCCGCGCTCGCGGCCGCCCGCCAGACGAGCGCCGAGGTCGAGCGCGCCCGCCAGGACGCGCTCGACGCCGAGCGCCGGGCCCGTGCGGAGGCCGCGGCGCAGGCGGAGCGCCTGCGCCCGGCGGCCGCACCGTCCGGAGGCTCCGCGGCCCCGGCCGCACCGGCCCCGGCCAACCCGGCGCCCGCGAACCCGGCGCCCGCCCCCGCGAACCCGTCCCCCGTGAACCCGGCCCCGGCCAACCCCGCACCGGCCCCCGCCCCTGCCCCCGCACCGGCGCCCGCACCGGCGCCCGCCCCTGCCCCCGCACCTGCGCCCGCCCCGCCCCCGCTCCGGCACCCGCCCCGAGCACCCCCTACGGGCTCGGTACGGGCACCTCGCGCGGCTCCGCCGCCGCCGGCGCCGCCGCCGTCGCGTGGGCGCAGAGCAAGATCGGCCTGCCGTACGTCTGGGGCGGCACGGGCCCGAACGGGTACGACTGCTCGGGCCTGACCTCCGGTGCGTGGCGCTCCGCAGGGGTCAACCTCAACCGCACGTCCAGGGAGCAGTACAAGCAGGTCCTCAAGATCTCCTACGACCAGATGCGCCCCGGCGACCTCGTGTTCTGGGGCAGCAACCCGAACAACCCCGACTCCATCACGCACGTCGCCGTCTACGCCGGCAACGGCCAGATCGTCGAGGCGTCACGCCCCGGGGTCCCGCTGCGCCAGGTCGCGATGCGCTGGTCGGGCACCATGCCGTTCGCCGGCCGCCCCTGACCCTGCGGCGTCCCGCCGGCCTCGTCGGTCCCGGCGGGCCCGGACGCGACGACGCCCGGCCACCCTCGCAGGAGGGGGCCGGGCGTCGTCGTGCGCCGCGGCGGGGCGGCGGTCAGTGGCCCGTGTCGTACCCGGCGTCGATCGCCCGCTGGCGCGAGCGCTCGATCTCGGCCTCCGCCTCGGCGCGGCCCACCCAGTGGGCGCCCTCGACGGACTTGCCGGGCTCGAGGTCCTTGTAGACCTCGAAGAAGTGCTGGATCTCCAGGCGGTGGAAGTCCGACACGTCGTCGATGTCCTGGCGCCAGGCGGCGCGCTGGTCGCCCGTCGGGACGCACAGGACCTTGTCGTCGCCGCCGGCCTCGTCGCGCATGCGGAACATGCCGAGCGCGCGGCAGCGGATCAGGCAGCCCGGGAACGTGGGCTCCTCGAGCAGCACGAGCGCGTCGAGCGGGTCGCCGTCCTCACCGAGGGTCCCCTCGATGAAGCCGTAGTCGTCGGGGTAGCGGGTCGAGGTGAAGAGCATGCGGTCGAGGCGGATGCGCCCGGTCGCGTGGTCCACCTCGTACTTGTTGCGCTGCCCCTTGGGGATCTCGATCGTGACGTCGAACTCCACTGTGCTTCCTCCACGCGTCCCCACCCGCCGGCCCTCGGTGCGGACTCAGGTGACCTTGGGCGCGTCGTCTCCCCGGGCGCCGTTGTCTCGGACAGTAGTGTGGCGCACCGGCGGGGCGGTACCGGTACCCGCACGAGCAGGGCGGGTGACGATGACCACAGCGGCGCGCGTGGCGGGCACCGCCGCGCTCGTCCTCGTGCTCGGCGCGGGGGCGTACGCGACGGCGGACGCCCACGACGTCGTCCCCGGGCTGGTGACGCTCGCACCGCCCGTGCCGGACCCGTCGCC
Organism: Cellulomonas sp. JZ18; assembly: GCF_009720485.1. Taxonomy (NCBI): domain Bacteria; kingdom Bacillati; phylum Actinomycetota; class Actinomycetes; order Micrococcales; family Cellulomonadaceae; genus Cellulomonas; species Cellulomonas sp. JZ18. Next base: position 3,487,857 of record NZ_CP045245.1, on the reverse strand, counting down.
GTTCCCGACGGCGCCCGGCGCGACCGAGCCGACAGCCGTCGCGCGGGCCCTGGCGGACCTCGACCCGCAGGTGCCGCCGCCGTCGTCGGCGGGTGTGCAGGCGCTCGTGGACGCGCTCGTCGCGGACCCGCGCCTGGGCCCCTCGGTGGGTGTGGTGGTGGCCGACCAGCTGACGGGCGACGTGCTCGCGGCGCACCAGCCGGACGCGGGCCGCGTGCCCGCGTCCACGGCCAAGCTCCTCACCGGGGTCGCGGCGCTCTCGCAGCTGGACCCCGACGCCCGGCTCGCGACGCGCGTGCTCGCGCTCGACGGGGACCGCATCGCCCTCGTCGCCGGCGGCGACGTGATGCTCGCCGCGGGCGAGGGGGACCCCGACGCCGTGCTCGGGCACGCCGGCATGGCGGACCTCGCGCGTGCCACGGCGGGTGCGCTGGCGCTGCGCGGCACGACGACGGTCGAGCTCGTCGTCGACGACACCCTCTTCAGCGGACCGACCGAGCACCCGGTCTGGGACCCCGACTACGTCGACATGGGCTTCACCGCCCCCGTCACGCCGCTCGCCGTCGACCTCGCCAAGCTCCGCCCCGGCGACTACCCGCCGCGCGCGGCCGACCCGTCGGTCGCGGCGGCGGAGGTCTTCGCGCAGCGGCTCGCCGAGGCCGGCGTCACCGTGCAGGGGAGGCCGACGCGTGCGTCCTCGCCCGCCGAGGGCCCCGAGCTGGCGCGCGTCGAGTCGGCCCCGATCGCCGACGTCACGCACTACTTCCTCGACACCTCGGACAACACGGTCACCGAGGTGGTCGCGCGGCTGGTCGCCGTCGACGCGGGCCTGCCGGGCAGCTTCGAGGGCGGGACGCAGGCGGTGCTGCGCGCGGTGGGGGCGCTGGGCGTCGACGTGACCGGCGCGCGGCTCGTGGACGCGTCGGGCCTGGCGACGACGTCGTCGCTGTCGCCGTCGCTGCTCGTCGACCTGGTGCGCCTCACGGCGGACCCCGCGCACCCGACGCTGCGGGACGTCGGGACGGGGATGCCCGTCGCCGGCCTGACGGGCACGCTGCACGACCGCTTCACGTCCTCGCCCGCACGGGGGCTCGTGCGCGCCAAGACGGGCAGCCTGCCCGCGGTGACGTCGCTGGCCGGCACCGTGCTGGACGCGCAGCGGCGTCAGCTCGCGTTCGTCGTGATGGCGGACCAGACGCCCCCGGGCGGGCAGTGGGCGCCGCGGCAGGCGGTGGACGGCTTCGTCACCGCGCTCGCCGCCTGCGGCTGCCGCTGACCCCGGAGGACCCCGGACGCCGCCGGCCGCGGTGACGCGGGCCGCTCGGTCGACCGGGCCGTGGACCGGGCCCGGCCCGGCCCGCCCCGCGGCCTGCCGCGGGGTTACCGTGACCCGATGGACCCCGCCACCGCCGGACCCGTCGACTGGCACGCCGCCGCCCGCGTCGCCGGACGCCTCGCCGCGCCGGGCCCGACGGCCGGCCGGGACGAGCTCGCGGCGCTCGTCGCCGAGCTGCGCACGTCGGCGGGCGTCGCCGCACGGCACGTGGTGGACGCCACGGGCATGGCCCCCGCGGACGGGCGGCCGGCGGACGTCCTCGCCCGCGTCCACGTCGTCGACCGGCCGCGCTGGGCGCAGGCCAACGCGGAGATGTTCGCCGTCATGGCCGCCCCGCTCGCGCGGCGCAGCGACGGCACCCCGGTCGAGGTCCCGGACGCGGCCCGCCTCGCCGCCGCCGCGCAGGCGGGCGGCGTGCTCGCGCTCCTGGCGGGGAAGGTGCTGGGGCAGTTCGACCCGTTCACGGCGGGTGAGGGGGAGGTCGGGCGGCTGCTGCTCGTGGCGCCGAACGTGCTGCAGGTCGAGCGGGCGCTCGGCGTGGACCCGCACGACTTCCGGCTCTGGGTGTCGCTGCACGAGCAGACGCACGCCCTGCAGTTCGCCGCGGCCCCGTGGCTCGCCGCGCACCTGCGCGCCCGCTCCGCCGAGCTGCTGTCCGACCTCGCCGACCTCGCGCCCCGCCCCGACCGGCCCCGCGACCGCGCGGCGCGGACGGCGGGGCCGCGCCTCGAGGACCTGCTCGGCGCCCTCGTGCGCGCCGTCACCGGCCCGGAGGGGTCGGGGGGCGTGCTCCAGGTGCTCACGCCGCGGCAGCGGACCGTGTTCGACGAGGTCAGCGCGGTCATGGCGCTGCTCGAGGGGCACGCGGACGTGATGATGGACGAGGTCGGCCCCCGGGTCGTGCCGAGCGTGCGCAGCATCCGCCGCGCGTTCGAGCGCCGGCGCGACCAGGCGGCGCGCGCGGGCGGGGTCGAGCGCGTGCTGCGTCGCCTGCTCGGCCTCGACCTCAAGCTGGCGCAGTACCGCGACGGCGCGGCGTTCGTGCGGGCCGTGCGCCGCACGGTGGGTCCCGACGGGTTCAACGCGGTGTGGTCGGGCGCCGCCGCGCTGCCGACGGCCGCCGAGGTCGGCGACCCGGCCGCGTGGGTGCGGCGCGTGCACGGGTGAGCGGACCGGCCCCCGCCGTCGCCGCGGTGCGCACGGCGGTGCGGCGCGCGCTCGCGGACGTCCCGGGCGGCGCGACCGTGCTCGTCGCGTGCTCGGGCGGTGCCGACTCCCTCGCGCTCGCGGCGGGTCTCGCGCACGAGGCGCGGCGCCGCGCGCGCACGGGCAGCGCCCTCGTCGCCGGTGCGGTCGTCGTGGACCACGGTCTGCAGGAGGGGTCGGCCGCGGTCGCGGAGACCGCGGCGCACGCGTGCCGCGCGCTGGGCCTCGACCCGGTGCGCGTGGTGCGCGCCGACGTCGGCGCCGCGGGCGGTCCGGAGGCCGCGGCGCGCGAGGCCCGGTACGGCGCGCTGCACGAGGTGGCCCGGGAGGAGCGCGCCGCCGCGGTGCTGCTCGGCCACACGCTCGACGACCAGGCGGAGGGCGTGCTGCTCGCGCTCGCGCGGGGCTCCGGCGAGCGCGCGCTGGCGGGCATGCGCCCGGTGCGTGGCGTGCTCCGCCGTCCGCTGCTCGCGCTGCGCCGCGCCGACACGGAGGCGGCGTGCGCCGCGCAGGGGCTCGTCCCGTGGCAGGACCCCACGAACGGGCGCGGGGCGGGCACCGGGCCGGACGCCGGTGCGCTGCCGCTGCGCAGCCGTGTCCGGCGGGACGTCCTGCCGCTGCTGGAGGAGGTCCTCGGCCCCGGCGTCGCACCGGCGCTCGCGCGCACGGCCGACGCCCTCGCCGAGTCCGCGGACGCCCTCGACGCGCTCGCGGCCGACCTGCTCGCGGACGCGCTGCGACCGGGGGACGGGGACGTCCTCGCGCTCGACGTCGACGCCCTCGCGGCCGCGCCCGCGGCGCTGCGGCGGCGCGCGCTGCACACCGCGGCGACGCGCGCGGGGGTCCCCGCGGGCGCCCTCGCGCGCACGCACGTCCTGGCGGTCGAGGCGCTCGTCGTCGACTGGCGGGGGCAGGGCGACGCGCACCTGCCGGGCGGACGGGTCGCACGCCGGGCGTGTGGCAGGCTCTACCTCGGCCGGCCCGACGCCACGTCGGGTGCAGCGGCCCGCGCGCGGCGGCGCGACGACGACGAGCACGACGGGCGGGAGTGAGACGTGGACGCGTCGGACATGGGCGACGACCTCGAGCGGGTGCTGCTGAGCGAGGAGCAGCTGCACGCGCGGCTCGACGAGATCGCGGCGCAGATCGATGCGGACTACGCCGGGCGGGAGGTGCTGCTCGTCGGCGTGCTCAAGGGCGCGGTCATGGTGATGGCGGACCTGGCCCGGCGGCTGAGCGTGCCGCTCGCGATGGACTGGATGGCCGTCTCGTCCTACGGGTCGGGCACGAAGTCGTCCGGCGTCGTGCGGATCCTCAAGGACCTGGACACCGACCTCACCGGCAAGAACGTCCTCATCGTCGAGGACATCATCGACTCCGGGCTGACGCTCAGCTGGCTGCTGTCGAACCTGCGCTCGCGCGGGCCGGAGTCCGTCGAGATCGCGACGATGCTGCGCAAGCCGGAGGCCGCCAAGGTGGAGGTGCCGGTGCGCTACGTCGGCTTCGACATCCCGAACGAGTTCGTCGTCGGCTACGGCCTGGACTACGCCGAGCGGTACCGCAACCTGCCGTTCGTGGGCACCCTCGCCCCGCACGTGTACGGCGACTGACCCGACCGGACGCCGGTCCACCGCGCGGCTGTGCCCTGGGCGAACACCCAGGGAACGTCCAGCGCCGCCGTGTACCGTCGAGGCCCGGTGTCCCTGCGAGCGGAGGATGAGGGGCCAGGCCCCGATCGCCCATGAACCTCAAGCGTCTCGTCCGCGGCCCCCTGCTGTGGGTCGCACTGGCCGTCGTCCTCACGGTGGTCGCCTTCAGCATGCTGCGCGTCCCCGCGGTCCAGCAGGTCGACACGTCCACGGGCCTCGAGCTGCTCGAGGACGGCAAGGTCGAGCAGGTCCTCATCACCGAGGGCACGCAGCGCGTCGACCTGACCCTCTCCGAGGCGTACAAGCCCGACGAGGACACGGACCTCGGCACGCAGGTCTACTTCTTCTACGTGACGCCGCAGGGCGAGCAGGTCGTCGACGCGGTGACCGCGGCCGACCCCGCCGAGGGCTTCACGTCGAAGGTGCCGCAGCCGTCCTGGTGGGGCAGCCTGCTCGGCATCCTGCTGCCGTTCGTCATCATCCTGGGCCTGTTCTGGTTCCTGATGTCGAACATGCAGGGCGGCGGCTCGCGCGTCATGAGCTTCGGCAAGTCGCGCGCCAAGCTCGTGAGCAAGGAGTCGCCGAAGGTCACGTTCGCCGACGTCGCGGGCGTGGACGAGGCGCTCGAGGAGCTCCAGGAGATCAAGGAGTTCCTCTCCGAGCCCGCCAAGTTCCAGGCCGTCGGCGCGAAGATCCCCAAGGGCGTGCTGCTGTACGGCCCGCCCGGCACCGGCAAGACGCTCCTCGCGCGCGCCGTCGCGGGCGAGGCGGGCGTCCCGTTCTACTCGATCTCGGGCTCGGACTTCGTCGAGATGTTCGTCGGCGTCGGCGCGAGCCGCGTGCGCGACCTGTTCCAGCAGGCGAAGGAGAACTCGCCGGCGATCATCTTCGTCGACGAGATCGACGCCGTCGGCCGGCACCGCGGCGCGGGCCTCGGCGGCGGGCACGACGAGCGCGAGCAGACGCTCAACCAGATGCTCGTCGAGATGGACGGGTTCGACGTCAAGACGAACGTCATCCTCATCGCCGCGACCAACCGGCCGGACATCCTCGACCCCGCGCTGCTGCGCCCCGGTCGCTTCGACCGCCAGGTCGCCGTCGAGCCGCCGGACCTCAAGGGCCGTGAGCGCATCCTGCAGGTGCACGCGCAGGGCAAGCCGATGGCGCCGGACGTCGACCTCACGGCCGTCGCGCGCCGCACGCCCGGCTTCACGGGTGCCGACCTCGCGAACGTCCTCAACGAGGCGGCGCTGCTCACCGCGCGCAAGAACGCGCAGATCATCGACGACCACGCGCTGGACGAGGCGATCGACCGCGTCATCGCCGGGCCGCAGAAGCGCACCCGCGTGATGAACGTCAAGGAGCTGAAGATCACCGCGTACCACGAGGGCGGGCACGCCCTGGTCGCGGCGGCGCTGCGCTACACCGACCCGGTGACGAAGGTGACGATCCTGCCGCGCGGGCGCGCCCTCGGCTACACGATGGTCATGCCGGTCGAGGACAAGTACTCCACGACGCGCAACGAGCTGCTCGACCAGCTCGCGTACGCGATGGGCGGCCGCGTCGCGGAGGAGCTCGTCTTCCACGACCCCACCACGGGCGCCAGCAACGACATCGAGAAGGCCACCGCGACCGCGCGGAAGATGGTCACGCAGTTCGGCATGAGCGCGCGCCTCGGCGCGATCAAGCTCGGCCAGGAGTCGAGCGAGGTCTTCCTCGGTCGCGACGTGGGCCACCAGCGCGACTACTCGGAGGACGTCGCGGCGGCGATCGACGTCGAGGTGCGGGCGCTCATCGAGCGCGCGCACGACGAGGCCCGCGAGATCCTCGTGGAGTACCGCGACGTGCTCGACCACCTCGTCCTCGAGCTGCTCGAGAAGGAGACGCTGAACGCCGAGCAGCTCGCGCAGGTCTTCGCGCCGATCACCAAGCGCCCCCCGCGCGACGTGTGGCTCTCGGGCGAGGACCGCGCGGTGAGCGACCGCGGACCCGTCATGACGCCGGCCGAGAAGGCGGCGCAGAACGGCCACCCGGTCGTCCCGCAGGACGAGGCAGCCGCGGCGAGCGGCGAGCGTCCGGCGACCGCGGTCGTGGAGGTGCCGCCCGGCCAGACCCCGGACACCGGCGGGCAGCACTGACGTGGGGGAGCGGACGGAGGCGGGCGTGACCGAGCAGGACGTGACCCGGCGGGACCCGGACTCGGTCATCGTGCCGATCGGTGACACGGGCCGCGGCGCCGGCAGGGCCGTCGGTCCGTTCGACGAGGAGCGCGCCGAGCGCGCGGTCCGCGAGCTGCTGCTCGCCGTGGGCGAGGACCCCGACCGCGAGGGTCTGCGCGAGACGCCGGGCCGGGTGGCGCGCGCCTACCGCGAGATCTTCGCCGGGCTGTACCAGGAGCCGCGCGACGTCCTGACGACGACGTTCGACCTGGGCCACGAGGAGATGGTCCTCGTGCGCGACATCGAGGTGTACTCCACCTGCGAGCACCACCTCGTGCCGTTCCACGGCGTCGCGCACGTCGGCTACATCCCCGGCGAGGACGGCCGCATCACCGGGCTGTCGAAGCTGGCCCGCCTCGTCGACGTGTACGCGCGCCGGCCGCAGGTGCAGGAGCGCCTGACGTCGCAGGTCGCGGACGCGCTCGTCGACGTGCTGCAGCCGCGCGGGGTGCTCGTCGTCGTCGAGTGCGAGCACCTGTGCATGTCGATGCGCGGCGTGCGCAAGCCCGGCTCCCGCACCGTGACGTCGGCGGTCCGCGGTCAGATGCGCGACGTCGCCACGCGCGCCGAGGCCATGAGCCTCGTCGCCGGGCGCTGAGCGCGGGCGGCGTGCCCGTGACCGCGCAGCAGCGTCTCGCCGCGTTGCCGGCGCCGCTGCGCGCCCCGGCACGCACGCTCGTCATGGGCGTCGTCAACGTCACGCCCGACTCGTTCTCGGACGGCGGGCGCTGGTTCGACCCCGACGCGGCGGTCGCGCACGGCCTCGAGCTGGCCGCGCAGGGGGCCGACCTGCTCGACGTCGGCGGGGAGTCGACGCGGCCGGGAGCCGCGCGCGTGCCCGTCGAGGAGGAGCGCGCCCGCGTGCTGCCGGTCGTGCGGCGGCTCGCGGCCGAGGGGGCCGCGGTCAGCGTCGACACCACGCGGGCCTCCGTGGCGCAGGCCGCCGTCGAGGCCGGTGCCGTGCTCGTCAACGACGTCTCCGGCGGCATGGCGGACCCCGAGATGGCCGCCGTCGTGGCGCGCACCGGGGCGGCCTACGTCGCGATGCACTGGCGCGGCCACGCCGACGTCATGGACGCGCACGACCGGTACGACGACGTGGTCGCCGACGTGCGCCGCGAGCTCGCCGCCCGGGTCGAGGCGCTGCGGGCCGCGGGTGTGCGCGACGAGCAGGTGGTGCTGGACCCGGGCCTCGGGTTCGCGAAGACGGGGACGAGCAACTGGCCGCTCCTGGCGCACCTGCCCCAGCTCGTCGCCGACGGCTTCCCCGTGCTCGTGGGCGCCAGCCGCAAGCGCTTCCTCGGCCACCTGCTCGCCGGTCCCGACGGCACACCCGCCGCGCCCGCGGCCCGTGACCACGCCACCGCTGCGGTCACGGCGCTGGCCGCCGCCGCGGGCGTGTGGGCCGTGCGGGTGCACGAGGTGGCGGCGTCCGCGGACGCGGTGCGGGTGGCGGCGGCGTGGCGTGCGGCGGGCGGGACCGGCGAGGACGCCCGTGACGTGGGGCGGGACGACGTGGAGGGGCGGGACGACGTGGAGGGCGGGACCGACCGCGGGCGCGCGACGGGGCGCGTCGGGCATGCTGCGGGTCGGACGCCCGGACCGGAGGGAGTGCGGTGAGCACGCAGGACGAGGTGCAGGACGGCGAGGGCCGCCGGCTCGACCAGATCAGGCTCGAGGGGATCCGTGCGACCGGGTACCACGGGGTGTTCGCGCACGAGCGCCGCGAGGGGCAGACGTTCGTCGCGGACGTCGTCGTGCACCTGGACACGCGCCGCGCGGCGGCGAGCGACGACCTCGCGCACACCGTGAACTACGGCGTGCTGGCGGAGCACGTCGCGGCCGTGCTGGCCGGTGAGCCCGCGGACCTGGTGGAGACCGTCGCCGAGCGCATCGCGGCGACGGTGCTCGCCCAGCCGCACGTGCAGGCGGTGGACGTCGCGGTGCACAAGCCGCAGGCGCCCATCACGGTGCCGTTCGGCGACGTCGTCGTGGCGATCCGCCGGGACCGCACGAAGCTGCCCGCTGCGGAGCCGTACCGACCCGCGACGGGGGAGGTGCGCCGGGCCGAGACCGGGCACCGGACGGCGCCCCGGCCCGAGACCGCACCGCTGCCCGTGACGCCCGCTCCCGGCGTGGCGGTGACCACCGAGGCCGCCCACCTGCCGCACGACCCGGCCGAGCTGCCCGTGGAGCTGCCGACGCCCGACGCGGGCCCGGACCGCACGACGCCGCTCGTGGTCGGACCCGCGCCCACCGGTGCGGTGCCGACGGGTGTGCTGCCGGCGGTCGCACCCGGCGCGCCGACCGGCCCGTCGGCGAACGCCTCGTCGCCGACCGGCCCGCTGCCGCCTCCGGGCCCGGTCCCGTCGCCCCACCACGACCCGCTCCGGCACGACCCGCTCCACCACGACCCGGTCCACACCGACGCCCTGCGCCACGAGCCCGACCACGCCGGGCCCGGCGAGGGCGGTACACCGTCCGCCGGCCCGCTCGGCGACGACCGCACGCAGCTCATGCCGCCGGTGCGGCCGGACGACGACGTCGCCGAGGGCGAGGTGCTGACCGACGAGCTCGACCGCGCGCCCGACGCGCCCGTGCAGACCGTCCTCGCGCTGGGCGCGAACCTGGGGCCCGCGCAGGAGACCCTCCGCCAGGCGGTCGCCGACCTCGCGTCCGTCCCGGGGCTCGAGGTCCTGGCGGTCTCGCCGCTCGCGCGCACCGCGTCGGTCGGCGGTCCGGAGCAGCCCGACTACCTCAACGCCGTGGTCGTCGCCCGCACGACGCTCGCCCCCCGCGAGCTGCTGCGCGCGGTGCACGCCATCGAGCAGCGGCACGGCCGCGAGCGGCTCGAGCACTGGGGCCCGCGCACGCTCGACATCGACATCGTGGTGCACGGCAGCACCCTCGCGGTGACCGACGACCTCGAGCTGCCGCACCCGCGGGCGCACCAGCGTGCGTTCGTGCTGGAGCCCTGGGCGCAGGTCGACCCCGAGGCCGTCCTGCCCGGGCTCGGCGGCGGACCGGTGGCCCAGCTCGCCGCGACCGCGCCCGACCGCGACGGCGTGCGCTGGATGGCGCTCGACTGGCTGACCACCCCCGTGCCCGCCGCGAGCCCGGAGCCCGACGGGCCGGAGCCGGCGCAGCCGCCGGCGGCCGACGACGCGCACCCGCAGCGCACCCGCTCGGGCCCGTTCGACCCGGTCGGGTCGGTGGACCCGGCGGGGCCGCCGCCCGAGGGCCCCCGGCCGTTCCTGCCCGTCACGGGCACCACGCCGTCGGTACCGCCGTCCGGACCCGCGCCCTGGGCGGGCGAGGCGCGCGGGGACGCGCCGCGACCGTGAGCGCGACCCGCCGGCGCACGCTCGTCCTGCTCGCGGCCGCCGTCACGGCGGTCACCTGGTGGGTCATGCGGATGACGGTCGCGCGCGGCGCGGCGACCCCGCCCGAGGTGCCGTGGCTCGTCGTCGCGGTCGAGCTCGTCATCGCCGGCGTCGTGCTGGCGCTCGGCTGGTCGGTGCGGCAGTACCAGCAGGGCAGGCGACCCACGCTGAACCCGCTGCGGGCGGCGCGCACCGCGGTGCTCGCCAAGGCGTCCTGCTACACCGGTGCGCTGCTCGTCGGCTGGTACGGCGGGCAGGCGCTGTCGCTGCTCACGGACGCCGACGTGCCCGGCAACCCGACCCGTGCCGCCGCCGCGGGGGTCGCCGCGCTGGGCGCGCTCGTGCTCGCCGTCGTCGGGCTCGTCGTCGAGCACTTCTGCCGCATCCCCCCGCCGGACGCCGACGCCGAGCGGCGCGTCGAGCCCGACGCCGACCCCACCGCGGGCTGAGCGCGCCCCCGTCCGTCGCCGGGCCCGGGCGGCCCACGGTCCGCAGGAGGGACCGCCGGGCTGCCGCCGGTGCCAGGATGAGGCCATGACCACCGACACCCCGGGGCGTGCCCCCGCGCCGTCCACCGGTCCGTTCGACCCGGCGGACGTGACGTGGACGCCCGTGTCGACGCGCCTGGCCACCGTGCGCCTGCTGCTGATCGGCCTGTGGGGCGGCGGGCTGGTCGTCGTCACGGCGGTGGTCGCGGCCCTCGTGGGGGTCGCCTGGCTGTGGGTGCTCCCCGCCGCGCTCGCCCTGCTGTTCGCGTGGTCCGCGGTGCTGGTCCGCCGGCAGGTCCGCGCGCTGGGGTACGCCGAGCGCGCCGACGACCTGCTGATCCGCCGGGGCATCCTGTTCCGCCAGCTCGTGGTGGTGCCGTACGGGCGCATGCAGTACGTGGACGTGAGCGCGGGGCCGGTCCAGCGGCGGTTCGGCATCGCGACGGTCCAGCTGCACACGGCGGCGCCCGGCACCGACGCGACGATCCCCGGCCTGCCCCCGCAGGAGGCGGCGCGTCTGCGCGACCGGCTCGCGTCGCGTGGCGAGGCGCGGCTGGCGGGGCTGTGAGCGCCGAGGTCCGGCCCGTGCCGGAGCAGGCGCCCGAGGAGGCGTACGACTGGCGGCGCATGCACCCGGTCACGCCGGCCCTGCGCGGGTGGAAGGTGTTCGCGGCCGTCGTCGCCGCCATCGGCTTCCAGGTCAGCGACGACCTGCGCAACCTCGCCGAGTGGGTGGGGCCGGGGCGTGCGTGGCTCGTGCTGCTCGGCGGGCTCGCGCTCGTGGCGCTCGTCGGCTTCGTGTACTCGGCGCTCGCGTGGCGGGTGACCCGGTTCGCGGTGACGGACGAGGCGGTGCACCTGCGCCAGGGGCTGCTGTTCCGCCAGCAGCGGCAGGCGCGGCTCGACCGGCTGCAGGCCGTCGACGTGGTGCAGCCGCTGCTCGCGCGCCTGCTGGGCCTCGCGCAGCTCAACCTCGAGGTCGCCGGCGGGACCGGCTCCGCCGTGCAGCTCGCGTTCCTGCGGGAGTCGGACGCGGAGTCGCTGCGCGCGCAGATCCTCGCGCTCGCGGCCGGCCTGCGTCCCGCGGCGGCCCGCCCGGGCGCGCCGGCGGACGGCGGCGCGAGCGCGCACGCGGCGACGTCGGCGGCCGGCGGACTGCGTGCGACGCCCGCCGGGGACGGCGCGACCGCGGACGACGTCCACCCCGGCGCGGGGACCGCCGGCCCCACCGGCGCGGACCTCACGGGTCCGCCGCCCGCCCACCCGGTGGCGCCCACGTTCGAGGCCGCTCCCGAGCAGGTCGTGTACGAGCTGCCGATGCCCCGCCTCGTGCGCTCGATCCTGCGCTCCACCGCGCCGTGGGTGTTCGTCGCCGCCGTCGTCGGGGCGCTCGTCGCCGTGGTCATGACGCGCGAGGTCGGGCCGCTGTTCCTCGTGGGTCCCGGTGCGCTCGGTGTCGGCGGCTACGTGTGGGGCCGGCTCAACTCGGGCGCGACGTTCCGCGCCGCCACGTCCCCGGACGGCATCCGGCTGCGCCACGGGCTGAGCGAGAAGCGGACGCAGACCGTCCCGCCCGGACGGGTCCAGGCCGTCCGGCTCACCCAGGGCCCGCTCTGGCGGGGACCCGACTGGTGGCGGGTCGAGATGAACGTCGCGGGGTACGGGCCGGAGGCGACGAACGCGTCCGTGCTGCACCCCGTGGCGACGCGGCAGGAGGCCGCGGTCGCGCTGTGGCTCGTGCTGCCCGACCTGGGCACCGACGACCCGCTCGGCGCGCTCGACGCGGCCTGCGCGGGCACCGAGGACGACGGCGGGTTCACCCCGGCGCCGCGCCGGGCCCGCTGGCTGGACCCGCTCGGGTGGCGGCGGCACGGCGTCCTCGTCACGCGCACCGCGCTGATCATGCGGTCCGGCCGCTGGTGGCGGACCGTCGTGGTCGTACCGCACGAGCGCACGCAGAGCCTCGCCGTCACGCAGGGGCCGGTGCAGCGCCGCCTCGGCGTGGCGACCTTCGTCGCGCACTCCACGCCGGGCCCGGTGTCGCCGCAGGTGGCGCACCTCGACGGCGCGGTCGCCGGGGCCCTGCTCGACGAGCAGGCGGAACGGGCCCGGCAGGCACGGGCCGTCGCCGGCCCCGAGCTGTGGATGCGGGCGGCGGAGGCGCCGCACGCCCCCGCGTCGATCGGGTCGGCCGCCGGCGCGCCGGTGGCGGACGCCACGTCGCCCCCCGCGTCGGCCCCCACGTCGCCGGGCGCCCCGGGGACGGCCGGTGAGCGCCGACCCCGCCGCCCGTCCGGGCCGGCTCGGGGTCGGCGTCGTCGGGGCGGGGCGCGTCGGCGCCGTCCTCGGCAGCGCGCTCGCCGGCGCCGGGCACCCGGTGGTGGCGGTGAGCGCGGTGTCGCAGGAGTCGCGCGAGCGCGCCGCGACGCTGCTGCCGGGCGTGCCCGTGGTCGACGTGCCGGAGGTCGTGCGCCGGGCGGAGCTCGTCCTGCTGGCGGTCCCGGACGACGCGCTGCCCGGGCTCGTGCGCGGCGTGGCGGAGACCGGTGGGTGGCAGGCGGGCCAGATCGTGGTGCACACGTCGGGACGGTTCGGGGTGGACGTGCTCGCGCCCGCGCGCGCGGCGGGCGTCATCCCGCTCGCGCTGCACCCGGCCATGACGTTCACGGGCACGTCCCTGGACCTGGCGCGCCTGGCCGGCTGCGCGTTCGCCGTGACGGCCCCCGCACCGGTGCTGCCGATCGGCCAGGCGCTGGTCGTCGAGGTCGGCGGTGAGCCCGTCGTCCTGCAGGAGGAGGCGCGCGGGCTGTACCACGCGGGGCTGGCGCACGCCGCGAACCACCTCGTGGTGCTCGTCGCGCAGGCGTCCGACGCGCTGCGTGCGGCCGGTGTGCCCGAGCCCGGGCGCGTGCTGCGCCCGCTGCTGGACGCGGCCCTGGACGGTGCGCTGCGGGCGGAGGACGCCGCCGGCCCGGACGGCCCGGGCGCGATCAGCGCCCTGACGGGGCCGGTGCGGCGCGGCGACGCGGGCACGGTCGGCGAGCACGTTGTGACGCTGGCCGCACTGGGGACCCGGACGGGGGCGGTGGACGTGCCGAGCGGGTACGGTGCCCTGGCCCGTGCGGCGGCGTCCCGGGCGCTGGCGGCCGGGCTGCTCGGGCCGGCGGACGCCCAGCGCGTGCTCGACGCGCTCGCGGGCATCAACGCCGGCCCCGGCGCGTTGGACCCACAGGACGGCCCCGGGCCGGCCCCCGGCCCGGCTGGGCCGGACGACGGGCAGGACGACGGGCAGGACGACGGCGGCACCTCGCCGCAGGAGGACGCATGACGACCAGTCCCGTGCTGGTGCAGGACCGCGCGGCGCTCGACGCGGCGCTGGACGCGCAGGACGAGGCCGCGCTCGCGGCCGCCGACGCGGCCGACTCCGGCCGGCCGTACCTGCGCGCGGTCGTGATGACGATGGGCGCGCTGCACGAGGGGCACCTCGCGCTCGTGCGCCGCGCGCGCGAGCTCGCGGACGCGGTCGTCGTGACGATCTTCGTCAACCCCCTGCAGTTCGGGGCCGGCGAGGACCTGGACCGCTACCCGCGCGACCTCGACGGCGACCTGCGTCTGCTGACCGGACCCGGTCTGCTGGGGGAGGGCGACGTGGTCCTCGCCCCGACGGCCGACGTCGTCTACCCGGACGGCGACCCGGTCGTGCGCGTGACGGCGGGGCGCCTCGGCGACGTGCTCGAGGGCGCTGCGCGCCCCGGCCACCTGGACGGCGTCCTGACGGTCGTGCTCAAGCTGCTGCACCTGACCCGCCCGGACGTCGCGCTGTTCGGCCAGAAGGACGCGCAGCAGCTCGCGGCCGTGCGCCGGATGGTCCGCGACCTGGACGTGCCCGTGGAGGTCGTCGCGCACCCCACCGTCCGCGAGGACGACGGCCTCGCGCGCTCGAGCCGCAACGCCTACCTCTCGCCCGACGAGCGCACGCGCGCGCTCGCGCTGTCCGCCGCGCTCGAGGCGGGCGCCGCGGCCGCGGGGGAGGGACCGGGCGCGGTGCTGGCCGCGGCCCGGCGCGTGCTCGACGACCGGCTCGCACCGCAGGACGCGGTGGACTACGTCGCGCTCGTCGACCCCGCGACGTTCGGGGAGGCCGACGCGACGACGACCGACGCGCTGCTCCTGCTCGCGGCGCGCGTGGGTGCGACGCGGCTCATCGACAACGCGCCCGTGACCCTGCGGGCCGAGACCCCGTCGGTCGACGCCCCGCAGGCGGACGGCCGGCGCACGGCCGGAGGTGCCGTATGACCACGCTCCAGCGCACGATGATGACGGGCAAGATCCACCGCGCGACCGTGACGGCGGCGGACCTGCACTACGTCGGCTCGATCACGGTCGACGCGGACCTGCTGGCGGCGGCGGACGTGCTGCCCGGGCAGCAGGTCGACGTCGTCGACGTGACGAACGGCGCGCGCCTCACCACGTACGCGATCGCCGGCGAGGCGGGGTCGGGCGAGGTGTGCGTCAACGGTGCCGCCGCCCACCTGGTGCGCCCCGGGGACGTCGTCATCGTCATCGCCTACGGCACGATGTCCGACGCGGAGGCGCGGACGTACTCGCCGCACGTCGTGCTCGTGGACGCCGACAACCGGATGGTCGACGTGGACGACGACCCGGGTCAGGTGCCGTCGGAGTGGACGGCCGAGGCGGGCCTCGTGCCCAGCGGGCTGCCGCTCGCGGAGGGTCGCGCGGCTGTCGCCGCCGGTCCGCACGCGCCTGCCGGCGGCGTCGCCGGGCACCCCGGGCAGGTGCCCGCGCCGCACGCGCCCGGTCATCCGGGCACGGGCGCCCCCGGCACCCGGTGACGCACCTCGCGACCCGCCTGGCGGCCCCGGCCCCCGGGTGGACCGTGCACGCCGACGCGGTGGTCGTGGGCTCCGGCATCGCCGGCCTCACGGCGGCGCTCGAGCTGCGTGCGCGGGTGGGTCGCGTGCTGCTGGTGACGAAGGACGTGCTGTCGTCCGGCTCCACGGTGTGGGCGCAGGGCGGGATCGCGGCGGCGCTCGACCCGCGTGACTCGCCCGCGGCGCACCAGCAGGACACGCTCGTCGCCGGTGCGGGGCTGTGCGACCCGCGCGCGGTCGAGATGCTCGTCACCGAGGGGCCCGCGCGCGTGCGCGAGCTCGTCGCACGGGGCGCGGTGTTCGACACCGGCCCCGACGGTGCGCTCAGCCTGACCCGGGAGGGCGGGCACCTCGCCGACCGCATCGCGCACGCGGGCGGGGACGCGACGGGTGCCGAGATCTCGCGCGCGCTGGTCGCGCAGATCGAGGCGGTGCGGCACGACCCGGGCATCGAGGTCGTCGAGCACGCCCTCGTGCTCGACGTCCTCACGGGCGAGCCGGGTCCGGACGGCGCCCCCGGGCCGGTGCGGGGCGTCACGCTGCACGTGATCGGCGAGGGCTCGCGCGACGGCGTCGGTGCCGCGCTGGCGCCGGCCGTCGTGCTCGCCACCGGCGGGATCGGGCAGGTCTACCGGTCGTCGACCAACCCCGCGCTGGCGACGGGCGACGGCGTGGCGGCGGCGCTGCGTGCCGGTGCCCGGCTCGGCGACCTGGAGTTCGTGCAGTTCCACCCGACGGTGCTGTGGCTCGGCTCGGGCGTGAAGGGGCAGCTGACGCTCGTCTCCGAGGCGGTGCGGGGCGAGGGTGCGTACCTGCTCGACACCGACGGCGTGCGGTTCATGCCGGACGTGCACCCGCTGGCCGAGCTCGCGCCGCGCGACGTCGTCGCCCACGCGATCGTGCGGCGCACCGCCGCGACGGGTGCCGACCACGTGTGGCTGGACGCGCGCCACCTGGGCGCCGACTTCCTGCGCCGCCGCTTCCCGACCATCCACGGGCGCCTGCTCGAGCATGGCATCGACCTGACGACCGACCTGGTGCCCGTGGCGCCCGCGCAGCACTACCACTCGGGCGGCGTCGTGACGGACCTCGACGGCCGGGCGTCGGTGCCGGGCCTGTACGCGGTGGGCGAGGTCGCGTGCACGGGTGTGCACGGCGCGAACCGGCTGGCGTCGAACTCGCTGCTCGAGGGCCTGGTGTTCGCGCACCGTGCGGCCCGGGACGTCGCTGCCCGCCTCGAGGGCGGGTTCCTCACCGCCGGTGACCCCGTGGAGCGACCGGGTGACGCGGCGCTCGTCCCGGCGGCGGCGCGCTCGCGCGTGCAGCGTGCCGCGACCGACGGGCCGGGCGTGCTGCGCTCGGGGGAGGGGCTGCGGCGCGCCGCCGAGACCCTCGCGGCGGTGCCCACGGACGCGCACCGCCGGCACGACGACGGCCGCGCGCTGGCCGCGCCCCAGACCGCGGAGTGGGAGACCACGAACGTGCACCAGGTCGCCACGGTGCTCACGCACGCCGCGCTCGAGCGCGAGGAGTCGCGCGGCGGGCACGCCCGGACGGACTTCCCCCGCACGAGCGAACGGTGGCGGGTGCGCGTGGAGGTGGCGCTGGACGGCGAAGGGGCCGTCCGCGTCTCGCAGCGCTCCCACGCGTAGCGCGCGGGACGTCTCCGCCGGATTCGACCGAAACTTTCTGGTCTCGGTTTCGTATCGCCGTTCGGCTGAACCTTCCCTCGGACACTGGTCCGACTTCATCATCGTCCCGTAGTTTCCAGCAGCACTGCCATCTTTTCGCGCAAGGGAGCGTCGATGCATCGGATGCGGAGGACCCGTAGGGCCCTCGAAACTATCGAGACAGGGGCGGCGGTGATCGGGCAGCAGCCCCCGTCGCGGAGGAAGCGGACCTACCGACCCGGGACCGCGAGCCGCTGGGCCTCCGTCCGCACGGCCCTGTCGAGCCGCGAGGGACGCCGCGGCGCCGTCGCGACGGCGGCGGCCGCCGCGCTCGTCGCCGGTGTCGTCGCGCCGCTGGTGGCCACGGCGGCCCCGGGCGACGTCGTCGTGGTGGCCGAGGACTTCGAGTCCGCCACCGCCGCGGCGCCGCAGGGCGTCCTCGTCCAGAGCGGCGGCCCGACGCTCGCGCAGGTGACCGAGGGGACCAACAAGGTCCTCAGCGTCACGGGCCGCGCGAACAGCTACGACTCCGTGTCCACGGCGACCGGCCTGTTCGAGGACGGCGTGGAGTACACGCTGAGCGCCAAGGTCAAGCTCGTCGACGACGTCGCCGGCGCCAGCGCCCGGCTCGTCGGGTACCGCGGCGCGGACGGCACGGGCGCGTACACGTGGGTCGGCAACACGGCCGTCAGCAGCACGGCGTGGACGACGATCCAGGGCACCTACACGCTGCCGGCCGGAGCCGTGCCGGCGAACGCCAAGGTCACGGTCGAGGTCTCGACCGAGTCCGCGTTCCCGAGCTTCCTCCTCGACGACGTGCGGATCACGAAGCCGGGCCCGACGGGCCCGGAGGCGGTCCTCGCCAGCGACTTCGAGACGGGGACGGCCCCGTGGGTCGCGCGCGGCGACGCGAACGTCACGGTCGAGCGCACGACCACGGCCGCGCGCTCCGGGACGGGCAGCCTGCTCGTCAGCGGGCGCAGCGCCAACTGGCACGGGGTGCAGACCCCGATCAACGGCCTCTTCGTCGAGGGCGCGACGTACGACGTGTCGGCCTGGGTGCGCCTCGCCCCGGGGCAGGACGACACGACCCTCAAGTTCTCGGTCGCGGAGCAGCCGCAGGCGTTCGTCCAGGTGAACGCGCCGGTGACCGTCACCGACGACGCCTGGGTGCAGCTCAGCGGCACCTACACCCGCAACGCGGGCGTGACCGGCGGCGACCTCTACATCGAGGCGGCGAGCGCCACGGCGTCCTTCCTCGTCGACGACGTCGTCATCACCGGCCCGCCGGCGGGTGGCGGCGAGGGCCCCGACCCGTCCGTCGTGCCGGGCGGCGCGGTGAACCCGACGACGACGCCCGTCACGGCGGCGCGCGGCACCGGCAAGGTCGCGGCGCTCACGTTCGACGACGGCCCGAACCCCGGCGAGACCGAGGACCTCCTCGACTTCCTCGCCGAGAAGGACGTCACCGCCACGTTCTGCGTCATCGGCCAGAACATCGAGGCGCCGGGCGGCGCGGCGATCCTCCAGCGCATCGTGCGCGAGGGCCACACCCTCTGCAACCACTCCACGGGCTACGCGGACATGGCCGCCATGACCGAGGAGCAGGTGCGCACGGACCTCGTCCGCAACCTGGAGATCATCCGCACCGCCCTCGGTGACCCGCAGGCCCAGGTGCCGTACTTCCGTGCGCCCAACGGCAACTGGGGTCGCACGCAGGCGGTGGCGGTGTCGCTCGGCATGCAGCCGCTCGGCGTGGTCAACACGATCAACGACTGGGCGACGCAGGACGAGGCCACGCTGACCGCGAACCTGCGCGAGGCCGTGCAGGAGGGCCAGATCGTGCTCGTGCACGACGGCGGCGGCGACCGTGCCGGTTCCGTCGCGGCGACGCGCACGGTCGTCACCGAGCTCCTCGAGGACGACTGGACGTTCACCCTGCCCGCGGGCGGTCCGGCGGAGCAGCCGACCGGCGGCTCGGTGTCGGCCGACTTCGAGGACGGCACGCTGCAGGGCTGGGGTCCGCGTGACGCCGGCTCGGGCGCGCCGACGGTCGAGGTGGTCGACGAGGGGCACGAGAGCGACCACGCGGCCCGCATCAGCGACCGCGCGTCGCAGGGCTCGGGCCTGCAGCACCCGGTCGCCGGGGTCCTGACCGAGGGCGCCCAGTACGAGGTCTCCGCCTGGATCAGGTTCGAGGGCGAGCCGGGGGAGGTGACGCTCAGCTACCGCCAGGTGCAGGGCGGCGCCGAGAAGTTCGGCCCGCTGGTCAGCTTCACGCAGGTCCCGGGCACCGACTGGACGCAGGTGACGGGCTCGTTCACGCTGCCCGCCGGTACCCAGGACATCTACTTCGAGACGGCGTGGGAGGGCGACGGGGTCCCGGGCAACACCTCGACGTTCCTGGTGGACGACATCGTCGTGGACGAGGTCGACTTCGTCGTCCAGGACCTGACGCCGCTGAAGGACACGCTCGACGTCCCGGCCGGTGTCGCGGTCGACCCGCGCGAGACGCTCGGCGGCCCTGCGCAGCTGACGCTCAAGCACTTCGACCAGATCTCGCCCGAGAACCACATGAAGCCGTACGCCTGGTACGACGCGGACAAGAACTTCGCGCCGTCCGCCGAGGGTGACGCCCTCATGGCGTTCGCCCAGGACAACGGGCTGCGGGTCTACGGGCACGTCCTCGTCTGGCACAGCCAGAACGCCGGCCAGAACGACGACCCCAACCAGGGCCGCGTCACGCCGGGCTGGATGTTCGAGGACGCCCAGGGCAACGAGCTGACGTCGTCCGCGGCCGACAGGGCGATCCTGCGTGAGCGGCTGCGCACGCACATC
This sequence comes from Cellulomonas sp. JZ18, assembly GCF_009720485.1. Classification (NCBI taxonomy): domain Bacteria; kingdom Bacillati; phylum Actinomycetota; class Actinomycetes; order Micrococcales; family Cellulomonadaceae; genus Cellulomonas; species Cellulomonas sp. JZ18. The sequence goes on along the minus strand of NZ_CP045245.1, from coordinate 3,468,176 downwards.
TTCGCCGTGGCGGAGCACCTCGCGACCACCTACGGCGAGTTCGGCTCCGAGTCGAACCCGCTCGTGGCCTGGGACGTGGTGAACGAGGTCGTCGACGACGGCGCCGCGTACGAGGACGGTCTGCGTCGCAGCGCCTGGTACCGGATCCTCGGCGAGGAGTTCATCGACCTGGCCTTCCGCTACGCGGACGAGGCCTTCAACGAGGAGTACGCCGCGGCGGGCACGGACCGTCCGGTCAAGCTCTTCATCAACGACTACAACACCGAGCAGGAGGGCAAGCAGCAGCGGTACTACGACCTGGTCCAGCGCCTGCTGGAGCGGGACGTGCCGATCGACGGCGTGGGTCACCAGTTCCACGTCAGCCTGGCGATGCCGGTCGACGCCCTCGAGGCGGCGATCCGCAAGTTCCAGGGGCTGGGCCTCGACCAGGTCGTGACCGAGCTCGACGTGACGACCGGCACGCCGGAGTCCGAGGCGAAGTTCATCGAGCAGGGCTACTACTACCGCGACGCCTTCCGGATGTTCCGGCAGTACGAGGACGACCTGTTCTCCGTCACGGTGTGGGGTCTGACCGACGTGCGCAGCTGGCGCGACTCGTCGGGCGGTCCGCTCCTGTTCGACGACGACGGCACGGCGAAGCCCGCCTACTACGGCGCGGTCGACGAGGAGCTGCCGGCGCGGGTGCGCACCGCGAACGTGTTCGCCGGTGACGTCGCGCTCGACGACGAGGCCACCTCGTCGCTCGAGTGGGAGAAGCTGCCGCTGCACGCGATCGAGTCGAAGGCGGAGTTCCAGCTGCGCTGGGCGGCCGACCACCTGACCGCGTACGTGACCGTGAAGGACGGCTCCGAGCAGCCGACGGACGGCCTCACGTTCGTCGTCGGCGACGAGGAGTACGCCTTCGGCCGGGACGGCGAGGGCGACGTCGAGGGCGTCGTCACGGAGCACGAGGGCGGCTGGTCCGCGGTCGTGCACCTGCCGCTCAGCGGCGCGACGCAGGGCAGCACGCTCCAGTTCGACGTGGCCGTCACCGACGGTGGCACCACGGCCGGCTGGAACACGCCGGGCGTGCTCGGCACGCTGTCCCTGCTCGAGCCGCTGTCGTACGTCGAGGTCGCGCGCGCCGCGGCGACGCCGCAGATCGACGGCGAGGCCGACGCCGCGTGGGCGGAGGCCGCCGTGGTGCGGACCGACAAGCAGGTCGAGGGCACGGCCGGCGCGACCGCCGAGGTGCGCACGCTCTGGGAGGGCGACACCGTGTACGTCCTCGCGGACGTGACGGACCCCGTCGTCGACCTGTCGGGCAGCGACCCGTGGATCAAGGACTCCGTGGAGATCTACGTCGACGCGGGGAACGCCAAGAACGCGGGTTACCGCTACGAGGACATGCAGATCCGCATCAACGCGGACAACGGGGTGTCCTTCGGGGCCGGCGGCACCGAGACCTACCAGCGCAACCGGGTGACGTCGGCGACGACGCGCACGGCCACCGGGTACCGGGTCGAGGCCGCGATCACGCTGGACGACCGCGGCGGCCTGGGGACGTTCCACGGCCTGGACTTCCAGGTCAACGACGCGTCCTCCGGTGTCCGCACGGGCATCCGCAACTGGGCGGACCCGAGCGGCCAGGGGTACCAGAGCCCGGCTCGCTGGGGCGTCGGCCGGCTCGTCGAGGCCGTCGACGAGCCGGGTGGCAACCCGGGCGAGAACCCGAGCAGCAAGCCGACGATCAGCCTCAGCGCGGCGCAGGTGCGCGCCGGCGGGCAGGTCGACGTCGCGCTCGCCGGGTTCGAGGCGGGTCAGAAGGTGGCCGTCTCCCTCGGTGCCGGCGCCACGGCGCGGGCCGGTGCGGCGGTCGCCGCCCCGGCGGGCAGCACGCTGCTCGGCACGGTGACGGTCGCGGCCGACGGCACGGCGACCCTGCGGGTCACGGTGCCGGCGAGCACGCAGGCCGGCGTGTACCTCCTGCAGGCCTCGGACGGCAGCACGGTGCTCGCGAGCACCTCGCTGACCGTGCTGGCCGCGCAGGGCGGTACCGGTGCCGGTCCGGGCGGCCTGGCGGTCACGGGTACGGGCATCGGGATCGGCGTCCTCGCCCTCCTGGTGCTGGCGGCGGGCGTGGCGCTCGTCGTCGCCCGCAAGCGGGGCATGCTCACGCGGCCCTGACGACGTGACCCGGTCGCGGCACGCGCCGCGACCGGGTCCCGCGTCACCGACCTCCCCGGAGGGCGGTGGCGACGAGCCCCACGGGCCGGTCCCCCCCGGCGGCCCGTGGGGCTTCGTCGTCCCCCGGGACCGCGCGCGGACGGCGCCCGGGGCGCGGCGCCCGGCGCGCTAGCGTGGCGCTCCGTGACGACGTCCACAAACCCCTGCCTGCCCGGCGACCCCGGGCCCGACCCCGCGGCGGTCGCGCGGGTCGTCGCCGCCGCGCTCGACGAGGACCTGGGCCCCGCACCCGGCCGCGACGTCACGACGCAGGCGACGGTCGCGGGTGCCGTCGTCGGCACCGCGGACCTGGCGGCACGCGCCGACGGCGTCGTGGCGGGCCTCGTGGTGGTCCCCGAGGTGCTCGCGCAGGTGGCCGCACGGCTCGGCCTGCCCACCCCGACCACCGCCTGGCTCGTGCCGGACGGCACCACCGTCGGCGCGGGCGACGTCGTGGGGCGGCTGACCGGTCCGGTCCAGGTGCTGCTCGTCGCGGAGCGCACCCTGCTCAACCTCGTGAGCCGCGCGTCGGGCGTCGCGACGCACACCCACCGCTGGACGCGGGCGCTGGCCGGCACGGGCGCCCGGGTGCTCGACACCCGCAAGACCACACCCGGCCTGCGTGCGCTCGAGAAGTACGCGGTGCGCTGCGGCGGCGGCACGAACAAGCGCATGGGCCTGCACGACGTCGCGATGGTCAAGGACAACCACGTCGTCGCCGCGGGCTCGGTCGCCGCGGCGGTCGCGGCCGTGCGCGCCGCGTTCCCCGACGTGCCGGTGCAGGTCGAGGTCGACCGGCCCGAGCAGGCCGACGAGGCGCTCGACGCCGGCGCGGACTTCCTGCTGCTGGACAACATGGACGACGCGACGCTGCGCGCCACCGTGGACCGGGTGCGGGCGCGCGAGCCGCAGACCGGGCACGTCGACCTCGAGGCCACCGGCAGCCTCACGCTCGACCGGGCGGCCGCGGTCGCCGCGACCGGGGTGGACTACCTCTCCGTCGGGGCGCTCACGCACTCGTCCCCGATCCTGGACCTCGGGCTGGACCTGCACGCCGGCTGACCGGTGCGCGGCGGCCGGCGAGCGGGCGCCGGACGCGCGTCCCGCGTCCCGGGCCCCGACGTGGCGGGGCGCACGTGCCCGCGCGAGCCCCGGCCGCCGGGAGGGCCCGCCGACGCCCGTAGGATTCGACGGTGACCTCCACGCCCGCCGATCCCACGGTGCCCGCCGACGACGTCCCCGAGCAGATCCAGGTGCGCCGCGCGAAGCGCGAGCGCCTGCTCGCCGCCGGGGTGGCGCCGTACCCGGTCGGCGTGCCCCGCACCACCACGGTCGCCGAGGTCCGGGCCGCGCACCCGGACCTCGAGCCGGGCGCGGAGACCGACGACGTCGTCGGCGTCGCCGGGCGCGTCGTGTTCCTGCGCGTCACGGGACGCCTCGCGTTCGCGACGCTCCAGGACGGCGCCGGCAACCGCCTGCAGGCGATGCTCAGCGAGAAGGAGGTGGGCGCCGACGCGCTCGCGTCCTTCAAGACGGACGTCGACCTGGGCGACCACGTGTTCGTGCACGGCCGCGTCGTCGCGTCCCGCCGCGGCGAGCTCAGCGTCATGGCCGACGAGTGGCGCATGGCGGCGAAGGCGATCCGGCCGCTGCCGAACCTCTACGAGGGTGCGGAGCTGTCGGAGGAGGCCCGCGTCCGCCAGCGGTACGTCGACCTCATCGTGCGCCCGGAGGCGCGCGACATGGTGCGCCTGCGCGCCGCGGTCGTGCGTTCCCTGCGGGAGAACTTCTGGCGCCGGGGATATCTCGAGGTGGAGACCCCGATGCTCCAGGTGCGGCCCGAGGGCGCGGCGGCGCGCCAGTTCGAGACGCACATGAACGCCTTCGACATCGACCTGTACCTGCGGATCGCGCCCGAGCTGTTCCTCAAGCGGGCGGCGGTCGGCGGGGTCGAGAAGGTCTTCGAGATCAACCGCAACTTCCGCAACGAGGGCGTCGACGCGACGCATTCCCCGGAGTTCGCGATGCTCGAGGCGTACGAGGCCTACGGCGACTACGACACGATGGCCGCACTCACGCAGGACCTCGTGCAGACCGCCGCGCGCGACGCGCTCGGCACGACGGTCGTGACCCTCGCCGACGGTTCCGAGTACGACCTCGGCGGCGAGTGGACGTCGCTGACGATGTACGGCTCGCTGTCCGAGGCGCTCGGCGAGGAGATCACGCACGACACGTCGGACGAGCACCTGCTCGAGCTGCTGGAGAAGGCGGGCATCGAGCTCGCACCCGCCCGGCGCAACCACGGCAAGATGGTCGAGGAGCTGTGGGAGCACCACGTGGGCTCGACCTTGTGGGCGCCGACCTTCGTCCGGGACTTCCCGGTCGAGACGTCCCCGCTGACCCGCGACCACCGCACCGAGCGCGGCCTGGTGGAGAAGTGGGACCTGTACGTGCGCGGCATGGAGCTCGCCACGGCCTACTCCGAGCTCGTGGACCCGGTGGTGCAGCGCGAGCGCTTCGAGGCGCAGGCGCTGCTGGCCGCGCGCGGCGACGACGAGGCGATGCGCATCGACGAGGACTTCCTCACGGCCATGGAGCACGCGATGCCCCCGTCGGGCGGCATGGGCATGGGCGTCGACCGCCTCCTCATCGCGATGACCGGTCAGGGCATCCGTGACACGATCCTTTTCCCGCTCGTGAAGCCGCAGGGCTGACGCTGTCATTGCGTCGGAGGTAGCCATGGACAACTGGGGCGGCGTTCTGGCCGCATTGCTGCCGTCGGTGGGCGTCGGCGTCATCTTCTGGTTCTCGATCCGCGCGATCGTGAACGCGGACCGCCGGGAACGGCAGGAGCTGGCGCGCCTGGAGGCGCAGGGCCCCGACGGCGTGCCGCCCGGGCGTGCGGATTCCTGAGGATTTCTGCGAACGTTTGACGGGTGGGAATACCTGGTGCGACGCTGTGCCACGTCACCCACTCCGAACAATTGCCTCGGGAGAACTCCATGGCGCAGAAGGTCCAGGTCCTGCTCGTCGACGACGTCGACGGCGGGACGGCCGACGAGACCGTCACCTTCGGTCTCGACGGTGTGACGTACGAGATCGACCTGACGTCCGAGAACGCCGGGAAGCTGCGCGACGCGCTCGCGCCGTGGGTCGGGCACGCGCGCCGCGTCGGCGGCCGTTCCTCCTCGGGCCGGTCGTCGTCCGGCCGGTCCTCCTCGGGCTCGTCGTCCTCGCGGGCGGCGCGTGCCAACGAGGCGCAGGAGATCCGTGAGTGGGCCAAGGAGAACGGCTACCAGGTCTCCGAGCGCGGCCGCATCTCGGCGGAGGTCCGCCAGGCCTACGACGCGGCGCACTGAGACCGTCCCCGCACGACGAGGGCCCGGCACCGTACGGTGCCGGGCCCTCGTGCGTCCGCGGACGCGGGCGGTCGCGCCGGGACGTCAGGAGGTGCGGTCCACCGTGAGCTCGCGGGCCGCGGCGTACTGCGCGCGCACCTGCGGCTCCACGGGCGCGCTGACGACCTCGGCGTCGGACGCGGCGGACCAGGCCGGGGGCGTGTCCGACCCCGAGAGCACCCACGCGGCCTGGCGCGCGGCGCCGTCGGCGACGTACTCGCCCGGCGTCGGCACGTGCACGTCGAGCCCGAGGACCGTCGGCGCGATGCGGCGCACGGCCTCCGACTGCGCGCCGCCGCCGATGAGGAACAGCCGCTCGACGGGCACGCCGACCTCGCGCAGCGCGTCGATGCCGTCGGCGAGCGAGCAGAGCATGCCCTCGACCGCGGCGCGGGCGAGGTGCGCGGGCGTGGTGTTGCCCAGGCGCATGCCGTGCAGCGCGCCCGTGGCGTCCGGCTTGTTGGGCGTGCGCTCACCCTCGAGGTAGGGGATGTGCACGAGGCCGTCCGCGCCGGCCGGGGCGGACAGCGCGAGCTCGGACAGGCCGGCGTGGTCGACGCCGAGGATGCGGCGCGCGGCGTCGAGGACCCGGGAGGCGTTGAGCGTGCAGGCCAGCGGCAGGTACGCACCCGTCGCGTCGGCGAAGCCGGTGACGAGGCCGGAGCCGTCCGCCGTCGGGGCCTTCGCGACGGCCGAGACGACGCCCGACGTGCCGATGGACACCGCGACGTCGCCCGGCTGCAGGCCGAGGGCGAGCGCGGCACCCGCGTTGTCGCCCGCGCCGGGGCCGAGCAGCGCGCCGCCGCCGGCGAGGCGGGGACCGGCCTCACGAGGACCGAGCACGCGCGGCAGGCGCGGGCGCGAGCCGAGCGCGAGCTCGAGCAGGTCCAGGCGGTAGTCCTCGGTGAACGGCGACCAGTAGCCCGTGCCGGACGCGTCGGAGCGGTCCGTGACCAGGCCCTCCCAGCCGACCTCGGCGAGCCCGCCCGCGAGCTTCCACGTCAGCCAGTCGTGGGGGAGCGCGACGGCCGCGACGCGCGCCGCGTTCTCCGGCTCGGCGTCGCGCAGCCAGCGCAGCTTCGTCACCGTCAGCGAGGCGACCGGCACCGAGCCGATCGCCGACGCCCACGCCTGCGCGCCCGCCGCGACGTCGCCGTCGCCGAGCTCCGCGACCAGGTCGCGCGCCGCACCGGCCGAGCGCGTGTCGTTCCACAGCAGCGCGTCGCGGACGACCTCGCCGTGCTCGTCGAGCGCCACCATGCCGTGCTGCTGCCCGCCCACCGCCACCGCGGCGACGTCGTCGAGACCGCCGGCCTGCGCGATCGCCTCCTGCAGCGCGTCCCACCACGCCGCGGGCGCCACCTCGGTGCCGTCGGGGTGCGTCGCGCGCCCCTGCCGGACCAGCGCGCCGGTCTCCGCGTCGCGCACCACCACCTTGCACGACTGGGTGGACGAGTCCACACCTGCCACGAGCGTCATCGCCTGTGCTCCTCCACGAGCTGGCCCGCGCCGGTCGGCCGCGGGTCGGGGGTCCGGGCGGGGAGGTGAGGCCGGCCGCGCCGCCCGGACGGGGCGCGGGGCCGGGACGGCGACGCCCGCCGGAGCCCCTGGACGGTGCCAGGGCGCTCCGGCGGGCGTGCCGGACGTGCGTGCTGCGTCAGCCGCGCGCGCCGAGCGCGTGCTCGAGCGCGAGCTGGTTGAGGCGCACGAAGCCGAAGCCGTGCGCGCCGACCTCGTCGGCGTCGAAGTCCTCGAACGCCGAGCGGTCGTTCAGCAGGTCGGCGATCGTCTCACCCTCGGCGAGCGTCGGCTCGGCGAGCGAGAGGACGCCGGCCGCCTCGAGGGCCTCCTGGACCTCGGGGTCGGCGCGGAACGCCTGCGCGCGCTCCTTGAGCAGGATGTACGTCGACATGTTCGCCGCCGCCGAGTCCCACACGCCCTGGAAGTCCTCGGTGCGCGAGGGCTTGTAGTCGAAGTGGATCGGGCCGGTGTACTTCGGGCCGCCGCTCGGGAAGCCGTTCTCGAGCAGGTCGACCGTGGCGAACGCCGAGAACAGGTCGCCGTGGCCGAACACGAGGTCCTGGTCGTACTTGATGGACCGCTGGCCGTTGAGGTCGATGTGGAAGAGCTTGCCCTGCCACAGCGCCTGCGCGATGCCGGTCGTGAAGTTCAGGCCCGCCATCTGCTCGTGGCCGACCTCGGGGTTCAGGCCGACGATGTCGCCGTTCTCCAGCGTGGAGATGAGGGCGATCGCGTGGCCGATCGTCGGCAGGAGGATGTCGCCGCGGGGCTCGTTCGGCTTCGGCTCGAGCGCGATGCGGAGCTTGTAGCCCTTCTCCTTGATGTACGCGGCGACGGTGTCGATGCCCTCGGCGTAGCGGTCGTGCGCGGCCTTCAGGTCCTTGGCCGAGTCGTACTCGGCGCCCTCGCGGCCACCCCACATGACGAACGTGTCGGCGCCGAGGTCGGCGGCGAGGTCGACGTTGCGCAGGACCTTGCGCAGGCCGAAGCGGCGCACGCGGCGGTCGTTCGAGGTGAACGCGCCGTCCTTGAACACCGGGTGGCTGAACGTGTTCGTCGTGACCATCTCGACCGTGATGCCGGTCTCGGCCAGGGCGCCCTTGAAGCGCTCGAGGATCTTGTCGCGCTCGGAGGCCGACGAGCCGAAGGGCACCACGTCGTCGTCGTGGAACGTCACGTGCGCCGCGCCGAGCTCGGCGAGCTTGTGCACCGACTCGACCGGGTCGAGCCACGGGCGGGTGTTCGAGCCGAACTGGTCCTGGGCGTTCCAGCCCACGGTCCAGAGGCCGAACGAGAACCTGTCTTCGGGGGTGGGCTTGCGCACCATGGCTCATCTCTCCACGTCGAGGGGTGGTGTTCCGGGCGACCGCCCGGCGGATTTGTTCTCGCGATGAATTTATCCACGGATCTCGGCTAGGGTCAACCCATGGCCGGGGCACCCGAGGACGTGCGCGGCGCCGTGCGGTCGCCGGCGTCCGGTACGTCCGGGCTGCCCGCCGACGACCCCGACGCCGCCCGCCGCACCCGGCACGGACGTGCGGCCGAGCGCGTGCCGGACCCGGTGCGCGCCCGCCGCCAGGAGCACCTGCGCGAGCACAACCTGTCGGTCACCCTGGCCCACGTCGTCGACGCCACGTCCCCACCGTCGCGCGCCCAGATCGCGGCGTCCACCGGACTGGCCCGGGGCACCGTCACCGGGCTGGTCGACGTGCTCATCGAGGCGGGCCTCGTGCGCGAGCTCGACCCCGTGTCCGCGGCGCGCGCGGGACGTCCCGCGGTGCCCCTCGCCCCCGCGCCCGGCCGGATCGCCGGCGTCGGCATGGAGGTGAACGTCGACTACCTCGGCGTGCGCGCGGTCGACCTCGCGGGCGGCGTGCTCGTCGAGCGCGTCGAGCAGGCCGACCTGCGCGGTGCGGACCCGGGTGACGTGCTCGACCGCCTCGCGGCCCTCGCCGGCCCGCTGCTCGCCGGCCTGCAGACCGACGGCGTCCGCGTCGCCGGCACCGCGCTGGCGCTGCCCGGGCTCGTCGACCGGGTCACCGGTCCGCTGCGGGTCGCGCCGAACCTCGGCTGGCGCGACGTCGACGTCGTCGCGCGCCTGGCCGCCGACCCGGTGCTCGCGGCGTTCCCGCCGCGCGTCGCCAACGAGGCGAACCTCGCCGCACGGGCCGAGGCCCACGCGCGCCGCGGCACCGGAGCGCCGTCGTTCCTCTACGTGTCCGGCGAGGTCGGCGTCGGCGGCGCCCTCGTGCTCGACGGCGAGATCTTCCTCGGCCGGCACGGCTGGAGCGGGGAGATCGGGCACGTCGTCGTCGACGGCTCGGCCCCCGACGGACCGGGGACGCTGGAGCGGCTCGCCGGGCAGGACGCCATCGCGGCGGCCGCGGGCCTGCCCGCGGGCAGCCGGTTCGCGGACCTGCTCCGCGCCGTCGAGGCCGGCGACGCGGCCGCCGTGGCCGCGGTCCACGCCGCGGCACGGTGGCTGGGCCTCGCGGTCGCGACCGTGGCCAACGTGGTCGACGTGGGCGCCGTGGTGCTGGGCGGCACCTTCGGGCACCTGTACCCGCACGTCGAGGGCCCGGTGCGCGCCGCGCTCGACGCGCACGTCATCTTCGCGCCGTGGTCCACCCTCGACGTCTCGCGCGCCCGCGCGGGGGAGTACCCGGCGATGACGGGCGGAGCCCTGGCCGTCCTGCGCCAGGTCGTGGCGGAGCCCTCCGTCTGGCTCACCCCCACCCCCTGACCCCGCCCCACATCCCCCCGCCCGCCCGGCCCGCTCCCAGCCCGCCCTTCGCCCCCACCCCGCCCTTCGCCCCCACCCCTCCCTTCGCCCCCACCCCTCCCTCCCGCGCCCTGGCACCTCCCTCCTTTCCCCTCCTCCGTCGCCCCTCCCTTCCTTCCCCTCCCGTATCCCGCCCTCCTCGCCGAGTTCGGCAGTTCTGCGCGAGTTCGGCAGTCGAAGGTCGCGAGCTCGGCAGCGAAGTGCCGAACTCGGCAGCGAAGTGCCGGACTCGGCGGAGGCGGGAAGCGGCCAGGTGTCGCCGAGGGGCGTCGGCGGGGGCGGTGCGTTCGTTCGGTCGCCGAGTTCGGCAGTTCTGCACGAGTTCGGCAGTCGAAGGTCGCGAGCTCGGCAGCGAAGTGCCGAGCTCGGCAGGGAAGTGTCGGACTCGGCGGAGGCGGGAAGCGGCCAGGTGTCGCCGAGGGGCGTCGGCGGGGGCGGTGCGTTCGTTCGGTCGCCGAGTTCGGCAGTTCTGGGCGAGTTCGGCAGTCGCAGGTCGCGAGCTCGGCACGGACCCGGCGGAGTCAGCGGTGGGGTGGGTCGAGGGTGGGGAGCGGGGAGGCGGTCGCGTCCGTAGGGTCGTCGCCGTGGACGACCTGACGACGCAGCCCGCACCCGCCACCGACGCCGAGACGCTCGCGCACGGCCCCGTGCCGCTGTGGGTCGGCACGTACCCGCACGCCGGCATCGGCACCGAGGCCGGTCTCGGGGAGGGGATCTGGCGCGTGGACCTCGACCCCGCGACGGGCGCCCTCGGCGAGCCGCGCCTGGTGGTCGAGACGCCCGCGCCGTCGTTCGTCGTCGCGCACCCGTCCGGGGCGATGGTGCACGCGGTCGCCGAGGACGACCCCGGCACGGTCACCGCGTTCGCCGTGCAGGAGGACGGCGGCCTCGCCCCCACGGTCACCGTGCCCGTCGGCGGCGCGCACCCGTGCCACCTGCTCCTCGCCGACGACGTCCTGCACGTCGCGTGCTACACCGACGGCGCCCTCGCGGTGCTGCCGCTGGCGCCCGACGGCACGTACGCCACCGAGGTGCTCGAGACGGGCACCCCGGCGCAGGTGTTCCGGCACGAGGGGTCCGGGCCGGTGACCGACCGGCAGGAGGGGCCGCACGCGCACTTCGTCGCCGTGACGCCGGACCGCCGTCACGTCCTCGTGGCCGACCTCGGCACCGACGAGCTGCGGCGCTACGCCCGCGCCGCCGACGGCACCCTCACGGCCGACGGCGTCGCCGCGTCCCTCCCGCCCGGCACCGGCCCCCGGCACCTCGCGTTCGCCCCGGACGCCCGGCACCTGTACGTCGTGGGGGAGCTCGACGCGGCCGTGCACGTGCTGGCCTGGGACGCCGCCGCCGCGACCGGCGCCCCCGTCGCCTCGGTCCCCGCGGTCGACCCCGCGCTCACGGGCGGTGCGACGCCGTCGCCGTCGCACGTGCTGCTCGAGGGGGACCGTCTCGTGCTCGGCGTGCGCGGCGCCGACGTCCTCACGACGTACCCGGTGGCCGCGGACGGCTCCCTGGGCGCGGGCACGTCAACCCGTCTCGCCGGCAGGACGCCCCGCCACCACGAGGTCGTCGCCGACTGGACGGTCGTCGCGCTGCAGGAGTCGCACGCGGTCGTCGTCCTCGACCACGACGGCACCGAGGTCGGCCGCGCGAGCATCCCGTCGCCGGCGTGCGTGGCGCGCGTGCGCTGAGCCGGCGGCCGCCCCGGACGGCCCGCGGCGTGCGCCCCTCGTGCGCCGGGCGACAATGGAGCACGTGACGGTCGAGCGAGCACCCCGGGTGGCCATGCTCTCGGTGCACACGTCGCCGCTCGACCAGCCCGGGACGGGCGACGCGGGCGGCATGAACGTGTACGTGCTGGAGCTCTCGCGCGCGCTCGCGGCCCGCGGGGCGCGCGTCGAGATCTTCACGCGCGCGACGTCGTCGGACCTGCCCGAGACGGTCGTGCTCGACGGCGCCGCACCGGACGGTCACCGCATCGCGGGCGCCGAGGCGCGCGACGTCCTGCTCGCGCGGGACGTGCCGGCGGGCGTCGTCCCGCCCGTCCTCGTGCACCACGTGCCCGCGGGCCCGTTCGAGGCGCTCGACAAGAACGACCTGCCCGGCGTGCTGTGCGGCATGGCGGCCGGCGTCCTGCGCTCGGAGGCCGCGCGCCGGCCCGGCTGGTACGACGTCGTGCACTCCCACTACTGGCTGTCGGGCCAGGTCGGCGCGCTCGCGGCGCAGCGCTGGGAGGTGCCGCTCGTGCACACCGCGCACACGCTGGCACGGGTGAAGAACGCGAGCCTCGGCCCCGGTGACAGCCCGGAGCCGACCGTGCGCGTGGTGGGGGAGGAGCAGGTCGTCGCCGAGGCGGACGCGCTCGTGGCCTCCACCGGCGTCGAGGCGCGGGAGCTCGTCGACCTGTACGGCGCGGACCCGCAGCGCGTGCACGTGGTCGAGCCAGGCGTCGACCTGGACCGGTTCGCGCCCGCACCGGCCGGCGGGCGCGAGGCCGCGCGGCGTGCCCTCGGCCTGCCGGCCGACCGGCAGGTCGTGCTGTTCGCCGGGCGCGTGCAGCCGCTCAAGGCCCCCGACGTGCTCGTCCGTGCGCTGGGCGTCCTCAAGGCGTCGGGACGGCCCGTCCCGCTGCTCGTCGTGCTCGGCGGGCCCAGCGGGCGGCCGACGGCGGTGCGCGAGCTGCTCGCGCTCGCCGCCACCGTGGGCGTCGCGGACGACGTCGTGGTGCGCCCCCCGGCGCCGCGTGACGAGCTCGCGCGCTGGTACCACGCGGCCGACGTCGTCGCCATGCCCTCCCGCTCGGAGTCGTTCGGCCTCGTCGCCGCCGAGGCGCAGGCGAGCGGCGTCCCGGTGCTGGCGGCGGCGGTCGGCGGGCTGCGCACGGTCGTCGACGACGGGGTCTCGGGCCGTCTCGTGCGCGGGCACGACCCGGCGCGCTGGGCGGACGTGGTCGCGGACGCGCTCGCGGACGACGCACGGCGCGCCGCGTGGGCCGGTGCCGCGCGGGGCGTCGCCGAGCGGTTCGGCTGGGACGCCGCGGCGGACCAGCTGCTCAAGGTCTACTCGGTCGCCGCCGAGCAGCGCGGCTGAGCAGCCGGCCCGCCGCGCCCGTCAGGAGGCGCGCGCCCCGACGCCGAGCGCCGCGCGCAGCTCGCCCCGCGCCCGCTGGTAGCGGCTGCGCGCCGTGGACGCGGGGACACCGGTCAGCTCGGCTGCCTCCGCCAGGGTGAAGCCGTCCCAGTGCACGAGCCGCACCAGCTCCGCCAGGTCGGGGTCGAGCCGGGCGACCGCGTCCCGCACCTCCGCACCCGCGTCCGCCGCGGGCGCCGTCGCCGCGTCCCCTGCGAGCGCCTCGCGCACCCGGTCCGCGAGCCGGCGCCGGCGCACCTCGCCGCGGTGGTGGTTGAGCAGCGTGTTCCGCGCGATGCCGAACAGCCACATCCGCGCCCGCTCGGGCTCGACCGGCAGGTCGTCGACGCGTCGCCACGCCGCGACCATCGCGTCGGCGAGCAGGTCGGCGGCGTCGGCCGGCCCGACGCGCCGGGTCAGGTAGGCGAGCAGGTCGGCGCCGGACGCGTCGAGCGCGACCGTCAGCCGCTCGTCCGGCGTGGGGCGGCGCCTCACCACTGCGCGCCCGGGCAGGAGATCTGGCCGCTGCGCTCCATCTGGACCTGCTCGAGGTCGAAGCCCTGGCGGACCAGCTCGGCGTCGATCGCCTCGCCCACGGCGCGGTGCACCGCCATCGAGTAGTGCCGGTCGGCGTTCCAGTGCGGGGTGCCGTAGTGGCCGGGCACCTCACGGCCCTGCGCGTCGAGCGCGACGACGTCCAGGTCCGCCTTCATGCGCGCGTACACGCCCTCGACGTCCGCGACCGCCAGCACGTCGACGCTCGCGAGCCACTCCTGCGCGGCCCGGGTCGCGGCCGCGTCCTGCGCGACGAAGTTCCCGATCCGCTCCTCGCAGACCGCGCCGCTGGGCAGCGTGTACGTGTAGGTCGCGGCGGGGGTGCGCGCCCACGGCGACCAAAGGTCGGACGTGGCCGCGGCCGCGCCGGCCCCGCCCGCGAGCAGCGCGACGGCCCCGGTGACGGCGACGGCACGGGGGAGGCGACGCACGACCGCGCTCGGACGGGCGTCGTGGCGTGCCTCCTGCACCATCGTCGCGAGCTCGTCGCGCAGCCGGGCGGACACCGGCGCGACGGCGGGGGCCGACGCGTCGAGGAGGTCGTCGAGCGCGTCGCGCCCGTGGTCGAGGGACATGGCCACTCCTGGGGTCGTGGGGAGCCTGCACCCCGTACGTGTCCGGCAGGTGGCCGGACGTCCACGGGTCCGCGACCACCCGACCGCGGGACGGACGTCCCTGCGCCCCGCCTGCGGCGCTGCGGCAGGATGGGCGCATGACCTACACCCTCGTGCTGCTCCGCCACGGCGAGAGCGAGTGGAACGCGAAGAACCTCTTCACCGGCTGGGTCGACGTCCCGCTGTCGGAGAAGGGCGTCGAGGAGGCCAAGCGCGGCGGCACGCTGCTCACGGACGCCGGCGTGCTGCCGGACGTCGTGCACACGTCGCTGCTGCGCCGTGCGATCACGACGGCGAACTACGCGCTCGACGCGGCCGACCGCCTGTGGATCCCGGTCAAGCGCTCGTGGCGCCTGAACGAGCGCCACTACGGCGCCCTGCAGGGCAAGAACAAGAAGCAGACGCTCGAGGAGTACGGCGAGGAGCAGTTCATGCTCTGGCGCCGCTCGTACGACGTCCCGCCGCCGGAGATCGAGCTGGGCAGCGAGTTCTCGCAGGACACCGACCCCCGCTACGCCGGCGAGCCGATCCCGCGCACCGAGGCGCTCGCGCAGGTGCTGGTCCGCGCGCTGCCGTACTGGGAGTCCGAGATCGTGCCGGACCTGAAGGCGCGCAAGACGGTCCTCGTCGCCGCGCACGGCAACTCGATCCGCGCGCTCGTCAAGCACCTGGACGACGTCGACGAGCAGACCATCGCCGGCATCAACATCCCCACCGGCATCCCGCTGCTCTACGAGCTCGACGAGGAGACGCTGAAGCCGACCGTCCCCGGCGGCACGTACCTCGACCCGGAGGCCGCGAAGGCGGCGATCGCCGCGGTGGCGAACCAGGGGCGCTGACCTGGCGCCCGGAGCCGCCGGCACCCGTGGGGTGCCGGCGGCTCCGTCGTGCCGGGCCGACGTCGGGCTCCCCTCCGGCCCGCGTCGGGTCCCGTCCGCCCCGGGCCGGGGGCGGGAACGACGAGGCGCCCGCCCCCTCCCCGGGACGGGCGCCTCGCGGTGCGAGCCGGGGTCACCGGCTCGGCGGTCGTCGGCGCGCCGGAGGTGTCCGGGCCGACGAGGACGGTGCCGGCCTCAGGCCGGACGGACCGCGGCGGGGTCGAGCGCGTGCGCGGTGTCCCCGGTGACGAGGTAGACGACGCGGCGCGCGACGGACACGGCGTGGTCGCCGAACCGCTCGTAGTACCGGCCGAGCAGCGTGACGTCGACGGTCTCCTGCACGTCGTACGACCAGGAGCCCGAGAGCATCGCCGTGAACGTGTCGGTGTGCAGCTGGTCGAGCAGGTCGTCGTCCTGCTCGATGCTCTCGGCGAGCGCCATGTCACGGGTCTCGAGCAGCGTGGTGGTGCGGCGCGCGACGCGCACGGCGGCGTCCTGCATCTGCGTGAACACGGCCGTGCAGTCGTCGGGCACCGCGACGCGCGGGTAGCGCGCCCGGGCGACCTGCGCGACGTGCCGGGCGAGGTCGCCCATGCGCTCCAGGGACGCGCTCATGCGCAGCGCCGAGACGACGACCCGCAGGTCGGTGGCGACGGGCTGCTGCTGCGCGAGCAGGCGCACGCAGCGGTCGTCCAGGTCCCGCTCGAGCGCGTCGATCGCGAGGTCGTCGGCGATGACGGACTCCGCGAGCCGCAGGTCGGCCGTGAGCAGCGCGACGCCCGCGTTGCTGACGGCCTGCTCGACCCGGCCGCTCATGGCCACCAGGTCCTCGCCGAGCTGCTTGAGCTCGGCCTCGAAGATGTCCCGCATGTGCTCCCTCTCTGCGCGCAGGTGCGCGGTGCGGCCCACACCGTCGCACGGCCCGGTGAACGTCCGCCACCGGGGAGGTGAACACCCGGCGGCCGTCGGGCGTCCGCGGCCGCGCGTGGCCGGATCGTCCCCGGACGTCGGCCTACTGTGGGCGCGTGGAGTGGATGGACGGCCTCGCGCCGCTGGTGGCCGGGGCGCTGGGGGTGCTCGTCGGCGCGTTCGCCGTGGGTGCGTTCCGCTGGAGCGAGCGCGTGCAGCACACCCTGCCACCGCAGCCCGAGCCCGCGCTCGACGACGGCCTGGTCCGCACCCTGGCGGTGCTCCGGTCCGCCGCGATCGTCCTCGACGCCGACGACCACGTGGTGCGCGCGAGCCCGCCGGCGCACGCGCTGGGCCTGGTCCGCGACGGGCGCCTCGTGCACGCCTCGATGCGTGACCTGGTCGCCGCGGTCCGCCGGGACGGCGTCATCCGCGACGAGGAGGTCGACGTGCCGCGCGGCCCCGTGGGTCCCGGTCGCCTGCTCGTGCAGGTCCGCGTGGCGCAGGTGACGCCGGAGCACGTGCTGCTGCTCGCCGAGGACCTCACCCAGGCGCGCCGCCTGGAGGCCATCCGCCGCGACTTCGTCGTGAACGTGTCGCACGAGCTGAAGACGCCGGTCGGGGCGCTGTCCCTGCTCGCGGAGACCGTGCAGGACGCCGCCGACGACCCCGACGCGGTGCGCCGGTTCACCGGGCGCATGCAGGCGGAGGCGCAGCGGCTGTCCGCGCTCGTCCACGAGATCATCGAGCTGTCCCGCCTGCAGGCGACGGGTGCGCTCGAGGAGCTCGCGCCGGTCCGCGTCGACGACGTCGTCGCCGAGGCCCTCGACCGGGCCCGCACGGGCGCCGACGCCAAGCACGTGCGGCTGACCGCGGGCGGCGCGAGCGGCGTGACCGTGTTCGGCGACCACAACCTCCTCGTCACCGCGGTGCGCAACCTGCTCGACAACGCGGTCGCGTACTCGCCCGAGGGGACCCAGGTGGGCGTGGGGGTGGAGCGTCGCGGCCACCTCGTGGAGATCGCCGTCGTGGACGAGGGGATCGGCATCGACCCCGCCGACCAGGAGCGCGTCTTCGAGCGCTTCTACCGCGTCGACCCCGCCCGCTCGCGCGACACCGGCGGCACCGGCCTGGGGCTGTCCATCGTCAAGCACGTCGCCGCGGACCACGGCGGCGACGTCTCCGTGTGGTCCCAGCCGGGCCGCGGCTCGACGTTCACGCTGCGCCTGCCGGTCGCGGACGACCGCACCGCGGGTGCGCCCGCGTCCCCGACCCCGCCGGCGGCGCCGGCGTCCCCGTCCGGCACCGCGCCGGCCCGACCGATGCCCAGGAGCACCACGTGACCCGCATCCTGCTCGTGGAGGACGAGGAGTCCTACCGCGACCCCCTCGCGTACCAGCTGACCCGCGAGGGCTACGACGTCGTCACCGCCGCGACGGGACCGGCGGCCCTCGAGCGTTTCGCCGAGGGCGGTGCGGACCTCGTGCTCCTCGACCTCATGCTCCCCGGGCTGCCCGGTACCGAGGTGTGCCGGCGGCTGCGGCTCGAGTCGGACGTGCCCGTCATCATGCTCACGGCCAAGGACGACGAGATCGACAAGGTCGTGGGCCTCGAGCTCGGCGCCGACGACTACGTGACGAAGCCCTACTCGTCGCGTGAGCTGCTCGCCCGCATCCGTGCGGTCCTGCGCCGCCGGGACGGCGCGCGCCCGGCCGCCGACGGGGACGAGGCGGGGGACGACGGCGTGCTGGAGCTCGCGCACGTGCGCATGGACGTCGACCGGCACACGGTGCACGTCGACGGCACGCTCGTGCCGTTCCCGCTCAAGGAGTTCGAGCTGCTCGAGCTGCTGCTGCGCAACCCCGGGCGGGTGCTCACGCGCGGGCAGCTCATCGACCGCGTGTGGGGGTCGGACTACGTGGGGGACACGAAGACGCTCGACGTCCACGTCAAGCGGATCCGCGCGAAGATCGAGCCGGACCCGTCGGCGCCGACGCTGCTCACGACCGTGCGCGGGCTGGGCTACAAGCTGTCGGACACGCCGGACGAGTGAGCGGCGGCCCGGCGCCGCGCCGGCGGGGCCGGGCGCCGGCCGTGGCGCGCGTCACGGTGACACCCGTCCGGTACGTGACCTGGGTCTCCTGCGCATCCTGGACGGTCGTTCGGTCGACCAGCGTTCATCCGGGGTTCACCGAGCACCGCCGTCGCGGTCACCTCGCGTCCCTACCGTCGGCATCGGCCGCGCACCGACCGGTGCGCGCGGATCGACAGGATGGGTCACAGTGAAGCTCTCCCCTCGCAACCGTCTCGGTGCCGTCGCCCTCACCGGCGCTCTGGCGCTGACCCTGGCCGCGTGCAGCTCCGGTGGCAACGCCGAGGAGCCCGCGGGCACCGCGGGTTCCGGTGACGAGGCTCCCGCCGAGCTGAGCGGTTCGCTCGCCGGCGCCGGGGCGTCGTCCCAGGAGAAGGCTGTCGCCGGCTGGATCGCCGGCTTCAACGAGCAGTACCCCGACGTGGCCGTCAGCTACGACGCGGTGGGCTCCGGCGGTGGCCGTGAGCAGTTCCTCGCGGGCGCCGTGCAGTTCGCCGGCTCGGACGCCGCGCTGAAGGAGGAGGAGCTCGCGCAGGCCGAGGAGCGCTGCGTCGGCGGCGAGGCCGTCGAGCTCCCGCTCTACATCTCGCCGATCGCCGTCGTCTACAACCTCCCCGACGTGGACGCGGAGAACATCAACATGTCGGCGGCGACGATCGCCAAGGTGTTCAACCGCGAGATCACGACGTGGAACGACCCGGCCATCGCCGCGGAGAACCCCGACGTCGAGCTCCCCGCGATCGACATCATCCCCGTCAACCGCTCGGACGAGTCCGGCACGACGGAGAACTTCACCGAGTACCTCGCCGCCGCGTCCGAGGGCGCGTGGCCGCACGAGCCGAGCGGCGACTGGCCGATCTCGGGCGGGCAGTCCGGCCAGGGCACGCAGGGCGTCATCGACACGGTGACGGGTGCCGAGGGTGCGATCGGCTACGCCGACGCCTCGCGCGCCGGTGACCTGGGCACGGTCGCGCTGAAGGTCGGCGAGGAGTACGTGCCGTTCTCCGCCGAGGCCGCCGCGAAGGTCGTCGACGCGTCCCCGCGCGCCGAGGGCGCCACGGAGAACCGCCTCGTGGTCGAGCTCGACCGCACCACGACCGAGGCCGGCGCCTACCCGCTGGTCCTCATCTCGTACCACATCGCCTGCTCGGTCTACGAGGACCAGGCCGACGCCGACAACGTGAAGGCCTACCTCTCCTACGTCGCGAGCGAGGCGGGCCAGGAGCGCGCCGCCGACCCGAGCGTCGCCGGTGCCGCCCCGATCTCGGACGACCTGCGCGCCGAGGTCCAGGCCGCGATCGACGGCATCACCGCGGGCTGACACGAGCCCCACGCATGACCACGACGGTCGGGAGCCGTCCCGGGACGCACGGTCCCGGGGCGGCTCCCGCCCTGCGTGCCGAGGCGGCCGGCGCCTGACGCCGGAGCCCCTCGACCCACCCTCCCCACCCTCCCCACCCACCGGAGAACCCGTGGCTCTCACCACCACTCCCCGCCGGTCCGGGACCTCCCCCGACGGCGAGCAGGTCGACGCCGGTGCGACCGTCCGCGCGGCGTCGACCGGGCGCGTCGGCAGCCGTGTCTTCGCCGGCCTGTCGACCGGCGCCGGCGTCCTGATCCTCCTGACGCTCGCCGCCGTCGCGGTCTTCCTGGTCATCCGCGCCTGGCCGGCGCTCACGGCGTCGTCCGAGGAGCTCGGCGACATCTCGTGGTTCAACGGCGACTCGGTCGCCGAGTACGTCGGGCCCCTGATCTTCGGCACGCTGCTCGCGTCGCTGCTGGCCCTGCTGATGGCCGTGCCGGTCTCGGTCGGCATCGCGCTGTTCATCTCGCACTACGCGCCCCGCCGGCTCGCGCAGAGCCTGGGCTACCTGATCGACCTGCTGGCGGCGATCCCGTCGGTGGTCTACGGCCTGTGGGGCGCGCTGTGGCTGCTCGGCGTCGTCAACCCGTTCTTCGAGTGGCTCTCCGGCGCGCTCGGGTTCATCCCGCTGTTCGCGGACTACCAGGCGCCCGCGAAGAACATCCTGTCGGCCTCGATCGTGCTGGCCGTGATGATCCTGCCGATCATCACCGCGGTCTCGCGCGAGGTGTTCCTGCAGACGCCGCGCCTGCACGAGGAGGCCTCGCTGGCCCTCGGCGCCACCCGCTGGGAGATGGTCCGCCAGGCGGTCCTGCCGTTCGGGCGCTCGGGTGTCATCAGCGCCTCGATGCTCGGTCTCGGCCGCGCGCTCGGTGAGACGATGGCGGTGCTCATGGTCATCTCGCCCGGGTTCCTCTACTCGTTCCACCTGCTCCAGCCGGGGCAGCACCAGACCATCGCCGCGAACATCGCCTCGAAGTTCCCCGAGGCCAGCGGGCTGTCCGTGAGCGCGCTCATCGCCACCGGTCTCGCCCTGTTCGTCATCACGTTCGCGGTCAACTTCGTCGCGCGGTGGATCATCGCGCGCCGCGCCGAGTTCTCGGG
This sequence comes from Cellulomonas sp. JZ18, assembly GCF_009720485.1. NCBI lineage: Bacteria > Bacillati > Actinomycetota > Actinomycetes > Micrococcales > Cellulomonadaceae > Cellulomonas > Cellulomonas sp. JZ18. The sequence goes on along the minus strand of NZ_CP045245.1, from coordinate 3,447,623 downwards.
AGCCAACTGATGGCCGTCGACACCGCTCCCGCCCCCGCCACCTCGCTGGTCGACCCGTCCCAGGGCCGGCTGCCGCGCTGGGCCACGTGGGCCTTCCTCGCGGGCGGCCTGCTCGCCGCGTTCGTCCTGCTGCTCGTCCTCGGCACCCCGACCGTCGCCGGCGTCGTCGGGCTGGGCGCGGTCCTCTACGCGCTCGCCGCCACGGTGGCGTCGTTCGTCGTCGAGGGCCGCCGCCGCGCGGTGGACCGCCTGGCCACGACGCTCGTGACCGGCGCGTTCCTGCTCGCGCTCATCCCGCTGGTCTCCCTCGTCCTGCTCGTCGTCACGCGCGGCATGACGTCGTTCAGCTGGACGTTCCTCACCACGGACATGGTGGGGATCTTCGGCGACATGACCGAGGGCGGCATCGCGCACGCGGTCGTCGGCACGCTGCTCATCACGTTCGCGGCGGCGGTGATCTCGGTGCCGATCGGCCTGCTCACGGCGATCTACCTCGTCGAGTACGGGCGCGGCCCGCTGGCGCGCGCGATCACGTTCCTCGTGGACGTCATGACGGGCATCCCGTCGATCGTCGCCGGCCTGTTCGGCTTCGCGGTGTTCACGCTCGCCCTCGGGCCGGCGTACCGCGCGGGCATCATGGGCGCCGTCGCGCTGTCGCTGCTCATGACGCCCGTCGTGATCCGCTCGGTCGAGGAGATGCTGCGGCTCGTCCCGAACGAGCTGCGCGAGGCGTCGTACGCGCTCGGCGTGCCGAAGTGGCTGACGATCGTCAAGGTCGTGCTCCGCACCGCGGCCGCCGGCATCGTCACGGGCGTCATGCTCGCGGTCGCCCGCATCATCGGCGAGACCGCGCCCCTGCTGCTCACCGTCGGCCTCGTCACGCAGATGAACACGAGCCTGTTCGAGGGCCGCATGGCCACGCTGCCGGTGTTCGCGTTCCGCCAGTACGAGCAGGGCGGGACCGGCATCGACCGTGCCTGGGCCGCGGCGCTCACGCTCATCCTCATCGTCATGCTCCTCAACCTGCTCGCGCGGCTGATCAGCCGCTGGTTCGCCCCCAAGGGCGCCCGCTGACCCGCCGGCCCTCCCCGGACCACGAAAGGACCCTCCCCATGTCCAAGCGGATCGACGTCTCGGACCTCGACGTCTACTACGGCGACTTCCTCGCGGTCGAGGGCGTCACGATGGCCATCGAGGCCCGCCAGGCGACCGCGCTCATCGGCCCCTCGGGCTGCGGCAAGTCGACGTTCCTGCGCACCCTCAACCGGATGCACGAGGTCATCCCCGGTGCGCGCGTCACCGGCAAGGCCCTCATGGACGGCCAGGACCTCTACGGGTCGGACGTCGACCCGGTGACGGTCCGCCGGCAGATCGGCATGGTGTTCCAGCGCCCGAACCCGTTCCCGACCATGTCGATCGCCGACAACGTCCTCGCGGGCGTCCGGCTGAACAACCGCCGCATGTCGAAGGGCGACCAGCAGGACCTCGTCGAGCAGTCGCTGCGCGGCGCGAACCTGTGGAACGAGGTCAAGGACCGCCTCGAGCGTCCCGGGTCGAGCCTGTCCGGCGGTCAGCAGCAGCGTCTGTGCATCGCGCGGGCCATCGCGGTCAAGCCGCAGGTGCTCCTCATGGACGAGCCCTGCTCCGCGCTCGACCCGATCTCGACGCTGGCGATCGAGGACCTCATCGCCGAGCTGAAGAGCGACTACACGATCGTCATCGTCACGCACAACATGCAGCAGGCGGCGCGCGTGTCGGACAAGACGGCGTTCTTCAACATCGCCGGCACCGGCAAGCCGGGCAAGCTCATCGAGATGGACGACACCGCCACGATGTTCTCCTCGCCCCGCGAGCAGGCGACCGAGGACTACATCTCCGGCCGCTTCGGCTGACCGGCGCCTCGCACCGCCCGCAGGAGGCTCACGGGCGGCCGCACGGCCCGCAGGACGCACGAGGGGCGCCCGCCGTACGGCGGGCGCCCCTCGTCGTGCGCCAGGTGGGCGCGCGGTCAGCCCTCGTCGCCGGTGCCCTCGGTCTGCTCGGGGCCCTGGGCGCCCTCGCCCTCGGGGTCGGAGTCCTGGCCCTGCTCGGGCTCCGAGGCCTCCTGCGTCTGGCCCGGGGTGGGCGAGGGGGTCGGCGTGCCCGACGGCGTGGGCGTCTGGCCGATCGCCTCGAGCAGCGGCGCGTACTCGGCGAGGGAGCCGTCCATCACGGGGACCCGGACCTCGTCGCTGCCGCCGGCCGGCGTCGAGATCGTGACGGTGGTCAGGCCGCCGGGGATGGCGGCGACCTCGGCGACGGGGACCTCGACGGTCCGGTAGCGGCCCGGCGCGCCGACGGCGCCCATGAGCACGGTGCCGGAGCTCGGCACGTCGACCTCGACGGGCTCCGCGCCCTCGACCGCGAGCGTGACGCTCGTGTCCTCGCCGGAGTTGTTGGCGAGCGCACCGACGAGGATGCCCGGCCCGCCCTCCTCCTCGGCGAGCACGAGCAGGTTGAGCGCGCGCACCTCGTCCACCGTGATCGCCACGCCGTCCGACGGCGGGTAGTCGTCGACGGTCGTGATCTGGTTGGTCGCGGAGCAGCCGGCGAGCGCGGCGGCGGACGCGAGCGCCAGGGCGGCTGCGGCCGTCCGGCGGGCCGTGCGGACGGCACGGGGGCGGGGCGTGGTCACGGTGTCTCCTGCTCGACTCTGCGCTTGCTCGACTCGCGCGCGCGGCGTCCGGCCGGTCTCCGGTGGTGCAGGCGAGGCGGCGGCGGGCGGGCGCGGGGGCGGACCCGGTGGCCAGCCTACCGGGGGCGGGGGAGCGGGCGAGCCCAGGGCGCGACGCCGTGCCCCTCGTCACCCCCGCGACGTCCGCAGGTCGCCGTGCGGACTTCTGCAGGCCTCTGACCTGCGCTTTCATCATCCGGACGGTTGCCCGACGCCGGGTTCGGGCGGAATTGGGCGTGATACCATACACGTCTGCGAAAGGGGACACCGGCAGATGACTTTCACTGTTGGGGAGACCGTCGTCTACCCGCACCACGGTGCAGCCAAGATCGAAGAGATCAAGACCCGCACGATCCGCGGCGAGGACAAGATCTACCTCAAGCTCAAGGTCGCGCACGGTGACCTCACCATCGAGGTGCCCGCCGAGAACGTCGACCTCGTCGGCGTCCGCGACGTCGTCGGCCAGGAGGGCCTGGACCGCGTGTTCGAGGTGCTGCGTGCCCCGTACACGGAGGAGCCGACCAACTGGTCGCGCCGGTACAAGGCCAACCTCGAGAAGCTCCAGTCCGGCGACGTCATCAAGGTCGCGGAGGTCGTCCGCGACCTGTCGCGGCGCGACGCGGACCGCGGCCTCTCGGCCGGGGAGAAGCGGATGCTCGCGAAGGCCCGGCAGATCCTCGTCTCGGAGCTCGCGCTCGCCGAGCACACCGAGGAGGAGAAGGCCGAGGCCATCCTCGACGAGGTCCTGGCGTCCTGACGACACGGCCGACGGTCCGGGTGCGCGCGTCGCACCCGGACCTTCTGCTGTGCGCCCGACGCACCCGCCGCGCCGCATGAGCGTCGCCGCCGTCCTCACCGCCGCCGGCAGCGGGTCCCGCCTCGGGCACGCGCTGCCGAAGGCGCTGGTGCCCGTCGCCGGGGCACCGCTCGTGGCGCACGCCGCCCGCGCCCTGCTCGACGCGCGTCCCGCCGACGGGTCCCGGGTCGCCGCGCTCGTCGTCACGGCCCCCGCCGAGCACCTGGCCGAGATCGCCGACGCGCTGGCCGCGGTGCGCGGCGAGGGCGTCCCGGTCACCGTCGTCCCCGGCGGGCCCACGCGGCAGGCGTCGGTCGCCGCGGGCCTCGCCGCGCTGCCGCCGGACGCCGACGTCGTCCTGGTGCACGACGCCGCGCGCGCCTTCGCCCCGCCCGCCCTCGTGGCGCGCGTCGTCGACGCGGTGCGCGGCGGCCACCCCGCCGTCGTCCCCGGGCTGCCGGTGGTCGACACGGTCAAGCGGGTCGCGTCCTGGGGGACGGACGGCGGGCCCGTCGCCGAGACCCCGCCCCGCGACGTCCTGCGGGCCGTGCAGACGCCGCAGGGCTTCGCCCGCGCGGTGCTCGAGCGCGCGCACGCGGGTGGCGCCCACCGCGCCGGCGACGAGGCCACGGCGGCGTCGGACGACGCGGGGCTCGTCGAGGCGGCGGGCGGCCACGTGTGGGTCGTGCCCGGCGACGAGCGCGCCGCGAAGATCACGACCGCGCGCGACGTCGTGCTCGCCGAGGCGCTGCACGCCGCGCCCGTCCCCGGAGGTGCCCCGTGAACCTGCGCACCGGCATCGGCGTCGACGTCCACGCGTTCGACCCCGACCCGGCCCCCGGCGCCGTCCTGCACCTGGCCGGCCTCGAGTGGCCGGGCGAGGTCCCGCTCGCGGGGCACTCCGACGCCGACGTGGCGGCGCACGCGGCGGCCGACGCCCTGCTGTCGGCCGCCGGTCTCGGCGACCTCGGTGCCCAGTTCGGCACGAGCGACCCGCGGTGGGCCGGTGCGTCCGGCGCCGCCATCCTCGCCGAGACGGCGCGCCGGGTCCGCCGCGCCGGCTTCACCATCGGCAACGTGGCGGTCCAGGTCATCGGCAACCGGCCCAAGCTCGGGCCGCGCCGGGTCGAGGCGCAGGCGGTGCTGTCGATGGCGTGCGGGGCGTCCGTCACCGTCACGGCCACGACCACGGACGGGCTGGGCCTGACGGGGCGCGGCGAGGGCGTGGCCGCCATCGCGACGGCGCTGGTCACCGGGCCCGACGTCGTCACCGCGCCGGAGGGCTGACCTCCGCGGCGTCCGGCGTGACGTCGTCCCGGTGCTCCGGAACCGCGCGCTCCCGCGCGGCCGCCGCACGCCTCGCCGGTGCGCTGCCGAGCAGCACGCCCCCCACGACGAGCGCGCCGAGCGCGAGCTCGGCCGGCTCCGTCGGCTCGTGCAGCACGAGCCACGACGAGCCGATGCCGACGACCGGCACGAGCATCGAGAACGGTGCCACCACGCTCGACGGGTGACGCGACATGAGCCACGTCCACACGCCGGACCCCACGAGGGTCGCGACGAGGACCGTGAACAGCAGCCCGCCGACGGCGGCGAGGCCCGTCGGCGTCGTCAGCCCCGTCCACGACGCGCGGATCGCCTCCGGACCCTCGAGGGCGAGCGAGAGCGCGAGCATCGGCAGGGGCGGCACGACCGACATCCACAGCATGAGCCGGAACGGGGAGTCGGGACGCGCCTGGCGGTTGCACAGGTTGCCGAGCGCCCAGCCGAGCCCGCCGCACAGCGTCAGGACGACGGGCAGGAGCGTCGCACCGCCCTCGAGGCCGGCGCGGTGCACCGCGATGCCGGTGAGCCCGAGGACCGCCACGGCGACGCCCACCCCTGCCGGGGTGTCAGGCGCTCGCGCAGCAGCGCGGCCGCCAGGACGACCGTGAACGGCGCGGACGACTGGAGCACGAGCGACGCGAGCCCCGTCGGCATGCCGGTGTCCATCGCCAGGTAGAGGAAGACGAACTGCAGCACCCCGAAGCCCAGGCCGTAGCCGACGAGCCACCGCCACGCGACGCGCGGGCGCGGCACGAGCAGCACGGTGGGGACGGCGACCAGCGCCCAGCGCAGGGCCACGAGGAAGAACGGCGGGAACTGCTCGAGCGAGAGGTGGATCGCGGGGAAGTTCAGGCCCCAGGTCACCGCGACGAGCGCGGCGAGCAGGCGGTGACGGACCGGCACCCCACGAGTGTGCGGGTGCCGCGCCCCGCACGACCAGCGGACGCGGGTGCGCACGGTCGCAGGCGCGTCGGGCGGTGGGACGAGCGGGCCGCCAGTCGGACGGACGTCGCGATCCGGACGAATCGCCGGTACCGTGCGACGGCGTGACGATGCCCACCACCGACGAGCGCCGCCAGGCGCCGGACGCGGGCGCGGGCAACCACGCCGCGCCCCCCGCCCTGCCGCAGCGCACCCCGCCCCTGCCGGTCCGGCAGCGCAACCGCGTGCCGCTGGAGACCCTCGAGGCGGCCTACAGCGGCCTGCAGCAGGTCGACGAGCGGGCGCGGCCCGCCGCACCGGTCGCCCCGCCGCCGGACGTCGTCCTGCCCTGGCTGCAGCGCTGAGGCGTACCGGGCTGCAGCGCTGACGTGCCGGTGCCCGTCCTCGCCGGCGGGCGGCGCGTCAGTGCACGGGGCCGCGGTCGCCCGTCGCGGCCGCTGCGTCCGTGACGAGCACGAGCTTGCCGCCGGCGTGCCCCGCGCGTGACCGCTCGTGCGCGCGTGCCGCGTCCTCGAGCGCGTACGTCCCGGTGACGAGCACGTCGAGCGTCCCGTCCGCCGCGAGCGCGGTGAGCTGGGCCCGGGCGGCCTCCCGCACGTCCGTCCCGGGCTCCGCGCCCGGCCCGTGACCCAGCGCGCGCACCCCGAGCGCGGCCGCGCGGTCGAGCGCGACGAGCGTGGCGACGCGCCGCCGGTCGGCCACCAGCGCGACCGAGGTCTCGAGCGCCTCCGCGGTGCCCACGGCGTCGACCGCGGCGACGACCTCGCCGAGCCCGGCGGCGGCGTCGCGGACGCGGTCGAGCAGCCCTGGTCCGTGCGCGACGGGCACGGCGCCGAGGCGGCTCAGGCAGCTGTGCCAGGCGGGCGACGCGGTCGCCACGACGTGCGCGCCGCGGAGCACCGCGAGCTGCACCGCCATGCGTCCCACGCCGCCGGAGGCGCCGTGCACGAGCACGACCTCCTCCGCGTCGACCTCGGTCGCGACGACGGCGTGCAGCGCGGCCGCACCGGCGGAGAGCAGGCCCGCCGCGGCGGTGGCGGACAGCGAGGACGGCCGCCGCACGAGCACCTCCTGCGGCACCGTCACGAGGTCCGCGTAGCCGCCGCGGACCGGCCACGCCACGACCTCGTCGCCGGGCGAGAACCAGCGCACGCCGGTCCCGACCTCGCGGACGACGCCCGCGACCTCGAGGCCGAGCGCGACCGGTGGCGTCGCACCGGACCCCGGCGCGTAGCTCTTCCAGTCCCAGGGGTTCACGCCGGCGGCCGTCACCTGGACGACGACCTCGCCGGCCCCGGGGGCCGGCGTCCCGCGCCGGACGACCTGCAGCACCTCGGGCCCGCCGAGCGCCTGCGCCACGACGGCCCGACCCGTGTCACTCACGACGGACAGCCTGGCCCTGCGCGGCGCGGGTGGCCACATCGGCTGCCGTCACCCGTTGGAGGGAAGCGCGTGCGGCGTGTCACCCGCGGGGGTGGCGGCGTCGGGTCCGCCTGTGACCCGAGGGGGCGCAGGCGTGCGCACGCGCGCCAGGGCGGCCGCCGGGGACGAGGGCCGCCGTCGGCACGCGGCCTGGCGCTCATCGGCGGGTCGCGCGTCCCGATAGGTGGTTCTGAGCGCGCGTCCAGGACAAGTGCGTGAAATGCTTGACTATCGTCACGCGGGTCGATGAGATGATCCGTGAGCGTACTGCGGGGCCGGGGGGTCGCGCACGCCGTCGCGAGGAGGAGCCATGAACCGACTGCCCGTCGCCGAGCGCCGCGAGCAGCTCATCGAGGCCGCACTGACCGTCGCCAGCCGTGACGGCGTCGACGGTACGACCGTCCGCGCCGTCGCCGCCGAGGCCGGCGTGTCGCTGGGCGTCGTCCACTACTGCTTCCGGGACAAGGACGAGCTGCTGCGCGCGATGGCGCACGCCATCACCGAGCGGAACACCGCGCGCGCCATGGCGGAGATGCCGGAGCAGGCGCCCGTCCTGGACGTGATCCTCGGCGTCCTCGACGGCCTGTGGGCGAACATCCTCGCCACGCGCGGCCCGCAGCTGCTGACGTACGAGCTCACGACCACGTCGCTGCGCCACCCCGAGCTGCGGCAGGTCGGCGTCGACCAGTACGTCAACAGCTGGGCGGCGGCCGAGCACTTCCTCGAGGAGGTCGAGCGCGTCGGCGGCGTGACGTGGAGCGTCCCGCGGCACCTCGTCTCCCGGACGATCATCGCGGCGATCGACGGCTTCTCCCTCGCCTGGCTGGTCGACGGCGACGCGCAGGCGGGGTACGACGGCCTGCGGCTGTTCGCCGAGCACCTCGCCCGCCTGGCCGTGCCGACACCGCGGCTCGAGGCCGTGCTCGACGAGGAGGTCGAGGACGACGGCGCGACGGCCCCGGACCCGGGCGAGGCCAAGGGGACCGACGGCGACACCGCGCCGTCGGCGGACGTCACCCGCCTGGCTGCGCCGGCGACCCCGAACCTGACCGCGCTCGCATGAGACGTGCGGGCGCCGGCGACCCTCAGGGGGCGGGTCGCCGGCGCCCGGCACGGCGGCCGGGGCGTGCGCGCGCCGGTAGCCTGGGCCGGTGACCCTGCGGCTGTTCGACAGCGGCACCCAGACGGTGCGCGACTTCGTCCCCCTCGTCGAGGGCGAGGTCGGTGTGTACCTGTGCGGTGCCACCGTGCAGGCGCCGCCGCACGTCGGTCACGTGCGGTCCGGCGTGGCGTTCGACGTGCTCGTGCGGTGGCTGCGACGTTGCGGCTCCCGCGTCACGCTGGTGCGCAACGTGACCGACATCGACGACAAGATCCTCGCGAAGGCGGCCGACGCCGGCGCCCCCTGGTGGGCCTGGGCCATGACGAACGAGCGGGCGTTCACGGCGGCGTACGACGCCCTCGGCGTGCTGCCGCCCAGCTACGAGCCGCGCGCGACCGGTCACGTGCCTGCCATGCTCGAGCTCCTCACGCGGCTCGTCGAGAGCGGGCACGCGTACGTCGCGGGTCCGGGGGACGTCTACTTCGACGTCCGGTCGTGGCCCGCCTACGGCGAGCTGACGAACCAGCGGCTCGCCGACATGGTGGACTCCCCGGACGAGGCACGTGCCGGGGGCAAGCGCGACCCGCACGACTTCGCCCTCTGGAAGGCGGCGAAGCCGGGGGAGCCGGCGACGGCCTCCTGGGACACCCCGTACGGACGGGGTCGGCCGGGCTGGCACCTCGAGTGCTCCGCGATGGCGCACCGGTACCTCGGCGAGACCTTCGACATCCACGGCGGCGGCCTCGACCTGCGCTTCCCGCACCACGAGAACGAGCAGGCGCAGTCGCACGCCGCCGGGTACGGCTTCGCGCGGTACTGGTTGCACAACGGCTGGGTCACGCAGGGCGGCGCCAAGATGAGCAAGTCGCTCGGCAACGGCCTGCTCGTCTCGGCGGTGCTGGAGAAGGTGCGGCCCGTCGTCGTGCGCTACGCCCTGACCGTCGTGCACTACCGCTCGATGCTCGAGTGGACCGACGAGACCCTGCGCGAGGCCGAGGCGACGTGGGACCGTGTCGCGGGGTTCGTCGACCGGGCGGGCGAGCGCGTCGGGGCCGTGCCCGCGGAGGTCGTCGCGGGCGCGGAGCTGCCCGCGGAGTTCGTCGCGGCGATGGACGACGACCTCAACGTCCCGCGCGCGGTCGCGGTCGTCCACGACTGGATCCGCCAGGGCAACTCCGCCCTCGCGGACGACGCCGCGGACGCCGTGCGGCACCACCTGGTCACGGTCCGTGCGATGCTCGACGTGCTGGGCCTCGACCCAGGCAGCCCGCAGTGGGCGTCGCACGGCGACGACGACCGGTACGCACGCGCGCTCGACGCGCTCGTCACCGCCCAGCTCGAGGCGCGTGCTCAGGCGCGTGCCGCACGCGACTTCGCCACCGCGGACGCCATCCGCGACCGCCTCACCGAGGCGGGCGTCGTCGTCGAGGACTCGCCGACGGGTGCGCGCTGGTCGCTGCGCCCGCACGCCTGACCGGCACGCCGCACCGGGCGTCCGCCACCCACCCGTCCCGCCACCACACCACCGGAGGGCTTCCCATGGCCGGCAACTCCTCGCGCCGCGGCGCGACCCGCAAGGCGGGATCCAAGAAGGGCGCGACCGTCGGCAGCGGCGGGCAGCGCCGACGCGCCCTCGAGGGCAAGGGCCCGACGCCCAAGGCGGAGGACCGCGTCTACCACCCGGCGCACAAGCGCAAGGTCGCCGCGGAGAAGCGCACCACCACCGGGCGCACCACCTCCGGCCGTCCCGCCGCGGGGGCGTCGCGCAGCGCCGCGGGGTCGCGCGGCGGCCGGACGAGCTCGACGCACGAGATGGTGGCGGGCCGCAACTCCGTCCTCGAGGCCCTGCGTGCCGGCATCCCCGTCACCACGGTGTACGTGGCGGCACGCCTGGAGGCCGACGACCGCACGCGCGAGATCGTCGCGACCGCGGCCGAGGCCGGCTACCCGCTGCTCGAGGTCGGGCGGGGAGAGCTCGACCGGCTCACCGACGACGCCGTCCACCAGGGCGTGGCGATCCAGGTGCCGCCGTACGAGTACGCCGAGCCGGACGACCTGCTCGACGCCGCGGAGACGGCGGGCGCCGCCCCGCTGGTGGTCGCGCTCGACGGCGTGACCGACCCCCGCAACCTGGGCGCGGTGCTGCGCTCGGCCGGTGCCTTCGGGGCGCACGGCGTGCTCGTGCCCGAGCGCCGATCCGCGGGCGTCACGGCGGCCGCGTGGAAGGTGTCCGCCGGGGCCGCCGCCAGGGTGCCGGTGGCCCGCGCGACCAACCTGACGCGGGCGCTGCAGGCGTACCGGCAGGCGGGCCTGTTCGTCGTGGGCCTCGACGCCGGCGGGGACGTGCCGCTCGGGGAGCTGCCGTACGCGGGTGACCCGCTGGTCCTGGTGGTCGGGTCCGAGGGCAAGGGTCTGTCCCGGCTCGTGCGCGAGCAGTGCGACGCGATCGCGTCGATCCCGATCGCGTCGGCCGTCGAGTCCCTCAACGCGGGCGTGGCCGCGGGCATCGCGCTGTACGAGGTGGCGCGCCAGCGCGCCTCGTGAGCCCCGGGCTGCCAGGTCGGACCGGCCTGGCAGCCCTGCCGCACGGAGCAGCGGCGTCCGCGGGCCGCCTCGTGCGAGGTGCCCCGTCCCTTGTGGTCGCGGGTGGGGCGGGAGGACCCTGGTCGTCCCACACGAGCCAGGGGGGCACGCATGGCCACGTCCGAGCGGTTCTGCATGCGGGAACGGGACTACGTTCCCGTGGGCGAGTTCTGGAGGGCCGAGGACGGCACCCTCGTCCACCTGCGCGGTGAGCACGCGCACACCGACGACGGCATGCGGTGGCCGGCGACCTCCGAGTTCGACCTCGCCGAGCGCGCCGACGACGGCGGTGAGGAGCGGTGAGCGAACCGTCCACCACGCCGCCCGCAGGGGGCGGCGACCCGCCCGGGGACCACGTCGCGACCACGACCGGCGCGCGCGACAGCGCGGCGGAGGAGGCGGCGGCGGAGCAGGGCGCGGCCGAGGAGGCCGCAGCCGACGAGGCGGCGACGGCGGCCGCGGCCGAGGAGGCGGCGAAGCGGGCGCACGGACGCGAGCTGACGACGCTCGACGTCGAGGCCGACATCGCCTCGCGGCAGGCCTTCGCCACGTCGATGATCACGACGTACCAGGGAGCGTTCGAGCGCACCGCGGCAGCAGCCGAGACCGTGCAGAAGTCCGCCACGGCGATCTTCGCCCTCTACACGGGTGCGCTCACCCTCGCCTTCTCCGTCACCGACAAGCCGTTGCCCCTGCGCGGCGCGCTGCCCGCGATGTTCCTCGGTGCTGCCATCACGTTCGCCGCCGGCTACGTGGCGTACCTCGGGCAGGCCGCCCCGGTGCGGGTCGACCTCGGCGGGGAGTCCACGGCCGACCGCGTGGTCGGCCGGGCAGCCGCCTTCGGCAGGTGGTCGACGGTCACGGTGAACCGGCGCGCGCACTGGATGCGGACGGCGGTGTGGGCCCTGCTGCTGGGCGTGGCGACGTTGCCGCTGCCGTTCCTGACCCTTCCCGACGTGGTGACCACGACGGCCGACTGCGGAGGCGGCACCGAGCAGGACGAGCAGACCGGGGCGTGCCTGCCGACCTGGCCGGCGATCCCGACGGGCAGCGCGGAGGACGTCACGCTGCGCCAGGAGCTCCTGGAGGCGCAGGTCGCGGAGGTACGGGACGCGCGCGAGCGGGCCCAGGCCCTCGCCGGGCGCACCCCGACCGACGCGACGCTGGTCGCCGTCTGCGCCGGCGTGGGCGTGCTCCTGCTCGGGCTGGTGTTCTTCGTGCGGCCGGGCAGGCCCACGGACGACCGGACGAAGGACGCGGCGTCGGCCGCGCAGGTGCGGGAGGTCTGAGCGTGGCTCAGCCGATGAGCTGGTCGGGGTCGTGCTCGGCGTGCGGCACGCCGCTGTCGGCGTCCCGCAGGTCCTCCGCGCGCGTGCCGAGGACGGCCTGCTCGTCCGGCCGGGTCGGCAGGATGTTCTTCACGTAGCTCTTGACGACCTCGCTCATCGGCACGTCGCGGTGGTGCTGCTGCGACAGGTACCACCGGTGGTCGAGCAGCTCGTGGTACACCTGCGCCGGCTCCAGCTTGGTGCGCAGCTCGCGCGGCACGCTGCGCACGGCCGGCTCGAAGACGTCCGTGAGCCAGTCGTGGGCGACGAACGACTCGTCCTCCGCCTGCCGGTCGGTGGCCGCGCGGAACTCGTCGAGGTCGTTGAGCAGACGGCGCGCCTGGTTCTCCTGCACGTCGAGGCCCGTCAGGCGCATGAGCCGGCGCGAGTGGTGCCCGGCGTCGACGACCTTGGGCTGGATGCGGACCGTCGTGCCGTCGATGTCCGTGGTGATGTCGAGCTCGCCGACGTCGAAGCCCAGGTCGTTGAGCCGGTCGATGCGGGCCTGCACGCGCCAGCGCTCGCCGTACCCGAACGACTCGACCTCGGTGAGGGCCTTCCACAGCTCCTGGTACCGCTCGGCGAGGGCGTCGCCGATCGCGACGGCGTCGGCGTCCTCGTCGAGGAACTCGCCCGCCTGCAGGTCCATGAGCTCGCCGATGATGTTGACCCGCGCGACGTCGAGGTCGTAGGCCCGCTGGCCGTCGCTCAGCCGGTCGTGCAGGTCGCCGGTCTCGGCGTCGACGAGGTACGCGGCGAACGTCTCGGCGTCGCGGCGGAAGAGGGTGTTCGAGAGCGACACGTCGCCCCAGTAGAAGCCCGCCAGGTGCAGCCGGACCATGAGCACGGCGAGGGCGTCGATGAGGCGCGTCGCGGTGTCCGGGCGCAGCGACTGGCTGAACAGGGCCCGGTAGGGCAGCGAGAACTGCAGATGCTGCGTGATGAGCACGGCCTCGAGCGGCTCGCCGTCCGGGGCACGGCGCCCTGTGATGACGCCGACGGGCTCGACGCTCGGCACGTCGAGCCGGCGCAGCTGCCGCAGGAGCTCGTACTCGCGGTGCGCCACGGTCTCGCCGATCTCCTTGATCGCGACGACCCGGCCGGACATGCGTGCGAAGCGCACGACGTGCCGCGAGATGCCCCGGGGGAGCGCGGCGAGGTTCTCGGGCGGCCACTCCTCGAGCGGGACGTGCCAGGGGAGGTCGAGCAGCGCCGGGTCCGGGCTGGCCGCGGTGATCTGCAGACGCTGCGACGTGCCGGTCATGCGTCGATCCTCTCAGGTCGCGCCGGACGCGACGAGGCGGGCCCGGTCGGACCGGACCCGCCTCGTCGTGGTGCGTGGTGCGTGGTGCTGCTGCGGAGCGTCAGCCGAGGATGCGCTCGCCCGAGCCCGCGTGGAACAGGTGCTGCTCCTGCGGGCGGATCCGGACGTGGATCGAGTCGCCCTTGGCCGGCACCTGACGCGGGTCGACGCGCACGATGACCTGCGCGTCGCCGGCGCCCGAGTGCACCGCGTTGGCCTGGCCGAACTCGTTCGTCAGCGAGCCGTAGACGAACGCGTCCGAGCCGAGCTCCTCGACGATGTTGACGATCACCGGGAACGAGTCCGGCGTGCCGGCCGGCACGACGTCGAGCGACTCGGGGCGGAAGCCGACCGTGATGTGGCCCTTGTCGTCGTCCGCCAGGCGGCCGATGACGTCGCGCGGGAGCGCGAGGCGCGACTGGCCGACCGACGCGGCGCCGTCGAGCACCGGGAACGTGCCGATGTTCATGGCGGGCGAGCCGATGAAGCCGGCGACGAACACGTTGGCCGGCGTGTCGTACATCTCGCGCGGCGTGCCCACCTGCTGGAGGATGCCGTCCTTGAGGACCGCGATGCGGTCACCCATCGTCAGGGCCTCGGTCTGGTCGTGCGTGACGTAGACCGTGGTGACACCGAGGCGGCGCTGCAGCGACGCGATCTGCGTACGCGTCTGGACGCGGAGCTTGGCGTCGAGGTTCGACAGCGGCTCGTCCATGAGGAACACCTGCGGCTGGCGGACGATCGCGCGGCCCATGGCGACACGCTGGCGCTGACCGCCGGAGAGCGCCTTCGGCTTGCGGTCGAGGTACTGCGTGAGGTCGAGGATCTTCGCGGCCTCCTCGACGCGGGTGCGGATCTCCGCCTTCGGGGTGCCCGCGATCTTGAGCGCGAAGCCCATGTTGTCCGCGACCGTCATGTGCGGGTACAGCGCGTAGTTCTGGAACACCATCGCGATGTCCCGGTCCTTCGGCTGGACGTCCGTGACGTCGCGGTCGCCGATGAGGATGCGGCCGGCGTTGACGTCCTCCAGGCCGGCGAGCATGCGCAGCGAGGTCGACTTGCCGCAGCCCGAGGGGCCGACGAGGACGAGGAACTCGCCGTCCTCGATGTGGAGGTTGAGCGCGTCCACCGCGGGACGCTCGGTGCCCGGGTAGATCCGGGTCGCGTTGTCGAAAGTGACCGTGGCCATGAGCCGTCATTCCCTTCACCGGCAGGTACGTGCCGGACGATCCGTCGTGAAGAGTGTCAACGCGTGGTCCGTCCTGGCACCCCGCTGAGCTCGGTGTCTCCGCTGACACAGGCCGGGAGCGGTCGGGACGACCCCCCTCGGCCGGCGCCAGTATGGCACACGCCACGTCCGGGCTGTCCGGGTCGTCCGGTCCTGGCGGACGTCGCCGCCCGGACGGGCGCGCGGGCCCACCCGGACGGCCGACCCGGCGGGTGCGCTGGTCAGCGCGTCGCGCGCTCGACCGCGGCCAGCACCGCGACGACGTCCTCGGGCGAGCCGACGCGGTAGGCCGCCGCCGTCGCGCCCGCGCCGACCTTGACGGTGAGGTCGTCCGGGCCGAGCGCGGCGAACGCGTGCTCGTCGGTCACGTCGTCGCCGGCGTAGAGGACGACCGGGGCGTCCAGCTCGTGCCGCAGCGCCTGCAGCGCCGTGCCCTTGTCCGCGGGCAGCACCGTGAGCTCGACGACGTCCTTGCCGTGCAGCGTCCCGGCGCCCGTCTCGTGTCCCAGCGCGAGCGCCTCCTGCTCCGCGGGGCCGGCCACGTCGCGCTCCGCGAGGCGCGTGTGCACGACGACGGCCGTCGGCTTGGTCTCCACCCACACGCCGTCGCGTCCCCGGGCCACGGCCGCGGCGCGCGCGCCGAGCGCCGCGAGGCGGTCCGCCTGCTCGGCGGTGAGCTCGACCACGTCGCGGTCCAGGCCGTGGGCGGTCACGCGGGCGCGCTCGGCGCCGTGGCTGCCCACGAGGTACGTGCCCGCGGGCACCTGCGCGAGCGCGTGCAGGTCCGCCATCGCGCGCCCGGACACGAGCGCCAGCACGACGCCGGGCCGGTCGGCGAGCGCCGCGAGCACCTCGACGCCGGCGGGCAGGATCGCCGACGTCGACGGGTCGTCGACGAGCGGTGCGAGCGTGCCGTCGAAGTCGAGGGCGAGCAGCACGGGCCGCGCCGCCGGGTCGGCCAGCACCTGCTCCAGGCGCGCGGTCAGGGCGCCGACGTCCTGGGGCGTGGTCGGCGTCGGCTCAGCCATCGCGCCGGCCCCGCTCGCCCGCGTCGGCCGCGCCCTGCCCCGCGGGCACCGCCGTGAGCGCCGCGAGGAACTGCTGGGACCAGGCGGCCACGTCGTGCCCGAGCACCCGCCGGCGCAGGCGGCGCATGCGCTTGCGCGACTCGCGCGGCTCCATGTGCACCGCGTAGGTGATCGCGTCCTTCATGCCCGCGATGTCGTGCGGGTTCACCAGCACCGCGCCGACCAGCTCGTCGGCCGCGCCGGTGAACTCGCTGAGCACGAGCGCGCCGCGGTCGTCCGAGCGGGCGGCCACGTACTCCTTGGCCACGAGGTTCATGCCGTCGCGCAGCGCGGTGACGAGCATGACGTCGGCGGCCAGGTACAGGGCCGCCATCTCCTCCATCGGGAACGACTGGTGCAGGTACTGCACCGGTGCGTGCCCCACCGTGCCGTGGTCGCCGTTGATGCGCCCCACCAGCAGCTCCACCTCGTCGCGCAGCTGCTGGTAGGCGCCCACGTTCTCGCGGCTCGGGCTCGCGACCTGCACCAGGACGGTGTCCGTGGCGGACAGGCGCCCGTCCTCCAGCAGCTCGCCGTACGCCTTGACGCGGTGGCGGATGCCCTTGGTGTAGTCGAGCCGGTCGACGCCGAGCAGCAGGTGCGCCGGGTCGCCGAGCTCGGCGCGGATCTCCTTGGCGCGCGCCTGCACCTCGGGCGTGCGCGCGAGCTCGTCGAACGCGTGCGAGTCGATCGAGATGGGGAAGGCCGCGGCGCGCACGTGGCGCTGCTGCGGCGTCCCCTCGCCGACCGTGACGACCTGCCCCCGCGTCGTCAGGTCCGTCAGGCGCCGCACGACGCGCACGAAGTTGGCGGCGTCACCGGCGCGCTGGAAGCCCACCAGGTCCGCGCCGAGCAGCCCCTCGACGACCTGCGTGCGCCACGGCAGCTGCGCGAAGATCTCCAGCGGCGGGAACGGGATGTGGTGGAAGTACCCGATGCGCAGGTCGGGACGCAGCTCGCGCAGGTAGGCGGGGACGAGCTGCAGCTGGTAGTCGTGCACCCACACCGTGCCGCCGTGCGCGGCCCGGCGTGCCGCGGCCTCCGCGAACCGGCGGTTGACCCGCTGGTACGCGTCCCACCACTGGCGGTGGAACTGCGGCGGCGCGATGACGTCGTGGTACAGCGGCCACAGCGTGTCGTTCGCGAAGCCCTCGTAGTAGCGCTCGACGTCGACCTGCGACAGCGCCACGGGCACCAGGAGCGAGCCGTCGACGACGAACGGCTCGAGCTCGAGGTCGGGCGAGCCGCCCCAGCCGACCCACGCGCCCTCGTCCCCGGCGCCCGCCATCACGGGGGCCAGCGCGGTCACCAGACCGCCGGGGGACCGCGTCCACGTGGGCTCGCCGGACTCGTCCAGGCTGACGTCGACCGGCAGGCGGTTGGCGACGACGACGAGGTCGTAGCCGTCCTCGGGCACGTCGAAGGGCACGCGCATCAACTCCTCGGGATCGCTGCCGACCCTAGTCGTCCCCGAGGTGGGCCGCCCGGGCTGCGTCGCCCGTGTGGCGTCCCCCACGTGCGGCGACGCGCCCGCTAGCGTGCGGCGCATGGAGCGGATCGGCCTGACGCCGGGGTCGGAGATCGGCGGGTACACGGTGGTCGCGCCGCTCGGCTCCGGCGGGATGGGCACCGTGTACCGGGCGGTCGACGGCGGCGGCACGGCCGTCGCGCTCAAGCTGCTGCACCCGCACGTGGGCGCCGACGCGGCCGTGCGCGCGCGGCTCCTGCGCGAGGTCGCGGCGCTGCAGCGGCTGCGCCACCCGGCCGTCGCGGCCGTCCTCGACGCCGAGGCGGACTCGACCGAGGCGTTCATCGTCACCGAGCTCGTCGCCGGTCCCACGCTCACCGAGCGCGTCCGCACGGACGGGCCGCTCGACCCCGACGCGCTGCTCACGCTCGCGGAGGGGCTGCGCTCGGCGCTCGCGGCGGTCCACGCGGCGGGCGTCGTGCACCGGGACCTCAAGCCGTCCAACGTGCTGCTCACGGACGACGGGCCCGTGCTCATCGACTTCGGTCTCGCGCAGGGCGTCGACGACGACGCGACGCTGACGACCGCCGGGTTCGTGCTCGGGACGCCCGGCTACCTCGCGCCCGAGCTGCTCGACGGCGGCGAGCCCGGCCCTGCCACCGACCTGTGGGGCTGGGCCGCGCTGCTGGCGTTCGCGGCGACCGGGCGCGACCCGTTCGGGTCCCGGCCCGTGGAGGCGGTGCTCGCCCGCGCCCGCTCCGGGCAGGTGGACCTCGACGGGGTCGGCCCGCTGACCGCCGCCGCCGTCGCCGGTGCGCTGCGTCCCGCCCCGGGCGAGCGCACCGACCCCGAGGACGTCGTCGCCGCGCTGCGGGTGGTCGCCGACGAGGGTGAGCTGCCCGCCGGCTCGGACGCGGCGGCCGTCCTGGCGGCCCTCGCCGTCGGCGGTGCCGCGGCGCTGCCGGGCGACGAGCAGGACGCGGACGGTGCGGACGACGAGGACGCGGTGCCGGACGAGGTGCCGGACGAGGACGAGGTGCCGGACGAGGTGCCGGACGAGGACGCCGACCGCGGCCCTGACGGCGCCGGTGCGGACGACGTGGCGACGACCCACCTGGGCCGCGACGACGTGCCGACGACCGCCGTGCCGGCCGACGGCCCCGACGTCGTGCCGACGACGGCGCTCGCGACGTCCGCCGCGGCGGCCGCCGCCCTGGGCGCGCACGCCGCGGGCGACGGGCGCGACCGCGACGACACCGACGAGCGTGACCTCGACGGCCCGGACGACCCGGACGGTGACGGCCGCGACGCCGACGAGCCGGCCGCGACGACGGTCCTGCCGGCGGCGCCGCGCAGCGCCGGGACGACGGCCGTCGGCCCGCCCGAGGCGCCCGTGCACGACGGCCGCACGGTCGCCGTCCCGGTCGGCGCCGGCCGCGTCGACGGGGACGGGCCGGCGACGCCGGCCGGGGACCCGGCGCGCGACGGCGACCGGTGGGACGGCGACCGGTGGGACGACGACCGGTGGGACGACGACGGGTGGGACGGCGAGCGCGACGACGCCGGTGCCGACGACGACCCCGACGGCGTCGGGTGGATCGAGGACGACCTCGACCGCTCCGAGGGCCCGGTCACGGAGGGCTCCGGCTACGTCCGCCCGCCCGCGCGCCGCCGCTGGGGGACGCTGCTCGCGCTCGCGGTGCTCGTGGGCGCCGCCGGTGCGGTGGCACCGGGCGCCACCCTCGTCGTGGTGCTGCTGCTCCTCGTGGTCGTGCGCACCGTCGGGTGCGCGGTCGAGTCGATGCACGGGCGGCGGGAGCGGGCGGGGGTGCGGCGCTCGGACGTGCCGCTGACCGTGGTGGCGACGCCCTGGCACCTGCTGCGCGCGGTCGTGGGGCTGCTGCCGTCGCTCCTGGTCAGCGCGAGCGTCGGCGTGATCGCCGGCGGGGTCGCGTGGTGGCTGCTCGCCTCCGGGCGGTGGGTGCTCGCGGGCACCACGCCGGGGGAGCCGCCGTCCGGGCCCGAGGCGTCCGCCGTCGTCGGGGCGGGCGTGCTCCTCGTCGTCCTCGTCCTGTGGTTCGGGCCGCTGTCGCGGATGACGCGCACCGGTGCCCGGCGCGCGCTGGCGGGTGTCGCGCCCGGCTGGGTCGGTGCGCTGGTCGTCGTCGTCCTGGCGCTCGTCGCGGCCGCCGCGCTCGCCTACCAGGTCCTGCACGGGGCGTCGATCGAGTGGGCGCCGCTCCCGACGCCGGTCCTTCCGCAGCGCTGAGCCGCAGCGCTGAGCCGCAGCGCTCCGCCGTAGCGCCGAGTCCCGGCGCGGAGCAGGGCGGTGGCGGCGCGGTCGGCCCGGCAACGGGACGAACACCCCTCACCGACGGGCGCGGCAGCGCCTACCCTGGGCGCGTGCGTGCGCATCGGGGACCCGTGCCCGGGCACGCGCGCGCCCGCGCGCTGACGCTCGCCGGGTCGCTGCTCGCCCTCACGCCGCTGCTGGCCGCGGCGGAGGGGCGCGTCCTCGTGCACCGGTGCGTCGTCGCCGACGGCCCGGCCGCGGCCCTCGGCCTGCGCCTGGAGCTGCTCGCGTCCGCCGCGCACTGCCCGCAGGACGCGTACGCGCTCGGCGGCACCTCGCAGGGCGCGGTGCTGCTGCTGAGCGTCGCCGTCCCCGTGCTCGCGGGCCACCTGCTGCTCGCCGCGGCGGGGATCGGGCTCGGCGCCGTGCTGCACCGGGCGCGGGGCGTCCTCGCCGCGCTCGCGCGGGCGGCGGGCGTCCGGCGCGTCGAGCCGGTCACGCTGCCCGCCGCACCGCACCTGCGTCTCACCGCCCCCGTGCTGCCCGTGCTCGTGCGCGACGACCGGGGCCTCGTGCTCGTCCGGCCGCGCCGGGGACCGCCCGCGGCCTGCTGACCGGCCCACCGGTCCCGCGCCCGCACGTCCCGCCGGCAGCGCCGGCCCCCGAACCAGGAGCACCCCATGCCCACGAACGACCCCCGTCCCACCAAGGCGGAGCGCCGCGAGGACGCCCGCGCCAAGGCGCTCGCGATGCGCCAGGAGCAGGAGCGGCGCGCCAAGCGCAACCGCCTGCTCGCGGTCGGCGGCCTCGTCGCCGCCGTCGCCGTCCTCGCCGTCGTCGTCGTCGCGATCGTGCGCCAGGGCGCCGAGCGCGCCGAGGCGTACGGCACCGTCCAGTACGGCAGCGGCGACCAGACCGTCGCCCCGTCGCTCGACGAGGTCGAGGCGCCGGCCACCGCCGACGCGGGCGGCATCCCCGTCAGCGCGGCCGGGGTCGGCGAGACCAGCGAGGACGCCACGACCGTCGAGGTCTACTTCGACTTCATGTGCCCCTACTGCGGCCAGTTCGACGCGGCGAACTCCGCCGACCTCAAGGCCCTCGCGCAGGAGGAGGGCATCACGGTCGTGTACAAGCCGATCTCGTTCCTCGACGGGACCTCGCAGGGCACCTACTTCTCGACCCGCGCCGCGAACGCGCTCGCGGTCGTCGCCGACCAGTCGCCGGAGCACGTCGAGGACTTCATCACCGCGATGTACGAGAACCAGCCGGAGGAGGGCTCGTCGGGCCTCACGGACGCCGAGATCGCCGAGATCGCCGAGGGCGTCGGCGTCCCCGCGGACGTCGTGGAGCAGTTCACCGCCACGGTCGACGGCACCTACGAGGCGGCGACCGACGACGGCACCGAGGAGCGCGAGGGCACGTGGCGCACGTTCGCGCCGTGGGTCGCCGCGGCGACCGAGCAGGCGAACACGGACCTCGGTGGCATCAGCACGCCGTCGGTGCGGATCAACGGCGAGAAGTGGCCGGCCGGCCAGAACGAGCAGGGCCTGCTGTACCAGCCCGGTCCGCTCGCCGAGGCCGTGCGCGCGGCGGCCGCCCAGGGCTGACGCCCCACCCGCGTCCGCGGGCGCCCGTCCTCACCGGGGCGGGCGCCCGCGGCGCGTCCGGCGCCGGCCGGTAGGCTGGCGCCACTCGCCTCCTTAGCTCAGCTGGCCAGAGCAGCTGTCTTGTAAACAGCAGGTCGTCGGTTCGAATCCGACAGGGGGCTCCACGGGGCTCCACGGCGCGGCCGTCCCGGTCGGCGGCCCTCCCCGGCGCGGCGGCGCCCGCCCGGCCAGACTGTCGGGGATGTCCCACGACGACGCCCGGCCCACCGCCCGCGGCGGGTTCCTGTCCCGCGCGGCGGTGCTCGGCGTGTACCTGCCCGCGCTCGTGTTCGAGCTCGGCATGGGCGCGGTCGCGCCCGTCGTGGCCGTGCGCGCCGGGGAGCTCGGGGCCGACCTCGCCACGGCGGGCGTCCTCGCCGCGCTGCTCGGCGTCGGGCAGCTGCTCGGGGACGTGCCTGCGGGCGCGCTCGCCAGCCGCGTCGGGGACCGCGCCGCCATGCTCGTCGCGTCCGCGGTCGCCGTCGTCGCGCTCGCCGGCTGCGCGCTCGCCGACCGGGTCGGGCTGCTCGCCGTCGCCGCGCTCGCCCTGGGCGCCACCAACGCCGTGTTCATGCTCGCGCGGCAGTCGTACGTCACGGGCATCACCCCCGTGCTGTACCGCGCGCGGGCGCTGTCGACGCTCGGTGGCGTCGGCCGGATCGGCGTGTTCCTCGGGCCGTTCCTCGGGGCCGCGGTCATGCACCTGACGGACACCACGGGCGCGTTCTGGCTCGCGGTGGTGACGACCGCGCTCGCGGTGGTGGTGCTGCTCGCCGTGCCGGACGTCGAGGGGCCGCAGCACCGGCGCGGCCCGCGCGCCTCGGTGCTCGCCGTCGCGCGCGAGCACCGGCACGTGCTGCTCACGCTGGGCGCGGCCGTGCTGCTCGTCGGGGCCGTGCGCGGGGCGCGGCAGCAGGTCGTGCCCCTGTGGGGCGAGCACCTGGGGCTGGCACCGGCGACGACGAGCCTCGTCTACGGCGTCGCGGGCGCGCTCGACGTCCTGCTGTTCTACCCGGCGGGGCGCGTGATGGACCGGCGCGGCCGCCTGGCCGTCGCGGTCCCGTCGATGCTGCTCGTGGCGGCCGCGCTGCTCGTCCTGCCCACGACGTCCACCGCCGCCGGGCTCGCGGCCGTGGCCGTGCTGCTGGGGGCGGGCAACGGCGTCAGCTCCGGGCTGCTCATGACGCTCGGGTCCGACGTGGCCCCGCCGGGTGAGCGCTCGGCGTTCCTCGGCGTGTGGCGCCTGCTCCAGGACTCGGGCTCGGCCGCCGGGCCGCTGGTCGTGTCGGCGGGGGCCGCGCTCGGCAGCCTCGCGGCCGGCGTGCTCGCGGCCGGGACCCTCGGCGTCGCCGCCGCGGGGGCGCTCGCGCGGACCGTCCCGCGGTGGTCCGTGCACGCGTCGCGGCGGACGCGGCTCGCGGCGGGGCTGCGTCCCGACGGCCGTCCGGCGGCGCCCGGCGGAACGGCCGCCTGACGTCAGAGGGCCGGCCCGGTCTCCTCCAGCAGGCGCAGCGCCGCGCTCACGCGCGGGTTGCGTGCGGGGTCGGCGTCGATGCCGAGCGTGGCGTAGACCGCGTAGACGTGGTTCTGCACCGACTTCTCGGTGATGCCGAGCCGCTCGGCGATCCCCGCGTTGGACAGCCCCTGGGCGAGCAGGCGCAGGACCGCGAACTGGCGGTTCGTGAGCCGTGCGACCGACGACCCGTGCCGCGGGGTCATCTGCTCGAGCAGGGCCGGGTCGAGGACCGTCCGCCCGGCGGCCGCCGCCCGCACGGCGTCCAGCAGCGCCGCCTCGTCCGTCATGCTCGTCTTGGACAGGTAGCCCCACCCGTGCGCCACGTCCTTCGGCAGGTCGAGCAGCAGGTCCATCGCGTCGTGCGCGGAGAGCAGGAGCACCCCGAGGTCCGGCTGCTCGCGGCGCAGCTGCACGCCGAGGGCGATCCCGTTGCCGTCGGGGAGGTCGATGTCCATGACGACGACGTCGGCCACGCCCGGCCGCAGCGTCCGGCGGGCCTCGGCCGTCGAGTCCAGCGTCGCGACGACCTCGAGGTCGGCCGCGTCCTCGAGCGTCCGGCGGAGCATGGCGCGGAAGAGCGGCTGGTCCTCCACGACGGCGACGCGGAGCGGGCGGTCGTCGGGTGCGGTCATCGGGGCCAGTATCGTCGTCCCGCGCCGTTCGTGCGCGCCAGGCACGGCGGGGGTCGGGAGCGGATGACGGGGACGACCGGGGGTGCCACGCCCGTGGCGCACCGCAGGGACACCGTCGTCGACCGCCGCGTGCTGGTGGGCGTGTCGGCGCTCGTCGCCCTCGGCTACGGCA
Source organism: Cellulomonas sp. JZ18 (assembly GCF_009720485.1). Taxonomy (NCBI): domain Bacteria; kingdom Bacillati; phylum Actinomycetota; class Actinomycetes; order Micrococcales; family Cellulomonadaceae; genus Cellulomonas; species Cellulomonas sp. JZ18. The sequence goes on along the minus strand of NZ_CP045245.1, from coordinate 3,424,086 downwards.
CCGGTGCCTCGCTGCAGAGCACGTACATCTACTCCCAGCTGCTGCCGGAGTGGGCCGAGGTGAGCCTGCTGCAGCGCCTGGCCGCCAACGGCGTGGCGGTGGCCACGCTCGCGCTCGCGCTCGTGGCCCTGCAGGTGCACGCGCTGCCGCGCGCCGCAGCGGTGGTCCGCCGCGTCGTCCTCGCCTGCGCGCTCTGCGCCGCGGCGCGGGTCGCGGCCCAGGTGGTCGCGGGCGTGTACGCGCGCGACGACGTGGCGTCCCAGCGCGCCGAGCTCGTGGGTGGCCTCGTGGCCGCGCTGATCTCGGGCGGCGTGGGGACGGGGGCGATGGTGTGGCTGCGCCGCGCCCGGGCCCGCACGCGGGCGGCGGAGCGTGCCGCGGTCGCGGTCGAGCTGGCCGTCCGCGCGCTCGAGAACGAGGAGATCCGGGTCCGCCGGCAGGTCGCGGAGGGCCTGCACGGGACCCTCCAGCAGCGCCTGGTGCTCATCGAGGCCCGGCTCGCCGAGCTCGTGCGGCGCGGCCGCCTCCCCGACGAGGTCGTCGGCGACTTCGGCTGGGTGCGCGAGCAGCTCGCCGAGGCGCGGGACGCCGACGTGCGGCAGATGAGCCGGCTGCTCTACCCGGACCGGCTCGAGCTGGGGCTGGTGCCCGCGGTGCGCGCCCTGCTCAGCCGGCTGCCCGCCACGATCGCGACGAGCCTGCGGGCCAGCGACGCCGTGCGACGCCGCGACGACCCCACGCGCGACGACCTGCTCGTCGCCGACCGGCTGCTCGCCCTGCGCGTCGTCGAGGAGGCCGTGACGAACGCGCTCAAGAACGGGCCGCCCCAGCGCGTCGACGTCGTGCTCGACCTGGTGGACGACGTGCTCCTCATCGAGGTCGTCAACGACGGCGACCTGTACGCGCCGCGCCGGCCCGACCCGGCGTCCGGTACCGCCCGGCTCGCCGAGCGCCTCGCCGTCGTGGGCGGTCGGCTCGCGGTCGGTCCCGGGGCCACGACGGGCGCGCGCGTGGAGGCGCGCCTGCCCCTCGCGCCCGCCGTCGACGGCCGGCCCCGCGCCGGTGACACCGAGTGACGCCGGTCTCAACGGCCGTTCCGGGGGTCTGTCACAGCCGGTGACGACGTGTCGTCCGGTTCCTCCTCCCCGGTCCGGCACGTCCGCTCTCGTTCGGATGAAAGGGCCTGCCCGGCGTGCACGGGTGGGTGCGGCCACCTAGACGCACGTCCAGGAGAACGGGTGTCACGCCTACGGTCGCCCGAGCACCCCAACCCCTGTCGAGGAGTCGTCATGTCCAGCAGCCGCTCGTCCCGCACCCGCAAGGTCGCCGCCGTCTCGCTCGCCGTCGTCGGCGTCGCGGGTCTGTCGATGGCGTCCGCGTCGCAGCTCTCGTTCACGCCCGACTCGCAGCCGCAGATGCAGGCCGGCGTCGAGGTGGCCGGCGCGTGCCAGACGTCGCCGCTCACCGTGACCTTCGGCGAGCCGGCGCTCGCCGGCAGCACCTTCCGCTCCAGCACCGTCACCGTCGGCACGTTCGACGCCGCGTGCGTCGGCGAGTCGGCCAAGATCGCCCTGCTCGACGCCTCCGGCGCGCAGATCGGCACGACGTACACGGTGGCCAGCCTCACGGCCGGCCCCGTCACGGCGCCGATCGCCGGCGACGCGTCCGCCGTCGGGTCCGTCGCCGTCACGATCTACTGACGGTCCCACCGGCACCGTGACGCAGGAGCAGCACGCAGCACCCGACGTCCCTCGCGGGCGTCGGGTGCTGCGTGCTGCCGGCAGCGCCGCGCTCTGGGCGCTGCTCGCCGCCGCCGCCGTGCTGCTCTGGCCAACGAACCTCGGCGGCTGCACCAGCCTCACCGTGGTGTCCGGGCACTCGATGGAGCCCACCTACCGCACGGGCGACCTCGTCCTCGCGCGGTGCGGAACCCCCCAGGTCGGCGACGTCGTCGTCTACGTGCCCGAGGGGTACGGCGGGGCGCGCATCATCCACCGCATCACGGGCGGGGACGGCGACGGCTGGGTGCTGCAGGGCGACAACAACCCCGAGGTCGACCCGTTCGCCCCCACGGACGAGGACGTGGTCGGCGTCGCCCGCGTCCACGTGCCCGCCGTCGGGCGCGTCGGCCTGCTCATGACGAACCCGTGGTTCTGGGCGAGCCTGGTCGTCGTCGGCCTGGGACTGCTGGTGTGGCCCGGCAGGCAGGCCACGGCCGACGACGAGCCTGCGGGGGAGCCAGTCGCGCACGACGAGCCGCGCGGCGCGGGCCCCGTCACCGGGGAGCGCGTGGCCGAGGAGCGGCGGTGAGCCGGTCGCGCACCGCTGCCGTGCCACGGCTGCGGGCCGTCGTCGCGGCGCTCCTCCTGCTCGCGGTCGTGGCGCTCGCCGCCGGCACGAGCGGTGCGAGCGCGGCCGCACTGCCCCTCGAACCCGTGGCGCGTCCGTGGGCGACCACCTCCACGGGGTGCGCGACCGGTACCGCGGTGGTCACGCCGGCCACCGCCCGGGACGCGCACAGCGTCGCCGTCGGCGGGCTCGACGTGTCGCGCTGCTCGCGCACCGCCCGGCTCGAGGTGTGGGTCGTGGCCGCCGACGGCACCACGCGCACCCTCGTCGGCACCGTCGAGGGACGGGCCGCCGTGCCCGCGTCCCCACCGGTCACGGTCGCGCCGGACGGCGCCGTCGTGGTCCGCGTCGACGGGTGGGTCCGTCCTGCGACGCTCGCGCGGCCCGTCGCCCCCGGCGACGAGGCCGTGGTCGAGGCGGTGCCCGGCATCGAGATCACCGGCCGCCGCTGGACGCTCCCCG